>CAZEXX010000201.1:0-7472 GCA_964516885.1 uncultured Anaerolineales bacterium | reverse complement strand
GCTTGCTGATGGCCTCGATTGCGCCGGTGATGATCTGCTTGGTGATGAGCAGCGGGATGTTCAACACGCCTAACCAGCGCGATGAAAGCCAGATATCGCTGACGCCGTCGCTGGTGGTGTCCAGAACGACGGTGCCGGCCTCAACGACAGCACTCACGCCGTGATAGAGCGCCAGGTAGTAGTTCTGCGAGAGCAGAACCCGGCCCCGATTCTCATAGCCGTCGGCATCACCAGGTACATCGGAGAAAATCGCGGCCAAGGTGTCTGCCAATGCAGTCCAGTACTCGTCGATCGGGTACGGCTCCCAACCGGTCGCAGACTCCCAGCGATAGGGCGCCCAATTCAGTCCTGCCAGGACCTCATCATACGCGACCGACGCATCCAGAGAGAGGCTGACGCTGTTGTCGATCACAAGTCCGGACAGGCTGCTCTCCATGCTCGCGCTGCGGTAGCATTCCTCGCGGGCAAAGAGCAGCGTCGGCGCGGTCACCTTGGGCTGGCCGGCGCTATCCGTGAAGTGATCGTTGAGGATGCGCTCAGTATGCGTGATGGCCAGGGCCGCCAGCATAGTCTGGTCGGCGAATGCAAAGGTCTCGACGTTGAGCACCTTCAGTTCTGGAGCGATCCCCCACCGTTCCTCAACGGTAGCCGTCGACGTGATTGCATACCGGCGCTCTATCTCCGATACGGTGATGTCGCGCACCGGCGATCCGGACACCTCGCTGCTCCGCCCCGTCACAAAGGTCTGGCCCAGGCTGTCCGCGACTTGCCAAAGGTAGCGCTCGTAGTCAGGATCGCGGTCGGGCGAGTCGGCCTCCTCAAAGATCACCGCGACATCCACGCCGTGGTCCTCGCGTGCCGCCATGCCGGTCACATACCAATCCTCATAGTAGGAGTGGATGATCCGCGGTGGATTCGGCTTCCAGTTTTCCGGAGCAGCACACCAACTATCCACCAAGGCCGAGTTATCTACGATATAGTCAGGAACGTCACAATAGTCTGTTATCGCTTCGACCAGCCACACCAATCGCGCGGTCTGCGCCTCTCCGAAGTCCAGATCCTGAGGCCGGTACAGGATCCGGGACGAGAAGGCCACCGGGCTGTTGCTGTCGCGGTCACGCACGAGCGTCGCCGGCACGTAGACGAGGACGGTGGGCTCGGAACTGTCATCCTTGTAGCGCACCGACATCTGAAAAGCATCGGTCTGGCTCACATCCAGCCACGCCGTGATCGGCCTGCTGGCGGACAGCTCAGGCGCCCCCGCCAGAACGGGAAGGTTGCCGTAGTGTTGGGCATCATAGAAGGGGATCTCGATCTCCAGCATCGGGATCAGCCGCATGTCGCCTTCATCATCCTTGGGTCCGCTGTCGTGGCCCAGCGCCGCATTTGCGTCCTCGAACGTGGTGTCGAGGACACGCTTGATCTGGCCATCCCGGTCCCCTGCAGGCCAATCCAGCACGCTCAGGCTGTACCACAGATGGTCGGGGTCAGTGGGCCGGTACTGCAGGTCAACGAAGACCGGCGCTCCAATGGAGCCGGCAGACCACGTCAGATCCAGATCCAAAGCCCCGTCCTCCAGGCCGGTCACACTGCCGGCACCATTCCTTGCCCCGCCCACCGCCGTCGTGCGCGCCAGATCGGCGTTGTCCGGCACGCCATCGCCGTCATCGTCCACGTCGAAAGGATCAGGGTCGCCATCACCGTCGGTGTCGGGGCAGCCGGATTGTGCGCCCCCGAGGTTGAGACTGGTGAGTCCGTAGCACTCCGATGTATCCGAGATGCCGTCGTGATTCGTGTCCGGCGCCGTGGGATCGAGATACCACTGCACGCCATGTGATTCAAAACCCTCGACTTCGATGCGGTCATCGATCATATCGCCATCCGTATCGGCCAAACACGGATGGGTTCCCAAGTCGATCACCTCAACACCATCTGACAGCCCATCGCCATCGGAGTCAGCAGCCGCAGCCAGACAGGCACTGTCGCCGAACGCACAGCTTACACCGGATTCGGTGCACGCATCGACTTCCTCTGCATCGGTCAGGCCGTCCCCGTCCGTGTCAGCCTCTGGTACATTGGGCACGACAGCATTATCCAGCAGCAGCGACGAGGGCATAGCAGAAGCCACGGCACCAAGATCCAGGGCCTTTGATCCCGCATCAAGCGGGTTCACGCGCGGATCGAAGTCCGACGCGGTTACCTGAGCCTGGGCCGCACGCGCGGCCTCGCCCTGGGAGACCTCCCGATCGTGGGCAGCCTGTTGCGCCGACTGCTCAGCCGCAAACGCCTGCACCTTGTCGGCCCGTATCAGTGGCACAACGACCATTGAGAAGATCAGGATGGCGACGAACCCGGCGTACAGCCAGCGGGACCGGCGCCAGATCAGGCTTGCCGCCACCAGGGCGACCACGCCGCCAAAGAAGCTGAGATTCTGGGAAGTTTGCCGCATCTCGGCGGCCGCCGGGAGCCACGATCCCGAGGACGCCGCTGCGCCGGCGTCCCAACCGGCAAAGTCGGTTGTGATCTGTGCCTCTGCCTGCTCCCAAGCAGTCGGTGGAAAGAGTACATCAAGCGAGATCCGAAGAGGGAGCCCGGCGTCGTCAAGCCATATCTCCCCGGTGCCCGTCATGCCGGCATACAGAGCCGGCGTCGCCAGATCCACGCCCGGCGGCAACTCGCCGCTTCTGAGCATCTCAGATTCGAGCTGAGCCTTCATGTGCTCCGCGAACGCCGGACCGTCTACGTCAAAGGTGTACCGCGTGAAGGTCACGCCCGCCCGCGTCTCGTCCCCGGCCTCGACAATCTTCGTGGCCCCCGCAAGGTAACCCAGTACATCGTTGCCCGGTGCAAACAGCGACGTCCCGGCCTCCACCTCGCGCCAGGCATCCGTGCCGACACGCCCCCACTGCTTGCCGTCCTCGACCTTCAACTCAACGCTGCCCTCGGGATTGGCGACGCTGCCGTCGTCAGACCAAAGCCGCATGCGCATGGTCTCGGCCGGCAGATCGGTCTCGCCCTCAATGTAGATGCGTTCCTCCGAAGCGACCTGGCCCGCATTCTCAACCCTGAGGGCCGGCCACGTCATCTGGACGATGTCGGTCGTGTAGCGATACGCACCGATCCTCTTCGCATCCTGCCACGCCCGCTGCACCGCAGCCTCCGCATCCGAGTCTGCGAGGCGCGGACCGGTGGCGGCAAGAACGGACCACGGTTGAGCCGACAACACGACGCCCAGGGCCAACAAAGCTGCAGCTAGATAGCACCAATTGCGCAGACTGCCGGAATCTCTATGCCTACTGCTCATGGACCCCTCCATCGCTCTGATTGAGCACCAGCGGGAGATAGACGTGAGTTTGGTCAGGCTTCGTTAACCCCAAAAGAGCGAATTGCCCGCCGTTCAGCGTCAACACTGAATAGGCAGGCAGCACGGCCGGCGCATCCACTCGGTCGCCGGCCCCAAGTGGATCAAGCCCTGTGTCGGTCCAGGCATCGCCGTCCCAGCGCCGCAGGCCCAACGTCGTCGCATCCCAAGCACCGCCATCGAGCTCGCCCGTGCGCACCGTCAGCATGACCGGAGCCGCGAACACGAAGTCCGGCAACGGCACGCCATCCCGGCTGGCAGTTAGCTCTACGACCGGCCCGGCAAATGCCAATGGTGCCATCGGGGGGGGCCTGGTCCGGCAGCAGAGCAAGCCTCAGCTCCGTGGCGACCGTGACACCGCCGGGCGGGACCTCAACCACTGTCACATAGCTCTGAGCATCCGCCCAGATCAGGATGCCGCCACCTGTGGCATCGACCGTGGCCGTCAGGGCCTCGGCCATCACACTCACGTGCACCTCGGCCATCGCCTGAAGGTCATCCGCATCTCGCGCGGTGTAGGTGAAGACATCCTGTCCCGTGAAGCCCGGTAGCGGCTCATATATCACCACGCGACCATCGGTCCAGGCCTGACCCACAAGCGGCTCGCCGACGCCGCCGACGCTCAGCACGCTGCCATCGAGATCGCGATCCCCCGCCAGAACATCGACCTCTGCAGCCACATCGCGCGCAACCACAACCACGACGTCACGCGCCACGGGGGGCGTCGGGTAGTTGCGCAGGACCATGTTGGGCTGTTCCACGCCATTGCTGGTGCCCGCAAACACATCCAGGTCACCGTCGCCGTCCACATCGCCGAGATCCACAGAGAGCGAATCCCAGGCGCCGATCTCCTGTCCGGTGGATACAAAGCCACCGTGGCCATCGTTGCGCCAGATGCCGTCGGGCGCCTCTGTCACAAGACCGTATCTCACATTGCCCGCATACACGTCCAGATCCCCGTCGGCATCCAGATCGCCCAGGGCAACCGTAGATGTGGCGTTGCCGGACAGCCGCTGCCCGCTGTCAATGAACGTGCCCCCAACATTGAACCAAACCTCGTTAGGTTGGCCGGCCATATTGCCGACAAAGACGTCGAGATCGCCGTCACCATCAAGATCATCAACAGCTACGGCAGACGTATCGGCCAGCCCCAGCCGCTGGCCACTGTCCACAAAGGCACCGTCCGCGCCCTGCGCGCTTTGATTGAGCCAGACTTGATTGGGCGAGTTGCCGGCATTCCCGAGGAGACAATCCAGATCCCCATCACCGTCAAGGTCTCCCAATGCGATGTCCCGGGTACTTGAATAACCCAGTGTCTGCCCGCCATCGCTGAAAACACCGGTGCCATCATTCATCCAGAGCCGGTTCGCCTGGCCCAGGTCGGTGCCCGTTACAGCGTCCAGATCGCCGTCGCTGTCCAGATCCCCCAGCGCGACGGCATACGTGTCGGCGTCGCCCAGCCGCTGGGAGCTGTCGCTGAAGACGCCACCACCATCATTCAGCCAGACGGTATTGGCGCCCCCGTAGTTGCCGATAAAGGCATCAAGGTCGCCATCACCATCCACATCCCCCAGCGCCACAGCCCAGCTGTTGGCCGCCCCCATGACCTGCCCGCTCTCGATCAGCGTACCGGTGCCGTCGTTGAACCACACGGTACTGCCCGCGCCGTTCCTGGCGACAAAGGCATCCAGGTCATCGTCGCCATCCAGATCTCCCAACGCCACAGCCTGTGAATCCAACACGCTCTGGGGTCGGAAGAAGGTCACCAGGGAAGCCGCAGTAAACGGCACATCCACCTCATAGGGGTCAACCTGATGGAAGAGGCCGGATCCGCCGCCGACCGGCACTCGCAGCTGCTGTGTAGTAGCCGGCAGGGACCGGCCATCAGCTGATTCCACGTCCCCGGACAGCGAGATCATCACACGCTCACCAGGCAGGAAGTCACGGTCGGGCTCAAAGCTGGCCAATCCAAACACGAACCCATCGTGCGGCACGGGCACAGCACTGGTGCTGCCCAACCGCACACCGGTCTGGCTGCCGTGCACGCTGAAACTGGCAGGCGTCATCGTCGTGCCCGCGATCTCGCGCGTGCAGGTAACAGAGACAGAGTCCCACGACGCCGATGTATCAAAGACTTGAAAGATCGGATGCACGGTCACGTCAAAGGTGCGTGTTGTCTCCGCCAGCCCGTCGCTCACCGTGACATCCACAACCGTCACACCGAATCCCGTGCCGGCAGGAGTCACCGTCACCGAACCCGTGGCAGCCGGGCTCGCATAGTCCACCGGCGACAGCGCCGCCAGTCCAGAATCGTGTGACACTGCCGTGACCGTCAGAGGCTGGCTCTCGTAGGGACCAGGCCCAACGCCCGTGATCGGCACACTCTGCGCTGCCCCACCGGCATCCAGGTGGATCCCGGCTATCGGACTCATCGTCGGGGCATCGTTCACCGGTGAGATCGTCACCGGGAAGCTCTGTCCCGTCTCCGCGAGGCCATCTGTCACCGTCACCCAGACCGTCGCCGTTCCGTAGCGATCGGCTGCGGGGACAACGGAGAGACTCCCGGCTGCATCAGGGCTATGATACGTGACAGTCGGGCGCGGCAGCAAGTCGGGAACCGTCGACTGTGCTGTAACCACGAGTGTCTGACTCTCGTTCGGGCCCGCACCAATACCGGACAGCGCCACGGACTGCGCCGCGCCATCCTCAGAGAAGGTCATGCTGCCGAGAGCATCCAAAGTCGGTGGATCGTTGACCGGAGTCACCGTGACAAGCAAGCTCTGCGTCGTGGTCGAGATCCCATCAGTCAATGTCACCACCAAGGTCGCCACGCCGTAGACATCCGGTGGCGAGGTGAAGCTCATGTTGGCATATGTGTACGTACCCGCGGTGTTGTTGTAGGAGATCGCCGGATGGGGCACAACCGCCGGATCGGTGGACGTGGCTGTCAGCGTCAGTGCGGGACGCTGATCGATCTCGTTGCTCGGGCCAAAGGTTATCGCCCCGACACCCACGGTCTGCGGCCCCGCATCCTCGTCGATCACCAGGGGTGCCGGCAGGACGAAGGACGGGGCATCGTTGACGGACTCAACGGTCACCTGAAAGTCCCGCTCCGTGGTCGCCAGGCCGTCACTGATCGCCACGGTCACGTAGGAAACCCCGAACGCGTCAGGCACCGGCTGGAAAACCAGCTCGCCCGTCGCATTGGGGCTCGTGTAGACAACGGTCGGTACAGGGATCACGTTCAGCACGCGCTCTGCAGTGACCGTCAGCACCTGAGGCTCGTTAAGAGCTCCGCTGGAGATGCCGGTCAGGGCAACCCTCTGTGCCGGCGCATCTTCAGGGAGTGTGAGATCGGCGATAGCGTCCAGAGTCGGCGGGTCATTGACCGGAGCCACGGTCACCGTGATGCGCGCAGTAGCAGTCAGCCAGCCATCGCTGACGGTGTAGGCAAACACATCCATCCCATGCCAGTCCTCGAACGGCGCATAGTGGATGGCGGTGCCTGCAATCGTCGCGGTGCCCCACTGCGACGGACCTACGCCGACAATCGACAGCGTCTGCCCATTGGGGTCGCTGTCGTTGGCCAGCACCGCGATATCCAGGGCGACATCCTCCGCGGTGGAAACTGGGTCATCCAGAGCGACGGGCGCGTCATTCGCGCCGCCCACCTCAACCGTCACCACCGCGGTATCGGCCAATCCTCCAGGATCGCTCACGGTATACGTGAAGACCTCCGGCCCGGTATAGCCGGTGGCTGATGAATAGAGAATATGCGTGGTCCCGCTGAGGGCAGCGGTACCCCCTCGATCCGGTTCGCCGGCAGCGATCAGGTCAAGCACATCGCCGTCCGCGTCGACATCGTTGGCCAGAACATTCAGCACCACGTTGACTGCGTTCGGCATCACGGTGAGGCTGTCATCCACCGCCACCGGCGCGAATCTGTTGTTGATCCAGATCCTATTCCGATTATTCGCGGCCTCCCCGGCATTCCCGGCGGCAAGGTCGAGATCACCGTCACCGTCCAGATCGCCAAACGCAATAGCATATGCCCATCCCTCCACCAGCGCCTGGCCACTCCTGGAGAAGTGCCCCGGCAACCCGCCCTGAG
>CAZEXX010000200.1:0-7479 GCA_964516885.1 uncultured Anaerolineales bacterium | reverse complement strand
AGTGACCGTGCGATGTTCCAGGCGTGGGCGGAAGCACACTACCCCGGCATTCCTGCCGTCGTCGTTCACGATGGACAGCTGGCCCTGTCCGCGGGGACACCGGCAAGCTGGGGCATTGCAGTGCTCTGTGGCACCGGCTCTCTGATCTATGGCGAGGACCCTCAAGGTCGACCAGCGCGCGCCGGCGGCTGGGGCTACCTGCTAGGCGATGAGGGCAGCGGCTACGCCATCGGCCTGGCGGTCCTGCGGGCTGTGGCCCGTGCCGCCGACGGGCGGGGCCCGGCGACGGCGCTCACGCAGGCGATCCTCACCCACTGGTCCCTGGACAAACCCCAGGACCTAATCGCCCACGTCTATCGCCCACCGCTGTCGCGCACAGAGATTGCCGGATTGACCGAGCTCGTGGCGGACGTCGCTGAACGAGGCGATCAGGTGGCAAGAGAGCTCCTGCAGGCCGCGGGCGAGGAGCTGGCCCAAGCGGCTTGGGCCGTCGCGTCTCGGTTGGCGCTGCCGAGGCCCATCCCCTGCGCCCTGGCGGGAGGCGTCATTCTCCACGCCGCTACCGTCAGGCAGAACTTCCAACAGGCAGCCACCGCCCAGGGACTGGCTCTCAGCCCCATCACCCCGGTGCCGGAGCCTGCCCTGGGCGCGGTGCGGCTGGCCAGGTGGTTGATGGACGCGCCATAGCTGCGAGGAGTGCGGTGTCTGAATCACGGATTCACCGGATTCACCGGATTTCACGGATGCAGGAAATGCCCCGAGATACCGTCCGTCAAATCCAGAAATCTGTGTCAATCCGTGATGCAGACAGCAGTAGAAGCTGCGCAAGGTGCAGCAGTGTCTGAACCACGGATTCGCCAGATTCACCGGATTCCACGGATGCAGAGAATACTACGGGACACTATCCGTGGGATCCAGTAATCTGTGTCATCCGTGATACAGGCGACCACAGGAGATGGGATAATGCCAACAGACACGAGCGAGCTACAGCACGGCGACATCACCAGCAAGACCATCGGTGCCGCATTCGAAGTCCACAAGTTCCTGGGGAACGGCTTTCAGGAAGTCATCTACCAACGTGCGCTGGCCCACGAGATGCGCCGGGCCGGATTGGCATTCGAGCGTGAGATCAGCCAGGAAGTCTTCTACAAAGATCTCCCCAAACCCATCGGCACCCGCCGCGCCGACTTTGTGGTAGAGGGCAAGGTACTTGTCGAGCTCAAGGCTATTGCCGTACTTGAGCACGTACACTGGGCGCAAGTGCTGAACTACCTGCGAGCGTACAGCAACTGTGTTGAAGTCAAGGGTCAGTACGCAAGGTAGGGCGGAACCGGTGACTTCCCAGAGGGCTGTGGACACGGTGGACAAACCCAACAACGGTTTGCCCACCGTGCCCACAGCCCCTACTGCTACGGCGGCGGTGTATTCTTATCAGACACAGCCACAGAGGTTAAGCCGCTGTCGTAGATTGCCACGGCGTACCCGCTTTGAGCATCGCATTGAGTATGGTTAACAGCTTGCGCATACATGCCACCAGGGCGACCTTCTTCAGCTTGCCGGCCTGCAGCAGCCGTTCGTAGAACTCGCGGATCACTGGGTTCCAGCGCACAGCGCTCAGCGTCGCCATATACAATGCACTCCGTACATGAGCCCGTCCCCCACTAATTGCCCGGTACCCGCTCCGCTTACCGCTGTCGTGGTTGTAGGGCGCTATCCCCACCAGCGCCACAATCTGCTTGCGGTTGCGCTGCCCCAACTCGGGCAGTTCCGCCACCAATGTTCGCGCTGTCACAGCGCCCACGCCCGGTGACGTTACCAACAGGGTTGTCTTCACTTTGTACGCGGGGTTGGCCTCAATCAGCGCCCCGATCTGCTCGTCCAACTCAGCTACATGCTCCGTCAGCCACGTCAGATGAGCCTCCAGCGACCTCCGTTGCCCCTTCCGCGCCGTGCCTAGACGATTCTTCTCCTGTACGCGCATTCCGATTACCTGCCGGCGGCGCGCCACCAGCGCTGCTAGCCCTTGCTGCTCTTCACTAGGCATCTCCAGCACTGGTGGCTGGATCGCTTGCCCGAAGCGGGCTAGATTGAGCGCGTCCAGCGGATCCGTCTTGGCACTCTGCCCGCGAGCCGCCGCGAACGCTTTGGGACGCGACGGGTTGACCAGCGACACCTTCAGCCCCGCCTTGCACAGCTCGCTTACCACCAAGCGTTCCAATCCCCCCGTGGATTCTACAATTATCCCGGCCGGGGCAACCTTAACCAGCCATGCTACACACGCCTGCACACCCGCGGGTGTGTTGTCCACCTGCATGATCTTCTCACTCTCCCCCACTGCTACATCCAACGTTTTCTTGGAGACATCTATCCCCACATAGGGGGCCGTCGCTCCTGTGCGTTTCATGGTATTCATCCTCACTTTTGTTATACTATCTGTCGCCCGGTCTAGCGAATACGGTCTTTATGACCCCACAACTGTTCGGGCTCGGCTGTTGATAGGACACGGCGACCCGTGCTGTACGGCGGTCTCGTTCACACGGACCTAGACGTGATCGGCCTGCCGTGTCCTCTCTCCATTATACTAGACTTGAGGTTGGGCTGTTGCTCAATTTCGGAAGCAAGAGCATGACGTTCAAGAGGTTCGTGCTGTAAGTGAAGAATGTCTGAATCACGGATTCACCGGATTAACGGATGGCACGGATGCAGAAAATGCCCCGACACACCATCCGTGGAATCCCGTAATCTGTGTCAATCCGTGATTCAGACAGCTAGGATGACGCACCCAGAGTCGCCGGATTGGCATAGAGGGGTCAAGAGCCTCTCCTCCCTCCGATCCCGAGGAAGCTGAAAATGGCAGGAACCGATCACTCGACAATCAAACAGCACATCGTCTACATCACCCTTGTTGTTCGCGACTACGACGAGGCCATTGCCTTCTACACGGAGATGATGGGCTTCGACTTGATCGAGGATACGGCGTTAGGTGGGGGCAACCGCTGGGATCTGCTGGAGTTAACCCGCGACTGAGGGCACTTACCCAGGCCAGAGCTGCAACCCACCATCGAGGCGCAACACCTGTCCCATTACGAACGAGGACTCGCCGCTCACCAGGAACGCCACAGCCCGCGCGACCTCAATCGGCCACCCATAGCGATCGAGGGTGCCCTCGCGCACTTTCAGGCGGTCATCGGTGACGCGACTGGCCAGGAACCGCGGTGTGACGATCAGCCCCGGGGCCACCACATTGACGGTGACATTGTGCGGGCGCAGCATCGCCGCCAGGCAACGAGAATACTCATGAACGGCAGCCTTCGCCGTGCTGTAGATCGCCCCTGACTCCTGCCCCACCATCCCTGCGATGCTGCCGATGTTCACGATCCACCCGGACTTGCGCGCCATCATCGCCGGCGCGACCTCGCGGCACGCGAGGATACAGGTCATCAGATTGCGGTCGACCACCGTGCGGATATCGTGTACCGAGATGTTCAGAGGATCATTGCCCGCCGGTTTACCACCGTTGGCCCCCATCGTGCCCTGCGCACCGATGTCGCCGCCGGCGCAGTTGACCAGGATATCGATACGAGCGAACCGCTCAATGATCTCGGCAACGATTCCCTTGACCGTGGCTTCATCGGTGAGATCACCGCAGACAGGCAGGACCTCGGTTTGGTTTGCGTCGGCAATGGCTCGAGCCACATCATTCAGCGAGTCGGCTTCACCGAAGGCACGCGTCGAGTGTAGGCTCGTGCCGTGTACCACCACCCGCGCGCCAAGGCTCGCCAGGTGATCGGCAACCACCCGCCCGATCCCGCGCGACGAGCCGGTCACCCAGGCGACTCTGCCGTCCAAACGTCCCTTGTCAGCCATTGTGCCTCCTCAGACGCGCACCACACAGACAGATACGCACCAATTGTAGCTGCCAACACACGCCCTGGGTTATACTCCAGAGCGCGTGTCAGCGGAGTCACCAACTTCACCGGTTCAGTGATTCAGTGTCCCCTATTCGCGCGGATTCGCGGCTGGTCCGCTGTCGAGGAAGCCGAACTAACAGTTCAGCCTACACAGAAAGGCTCCAGCTACCACAGGCCGCCTGCCGTGCCCAGCTTGGTCTTCGGGGGCCACCACTTCTATGCCCTCACTCCCATCCCCATTCTGGTGCAAGCCCGCCTCTACATTTGCGTCATCGAGGCAGGCTCGGCATTACCAAACTGAGCGGTCTTCGACCCTAGCTCCACAGACGATCGTTGCTGAAGTCCTCATCCCACATCTCGGTTGAGGCCCACAGTTCGGGCTCATCGGGGCTCAGGTGGGCCTGAATCACCTCATCGTTGAGCGACTCGATGCCCAGGCCGGGGCCGTCCGGGACCTCGATAAAGCCATTCTGGACAATAGGGTTAGGCAGACCATTCACAAGCTCATTCCACCAGGGCACGTCGACGGAGTGGTTCTCCAGGGCTATGAAGTTCTCCGTCACACTAACACTGTGCACAGCGGCCATACAGGCAACGGGCGACTCGGCCATATGCACCGCCATAGCCACCCCGTAGTCCTGGGCCATATCGCCGATCTTCTTGTTCTCGTAGATCCCGCCGGACGATAGGAGGTCGGGATGAATCACCGACACGCCACCGGACTTGAGCAGCGGCTCGAAGCCCTCCTTCAGATAGATATCCTCACCGGTGCAGATCGGTGTCGTGCAGGAATTAGCCAGGCGCACGTACTGATCGGTGAACTGCCAGGGAATCATATCCTCGTACCAGGCAAGGTTGAACCGATCCAGACGCTGTGCGATCTTGATGCAATCCTCAATGCCGATGTGCCCGAAGTGGTCCGTGGCCAGTGGGACCTCGTAGCCGATGACCTTCCGCACATTGGCGACGTACTGCTCCAGATACTCAAGGCCGGTCTCAGTCACCTGGATGGACGTGAAGGGATGCATCACGTTCTGGATATCGTACCGCCGGCGGCGGAACTCCGCACGCGCCTCCGGGTCGAGGCTGCGGAACTTCGCCCAGGCCTCGCGTGACGGCACAAGCTGCTTCACGAAGTCCTGAGGGCCGGCCAGTGCGCCGGGGACGTCACGGAGCAGGCCGATGCCCACATCCATCTTCAGAACGGTGAAACCCATCTCCATACGTTCCTTGAGCGCAATCCCCATCGCCTCGCCTGTATCGTGGCCGCGCACATCCGTGTCACAGTAGACGCGCACCTTGTCGCGGAACTTGCCGCCCAGCATCGCGTGGACCGGCACGCCGTAGGCCTTGCCCGCCAGATCCCAGAGCGCGACCTCGATCCCACAGACACCACCGGCCTGCCGGCCATGGGTGCCGAACTGCTTGATGCGGCGGAACAGCTTATCGGTGCGGCAAGGGTTCTCACCGAGGATACGGCTCTTGATCATCAGGGCATACCGCTTGCTGGCTCCGTCCCGGACCTCACCATAGCCCTCAATGCCCTGGTTGGTGCTGATCTTGATGATGGGGCAGCGCATCGGCGCACCCACCACGGTCGAGATGCGCATATCGGTGATGCGCAGATCAGAGGGCTTCGAATAGGTGTTGACGGAATTCAGGGTATCTTCGTAGGCATTCACAGACTGTGTCACAACAACTCCTTTATCGCAGCGTCCATTACATCCAACGTCTCTCCGATATCGGCCATCGAGTGAGCGATGGAATAGCCGTGGTGCGGAGAGACATGGTGCAAGTATACACCGCGACGCAGACACGCAAGATGGAACAGGCGCATCTTCTCCATGTCCTGCTGGGCCACGTCCCTGTAGTTGCGCGGTTCCCGGTCCAGGCCGAAGAGCAGACCAAAGCGGGCGCCTACGCCCTGCACCCAGGCCTTGACTCCCCGGCGCGCCAGTATCTCGTTCATCCCGCCGTAGAGACGCGCACCCAGCGCCTTGAGATGCTCGTAGAAGCCGGGGCGCGTGACCTCATCCAGGAGTGCGCCGATCGCTGCGACCAACACGGGCGGCGCGTTGTAGGTGCCGCTGTGAAGCGCAGGCCCCACCGGCGTACACGTCTCCATAATCTCGCGCGTCCCCATAAAGGCAGAAATCGGCATCCCGCCGCCGACGGCTTTCCCAAGCACAGTCATATCCGGAGTACACGTGACGCCCAAGGCACCGCCGGCCCTGACTCGGAACCCGGACAGCACCTCATCGAAGATCAGCACAATGCCCAACTCCCGCGTCAGCTCGCGCACACAGCGTAGGAACTCCGGCGTAGGCATCAGGCCGCACGAGTCATAGTTGATCGGCTCCATTATGACGGCTGCAAGCGACTCCGCCTGGCTGCGAAGAGAGTCTTCAAGCGTCTCGATGTCGTTGAAGGGGAGTATCGTGATCAGATCGTTGTTCGCAGGGGGGATGCCCGCCGAATCCGGTACGGGTCGCGGACGCTGCGCCGGGCCGGCCTTCGCCAGATCGGGCCAATGGCTGTATCCCACGGTGTCGTTGACACCGTGATAGTGTCCCTCGAACTTCACGACGCCATACTTTCCGGTATAGGCTCGGGCCACGCGCAGGGCATGCCAGGTGGTTTCCGTACCGGAGCACGTATATCGCACCATGTCCATACCGGGGAAGAGCGCGAGCAGGCGCTCGGCCACCTCGACCTGCAGCTCAGTTTCGTAGGCCAGCAGCCCGCCCATCCCCAGCGCTTGCTCCACAGCCGCAGTGATAGCCGGATGCCCGTGGCCCAGCAGGCTGGCACCGTGAGAGATGCAGTAGTCGATGTAGCGATTGCCGTCGACATCGAAGAGATAGGCCCCTTCGCCCCTCCGCATGAACAGTGGATGACCCAAAGCCGAGTTCATGCGCGCCGAGGCGTTGACGCCCCCCGGCATCACGG
Organism: uncultured Anaerolineales bacterium; assembly: GCA_964516885.1. GTDB lineage: Bacteria > Chloroflexota > Anaerolineae > B4-G1 > SLSP01 > PWVB01. The sequence goes on along the minus strand of CAZEXX010000200.1, from coordinate 619 downwards.
TACGGGCGCGTTCCCAGAGCGCGCGGGTTTGGCCGAGCGACACACCTTCAGTTCCAGACACTAGTACCTCCATAGGTTGCAGGAACACCCTTGGTAATGCAGTCGCATCGGGATTCATCCCGGTGCTGCGTGGCTACACCCAGTGATGAAGTGTCAGAAATCCACACGGCAGCAGCACGCGCCTTGGTCACCGACGACGCACGTGGAGTTCATCCACGTGCTTGCGTCAGCTGACTGACGTGACCAACACCCGATGAATCGGGTTCTCAGATGACCCGAACGGTCTGTAACCCCATTGATGGGGTGCCGCTACCTAGCCCGGCGACTTCATCGCCGGGCGGTTCACGGCGACAGCCACGTCCAGCATTGCCAGGCTATCTTGTTGATCTTCATCAACGGAGCGCAAGCGCGCACTCGAAACCGCGCTAACGGCTTCGCTACAGCACGGGGCGCCATGCAACACAATTCAGGACCAATCCGTATCCGGATCAAGCGGGTAGATCGGCCGGCCCACGTGCTGCCACGGCAGCGAGTCCAAATCCGGGCTTGCGGATCCCGGTGCGCGCACGATGATCACCTCATCATAGATGCCGTCGTAGGCGGCGCGGAAAGCCATGGG
>CAZEXX010000199.1:5013-7490 GCA_964516885.1 uncultured Anaerolineales bacterium | reverse complement strand
GGCGGGATCGTCACGTCGATGGTGACCGACGCCGGCACGCCGCCGACGGCGAGGAGGTCGATCAGGTAGTCCTGGCTGGAGGGCAGTGTGCCCATGAAGTCAGGCGTGTCGGCGTGATCGGTCTGGAGGACGGTGCCGTCGGCACCGTAGACGATGGTTATGATCTGTCCCTGGGTGGCGGTGGTGTCGATGGTCATGGTCTGCCCGCCCAGGGCGCGGATCACGAAGTGGGCGATAGCGTCAGCGGGGATCTCGGTCTCGAGCTGGGCGGTGGTGGCGCCGGCATCGAAGGTGATGCGCGCCGGGATGATGATGTACAGGGAATAGTCCTCTGTGGCATTCCCCGCAGTGAGTGTGACCAGGTAGTCCTGGGAGGAGGGCACGACGCCGCGGAAGAAGGGCTGACCCTGGGGTTTGACCAGCGTGCCGTCCGCGCCTTGGATGGCCATCGTCAGGTGGCTTCCTGTCGGAGTGCTGATATCAATCAACTGTCCTTCGGAAATGCCCAGTATGTATGTGCGGGACGCGGCCCCCTCAAGCCGTCCGGTGACCCAGGTGTCGGTCGCGCCGGCGTCGAATAGCACGCGATTCGCCACAGAGGGCTGCGGTGTCGCGGTGGCGGGAGCGAGCGTAGCCGTGGCCGTGGGCGGTGCGAGCGTGACTGTGGGTGGGGCTGGTGTGGCTGTTGCCGCCGGCGTGTTGGTTGCCGCGGGCGTGTCGGTTGCCGCGGGCGTGTCGGTTGCCGCAGCGTCCGGCATTGGCGAGTCGGCGGCCGCGGGCGTGGCTGAGGGTGTGGGGAGCACGATGGGTGTCGGTCGCTGCACCAGCCCGCACCCGACGGCGAATAACGCCAGGACGATGGCGAAGCTGGCGATCCTACCTCGGTTGTTTGGTACCTTCATAGGTCTGCCCTCTCTCTCACTCTACCGTAACGACTGGGGTGGCTGCGTGTATAGTACAATAGAATGCGCTTCTCTGCGATGTTGGGTCAGTCGACGGCACTGAGGCGCTCACCACCCTGGGTACTCTGTCCCTTGCTCGGAAGATTAGTGATAGAGACCCCAGAGCCGCGGATTGTGATCCGCCTCAAGCGTGGGAGGCGGAGCTCTGACTTACGCTGGACCACGCCCGAGGCCTACTGAGGATGCCCTGCGCAGTTCCTGGAAAGAACCACTGTCCCTGCCCTGGGCCGTATGCTCTTTTGGCCAGGGCTGGTATAATGATGTACTATGTGCTTGAACCGAGTCTGTAAGAAGAGGGGGAGTTTATGCTACCACGAATCGTTGGTGCCGGTCTGGCGGCCTACTTGCTGGGATCTATCCCACCCGGCATCTTCTGGGCATGGTTGTTTCGCCACATAGACGTGCGGCTCCACGGCAGCGGACGGACGGGTGGCACTAACGTCTGGCGCACTGCGGGTTTCGGCGCGGCGCTGCTGACGGCGCTATCCGATGCCCTCAAGGGGGCCGCAGCTATCTGGGCGGCCGGCGCTATGGGTGTGCCGATCTGGGGTGTCGCTCTTGCGGGTGCACTGGCGATCGTGGGTCATAACTACTCGGTTTTCCTGGGTTTCCACGGCGGCGCCGGCACGGCGACAAGCATCGGGGTTGCGGCGGCACTGTGGACGATGAGTCTGGCCATCCTGCCGGTCACGCTGGTGGTGGTGGGTCTGTTGGTTGGCCACGCATCGGTGGCTTCGATCACCGTGGCCTTGGCGCTACCCGTGATCTTCTTCCTGCGCGGCAGTGTCCCGGAGGCCGTCGCCTTTGGGTTGCCGACGATGGCGCTGACCCTTTGGGCTCTGCGTCCGAATATCGAACGACTCAGCCGCCGCGCGGAGCGGTTCCTCCCGCTCTACAAGAACAAGCCGCCGCTGATCCATCTGTCAGATCATCCGGCGGATCGTCGGAATCGGGCGAAGGTTGCCGCGTCGTAGCTTGCCTTGGAACCAGTCAAGCTGTCGGCTTGACCAAAACTGCGACATAACAAGACCGCGCTGACTGTGTCATAATGACATGTCAGCGCGGTCTTCAGTCTAGCCGCTAGAGATTAGTTCAGACCTGCCGTGTCGTGGGCCGTTGGCTTTGACCCTTTATGGTCAAGTGGGTACCAGCCGAGCGACTCTGCCTCGCCCCCCGGGGCTACTGCATCATCGCACCGGACGTCGGTTCCCGATTCTACTGATGTTGGCTCAACCCCAAACTGGTCTCACGTTCACGGCAGGCACATATCAAGCATAGCATAGGATGCCTCGCTTTGCAAGACCCCTGAGGGCAAAGTCATCGCGTTTGCCTTCAAATGCGATGGCCTCAATCGTACTTGGAGACAAACGCGGCACGTCCTGTCTGACGTGTGCCGAGAGTGACGCTACTTCGAGAACAACCTTCTCCGATCCGCTCTGCGGCCGCGGGCATCTTGCCCGCTCTGCTCTTCGTGCTGCATCTTCATCCCTGCGTGGCGTGCGCGCACACGTGCGC
>CAZEXX010000199.1:0-4913 GCA_964516885.1 uncultured Anaerolineales bacterium | reverse complement strand
CTCTGCTCTTCGTGCTGCATCTTCATCCCTGCGTGGCGTGCGCGCACACGTGCGCCGGCGATCTCCCGAGTGAAGGATTCAGCGAGTGTCCCAGGGCGTACGCACGTCGATCACCAAGCACCGGAAGTTGTCACCCCGAGCGGGTCCGGCACACAATCTCAGGTTCGGGCCAGACTAGAGAGGGGTCTTGTGATGCGGTGACGTCGGTATCTGTAGCACAAGATCCCTCTCTGTGACGCTTTGTGCAGAAGGGTAACTGCATGACCCGATCGGGATGACAGCTTGAGTCCCCAACGTTGACCAGGTGCGTACGCCCTGGCGCGTGTCCGGTTGCGTCCGCCGGCGTTCTCTGTATCATGCATGTGTACCCGTTGCGGTTCCTGCAGCTTGAGAGGTCGCACGATGGCACGACTGACGATCCATTTGCTGGGAACGTTCCACGTAGCCGTGGAAGGTGTACCCGTGACCGGGTTCGAGTCCGAGAAAGCCCGCGCCTTGCTGGCCTATCTGGCGGTCGAATCCGATCGGGAGCACCGGCGTGAGCGCCTGGCGGGGCTACTGTGGTCCGATTTCCTCGAACGTCGTGCGCGCCAGAATCTCAGTCAGGCGCTCTCCAATATCCGGGCTGTGATCGGCGACAGGATATCCGGCAGTGCGGCGGTGCAGACCGCCAACGGGCGCGCCCGCACTCCCTTCCTCGAAGTGACCCATCAGACGATCCGACTGAACCCGCTTGCGGAGACGTGGGTGGATGTCGAAGAGTTGGCCGGCTGCCGCAGGTTGCTGCCCAGGGAGTCGTCAGCCGGCGACCTGCCCTGGATCACCCTCACGAACCCCATCGATCCGAAGGTTCTGGAGCGGCTGGAGCAGACAGAGGCGCTCTACAGGGGGTGCTTCCTGGAGAGCTTCTCCCTGGACGGCTGCGCTGAGTATGAGGAATGGTGCCTGATCCAGCGCGAGCGCTATGACCGGCTGGTGCTGGCGGGACTGCGCGTGCTGACCGCGGGCTATGTGAAGGCGGGGGATCCCGGCAGGGCCCTCACGTACGCCTGGAAGCAGCTGGAGATGGATCGCTGGCGCGAGGCGGCGCACCGGCAGGTGATGGCGCTGCTGGCGATGACCGGACAGCGGAGCGCGGCGCTGGCCCAGTATGGCGCCTGCTGCCGGATGCTGGCCGATGAGATCGGCGTGGAGCCCGAGCCGGCGACCCTCGCGTTGGTGGAGAAGATCAGGTCGGGAGCGCTGGGCGACGACAGCCGGCAGCGCGCTGAGCGTGGACCGTTGCACAGCGTAGGCGAGCGCCCGCGCGATCACCCAGCGGCGGCGGCCCCTGCCGTACTCCGGCACAATCTGCCGACCCAGATCACGCCCTGCATCGGCCGCGAGCGTGAGGTCGCGGAGATCCTCCGGATGGTGACGGCAGTATCCTGTCGCTTGATCACGCTGGCGGGGCCGGGGGGCATCGGCAAGACGCGGCTGGCGGTGGAGATCGCGAACCATTTGATCGCCGGCAAGCTGGGGCCGGCGTCCTTCCCGGATGGCGTCTACTTCGTTCCGCTGGCCGGCGCGGCCTCTGTGGACGCGATCGTGCCGATCATCGCTCGTCAGCTGGGGCTGGCCTCCTCGGCAACGGGAGGGGAGCCGGCACGCGGGGGCAGTGGTGCCGGCGATCCCCTCAAGGCGCAGCTTCTGGCGTACCTGCATGACAAGGGTGTGCTCCTCGTGTTGGACAATTTCGAGCATCTGATGGCCGGGACTGTGTTGATCACCGAACTGCTGCAGGCTGCGACGGGAGTGAGGCTGTTGATCACGTCGCGGGCCCGGTTGAACGCCCTCAGCGAGTGTCTCTACCCGGTGACCGCGCTGGACGTTCCGGATCCTGACGCGGCTGGGGTCACCGATGGTGAGCTGTCCGGTGCGGTCGCGCTCTTCGCCTGGAGCGCCCACCGGCTTCGTCCTGCACTGCGTCTGGAGGGGGAAGCGCTTCGTGACGCGGTCGCGATCTGCCGTGAGGTCGGGGGAATGCCGCTGGGGGTGCTTCTGGCGGCAGCCTGGCTGACGGTGCTTGCGCCGACCGAGATCCGTCGGCAGCTGACCGGCGCCCGGGAGATCGAGGGGGAGATCGGAGTGCTGAGCCCCAGTCTCGACTTCCTCCGCTCGGAGTGGCCTGATATCCCGGAGCGCCAGCGCAGCATGCGCCGGGTCTTTGAACAGTCCTGGCGACTGCTGACACCGGGGGAGCAGTCCGTGTTCGGCGCGCTGTCGATCTTCCGGGGTGGGTTCACGCGCGCTGCTGCCCGGCAGGTGGCCGGGGCCGGGCTGCACGATCTCCGTTCGCTGGTCGACAAATCGCTGGTGATCTGCTCGCCTGACGGGCGTTACGAGATGCACGAATTGCTGCGCCAGTTCGCTGCGGAGAAGCTGGCGCTGGATTCGGCGGGCCGTGCTGTGGTCCAGGCCGCGCACGCAGATTTTTACGCTGGGGCACTGGCGGCATGGTATGAGGGGATGGCGGGGCCTCGCCAGCAGGATGTGGTCCGTGAGATGGACAGTGAGATCGGTAACGCGAGGGTGGCGTGGGATTGGATCGTGGCATCTGGCGATGCGCTGGGACTCTCCCGCGCCGTCGACGGACTGTGCACGTACTATGATTGGCGCGTTCGCTGGGAGGAGGGGCTTGCTGCGTGTGAGGCTGCGTGGGAACGTCTCGATGGGCTGCGCGCCGATCGCGAACCGCCGTACACCTGCGCGCTGGTAAGTGCTACAGCGCGTGTCGCCTACCGGCTATGCTGGTTCGGCCGGCGGGGCCGGAGCGCCGGCGCGGTCGGCGCATCCGGTGTGGCAGAGACGGTTGCGCCTGCAGCGGAGAGCGCACTGATGATGATCGAGGCACACCGCGGGGGCCACGGAGCGGCGCCTGTCTGCGATCTCCCTGCTGAGGAGGCCGCCCTGTGGGGGGAGATGGCCGATGTCTTGGGGGGGCGCCACAGACCGGAGGCTCGTAGGCTGTATCAGCGAGCGCTCGCCCTTGCCCGAGAGGCCGGTGATCGCCCGCTTGAGAGCCGGCTGCTCCAGGAAGCCGGGGGCCTGGCTTGGCATCTGGGCGAGCTTGCTGCTGCACAGGCTGCCGGCGCGGCTTCGCTTGAGATCTGCCGGGAGTTGGGTGACCTGCACGGAATAGCGGATAGTCTGCAGGCCCTGAGCAGCGTCGCCATGATGCTTGGTCGATACGATGAAAGCGCGCGTCTGGCGGCGCAATGCTTGGAGATTGCCGAGGGGATGAGTGGTCTTCTCCACATCGCTAGCAGTTGCCAGCACGTGGCCCTGATGTGTATGATGCTGGGACGTAACGAGGAGGCGATTGTGCTGTTTCAGCGCTGCCAAAGCACCTGGCGGGATCTTGGGCGTTCCTATCCCATCCCCTACGAGGGCGAGGGCTGGGCACACGCCCTCACGGGCGACTACGCGCGGGGCCGTGCGCTCCAGGAAAAGGCGCTGGAGATCTGCTCCCGTAGTGGTGGGGACAGGGCGCGCGCCCATACCCTGATGACGCTGGGCTACTCCTTGATGGCCGAGGGTCGTCTGACTGATGCGGTGTCGGCGCTCCGGGAGAGCGTCAAGACCTACCGGTCGATAGGCCAGATATTGGAGTTGGGTTTGGCGCTTATTTCACTGGGGCATGCCCGGATACTGCTCGGGCAAGCTGCCGTGGTTCGCCCGCTGCTAACCGAGGCGCTGTCTATCGGCGTAACCTGCGGCGCGCCCGCCGTGCTGCGGTACGCCCTGGTGGTTGTGGCCTTGCTGTGGGCCGGCGACGGACGCTGCGCCCAGGCCGCCGAGATCTACCGCACGGGCACGCGTAGCGGTGGACCCAGGGCGCGAGTGTCCCCGTGGCAGGATCGTGTCATCCGCGAGCCGCTGGCAGCCCTCTGCCCCGACCAGGATCTTCTGGATCTTGAGACCGGGGACTCACCCGAAGAGATACTCAGAGCGGTGATGCAAGCTGGACGAGAGGTGCTGGCGGAGCTGCAGGGGGCGGAGGGGATGAGGAGCAGGGGAGAGGGGGAGCAGGGGAGCCAGGGGGCTGGGCAGAGGAGGAGACGGGGAGCTGAGGTGCGGGATAAGAGCTCGACTAGGCTGCGGCCTGCATAAGCAGCTCCGCTGCGAGATGGGTCGCCGTGATCAGGGCTTTGTAGCAGGCCATCGAAGCGTCGGACGCGCTATAGGCGGCCCAGTCTTCCTTGCGTGTGAAATCGTACTGGCGACCGGTGGCGGCCTCGAGTATGTCGCCACACTGCGTGCTGCCCACGGCGCCCTTGACGCCCTCGCAGATCTGCGCAGAGGCGTGGACCGCACGCATCATCGCCGGGAAGTCCTCGAGGTCGTCGGGCCCGTAGACGAGGCCCAGCGCCATCAGCGAGCCCGACACGGTGCCGCAGGTCTCGCCCCGGAGGCCCAGTCCAGGGAAGCCCGAGAGGGCCCTGGAGATACTGCCATCGGGTAGGTTGAAGACATCGCGGAGTGCCAGGAAGCTGCTTTGAGCGCAGTTGTTGGATAGCTTGATGTAGTAACCTGCTCTCTCATCCAGCTCCGTCAGGATCTCCTCCTTGGTTCTGTCGGCAATCGCGATTTTGACGGCGTTCAGGACGGTCTGCTTGTCAGGGCCGGCTTTGCCGTGCGAGCGCCGGACCGTGCACTGGCCGACCATCGCGATCACTGCTCCCGCCAACAGCGAAGACAGGAACCTACCTCGATTGGTTGTGACCATCGTTCTCTCCCTGCTTGGTGGCCCCGTGCCGGTATTGTGGCGCAGGCCAGGCACACCTCCATACTAGCGCAGGAAGGCTGTGACTGCAAGAGGCGACTGTGGCCGGGTGCGTTCGAGAATGGGGGCAAGCTACGAAGCTAACAGC
>CAZEXX010000198.1:2181-7552 GCA_964516885.1 uncultured Anaerolineales bacterium | reverse complement strand
TGTGTAGTAGCGTGCCGCGATGATCTTGCCGTTGCAGAAATCATGACCTACGCAGTAACCTTTTGGCCACGTCCCCATCGCCGGGTAGTCAAAGTCTGTTCCGTCGAACATATCGTGCGAGGGATCGATGCCGGTGTCAATGACAGCAACCTTCACGCCCTCACCGGCTGACTCCTGTCCACCCAGCTCTGACCATAGAGCTGGGGCATCGATCAACGGCAGGCTGTAGTCCATATCGACTGTGTAGATAACCTGCGCCGTGACGCTCTTTACCCCAGGCATGAATCGCAGGGAACGAACGGCATCCACACTAACGTCAGGCAACTTCACCGCTATCGCGTTCAGCACAACCTGGAAGTCACGTCCAACTTGAGCATCCGGGATCGCCTGAGCCAGTTCGAGCTTGAACTGAGCCTGTGTGTTCCTCAGCTCAGCGACATACGCCCGGCTGGCAGCTGTGTTCACATTCAGTCGCCCTCCGGTTATCATCATGCTCATCGCACCGAGGGATTCTGCTTTGGTCGCAAGAGGGGGATCCTCAAACTGAACAATATACCAGCCATTGACCGCTGCTTCAGCAGTGGGATTGAGCCCGTCATCTTGATCGGGCGCCTTAGCCGCTACCGGCGTAACTACCAGCAGCATGGCAAGCAACATGAATAGTCTTGACCATCGTACCTTGACCATAGCAGGGATCTCCTTTCGGAACTTGGGATTGGGTAAAGCAAGAAACCTCACAACACGGCACCACTCTCGGATATCTGAGAAAACTCACCTCCTAACTCAGAAAAGCGGTCGCAAGACGCCTCTAAACAGCACGCTTCCCAGAGCCGCCGAGGCCACGGTGAAGTTGGGCTTAATGAGGCGGGGAGGCGGGCCACAGTGACCGGACGGTGTCTCCACTCCATGCTGGTGCAACAGCATCTGATGCAGTAGCGCCAACACATACCCCCCACGCTTACACACAGCTTAGCAAGAAAGGCTTGAGATGTCAACACTCCCCAGCCATGCGGCAGACTATGCGATCTCCCACTCCCTCCCCTCAAGGCATCAGGACCGGATCGCGCCACACAGCCCGCACCATCACCGGCACGTGATCGAACTCACAACACGTCTCACCGACCCAGCACGCAAGCGCCTAGAGATCATCGTTGTAGAGAGTTATGTCAATACCCACCTGGCACGGCGCTATCCCGATACCACGACAGCAGCCGACTACCCACCCAGCTCCGCTTCGGCACGCTCCACCAGCGCGCGCATGTACCCGATCGCGTAGGCCGTACCCGAGCCCTTGGCGTAATCGCCGACAAACTTGGGGGTGTGGTCCAGCGTGATCGAACCGGCATAGCCGACCTCACAGAAGGTCTTCATCACCTGGTACATATCCATATAGCCGTCGTCCAGAAAGGTCTCTGTGAACGTGGGCAGCGGTGACGTCACGTTACGGAAGTGCACGATGAAGATCTTGCCCGTCTCGTGGAAGTGCCGGATGCCGTCCAGCACGTTGCCGAAGTCCTCGCCCCCCTCCAGCCAACAGCCGACACAGAACTCCATCCCCAGGTAAGGGCTGTCTGCGACGGCAAAGGCGCGGTCGTAGGAGGCCCAGTTCTGAATTAGGCACGGAATGCCGCCCAGTCCATCCGTGGGCGGGTCGTTGGGATGCAGCGCGAGACGCACATCGGCTTCCTCGCACACCGGGATCATCCGGTCGATGAAATACTCGAAGTTGGACCAGATCTCATCCTCGGTATAGGCGCGGTCGTGGGTATAGGGCCGCCGCTTCATCTCCGCCAGGTCGACATAGCGCGCCTCAGCGCCGCCGCGCGTCGAGGTCGGCGGCGAGCTCCAGACCTTGTCGGGTTCCCAGGTAAAGGTCGTGTGCTTGATGCCCGCACGGCCCAGATTGCGCACGAACTCCTGCAGCTTGGCGATGTCCTCAGCGCGCCCCGGCAGCGCCAGGTGGATCTTGTCGGATTTTCCAAGATCATAGCTGCCGCTCATATAGAGTTCAAGGCCGAAAGACTCGACCTTCTCCCGCAGCCGAGCCAGGTCATCGTAGTTGCGCTGCTCGGGGCGCACCCAAGTGTACACACAAGGCACGCCCAGCTGAGAGGCGAACTGCAGCTCCCCATCCTGCGCATCCGGCCGAATTGCCATTGAGAACTTCACCTTACACGTTGTCACGGAGACCTCCTGATCACGGTGGGCGGGTTGAGTGCTTCATTGTAGCACCAAGCCCGCGGGGATAAACAGGAAGGAAAGCCTCTTGACAGACGCCCAAACTCCCCCTATAATCAAGGCTATGCACACGTGTGCATAGCCTACCAAGAGACCGATATCACGAACCAGGCAAGAACGGTCACATCACTCACGGGGAAGCAGACACGCACTATGCCCAACGCACACACACTTCTTGCTCTCTGCTTTGATCTGGGCGACACGATCATGGACGAAGGTACCGAACTCAAGGACGCTGCCGGCACCACGTTGGAGGCCGACCTCATCCCCGGGATGGCCGACCTACTGCGGGAGCTCAAGGCACATGGGCACAGGCTGGCCATCGTGGCGGACAGCCGGCCCGACACGCCGCAGAACGTCCTGCGCCGGCACGGACTTCTGGGTCTCTTTGACACACTGTCAATCTCGGAGGTCGTCGGGGTCAGCAAGCCCGAACCGCAGATGTTCACCTCCGCGCTGGATGCAATGTGTATCCCGGTGTCTGACTACAACAGAGTGGTGATGGTCGGCAACAACCTGGAGCGCGATATCGCCGGGGCCAATCGCCTCGGTCTGACCTCCATTTTCTTCCATTGGAATGAGCGGCGGCGCACGACACCCGAGACCGAGGACGAAACACCCGACTACACGGTGCAGTCGACCCAGGAGCTTCGCGCTCTGTTGGCCGACCTCGACCAGCCATCACCGTCCTCAGGCCTTCGCCAGGCCGCCAAGACGCTAGGCCGCTAAGCCGCTGTCAAGGAATGACACGATGGACAACCATCACATCGAAATCGTCTGCCACAAAGGCGCCAACAAGGTCGCGCCGGAGAACACCTACGCCGCGGCGCAGCAGTGCATCGACTGGGCCGCCGGCACCGTCGAGATCGACGTCTGGACCAGTCGCGATGGCGAACTGGTGCTGATTCACGACGATACCGTTGACCGCACAACCAACGGGTCCGGCCACGTGATGGCGCTCACGGCCGCGGAGCTTGCCCTGCTGGACGCCGGCAGTTGGTTCAGCCCGTCGTTCGCCGAGGAGCGCATTCCCGTGCTCAGCGAGTTTCTGGAATGGATCAAGGGCCGTGCCAGGCTTTTCCTGGACGTCAAGTTCGCCCATCCCCAGCAGCTGCTTGATCTGCTTACCAGGACTGGTATGCACGATGAGTGCTTCATCTGGTCCGGAAGCGACGCGTGGATGGAACTACTCCACGGTCTTGACCCGTCGATGACGCTCAAAGTCAACGTGAGCACGCCGAAGGACGTGGCTACTGCGCACAAGACATTTGGTGCGCGCATTGTGGAGGTCTCGCTGGCCGCGATGAGCAACGAGCTGGCGGAGGCCTGCCGGGAGCGCGGGATCAAGACGATGATCTACGAAAAGGAACCCACCGCCTTCCCCGACGTCATCCGCTGGCAGCCGGATATGGTCAATCTGGATCACGCCGACTTGTTCCTGGAGGCAGTCAGGAAGGCGACAAGTGAGAGTCTGAACGTTCGAACGTTTGAACGTGGCAACGTTACAACCGAACAGGTGAAAACACCGTGAAGCAGACTCCAGCCGATGGACGGCACGCACGCGGTCGCGTCTCCATCAAAGACATCGCCCAGACCGCCGGGGTCTCCCACCCCACCGTCTCGCGGGCGCTCAACAACAGCCCGTTGATCAACGAGGAAACGCGGGCACGGATCAAGGCCATTGCCCTGGAGATGGGCTACATCCCGAACGCTGTTGCCCGAAGCCTGAAAGCTCAACGCAGCGGCACCATGGGACTGGTCGTGACATCGTTGACCGATCCCTTCTTCTCCGAAGTGATGGCCGGCGTCGATGAGGTCGCCAGCGAAGCGGGCCTGAGTATGTTCGTAACAGCCTCGCACAATGATCCCGAGCGTGAGATGGAGGTCATCGAGACATTCCACCGCCGGCGGGTGGAGGGCATCATCGTCGCGGCATCGCGCCTCAGCAGCCGCTACCATCAGCGATTGGAGCGCATCCAGGTCCCCATCGTGCTGATCAATCAGCACACTGAGGACACCCAGCCGCGGTTCCACAGCGTCGCGTTCGACGAGCAAGCGGGCGCCAAACTCGCGGCTGAGCACTTGCTGTCGCTGGGCCACCGCCGGATCGGATACCTGGGACTGGGCAACCGGCAACGCTCCAACCGGCTCCGCCTGGCGGGATACCGAGAAGCGCTGCGTGAAGCCGGCATAGATGCTGACCCTGCGTGGGCTTTGGTCGTTCCGGAGGACGAGATACAGGAGCGGGGAGACAACGAAGTGGGCGAAAGCAGCTGTCCATCGCTGTTGAATGGCGGGGTCACAGCGGTGCTCTGCTATAACGACCGCGTCGCCATCGGTGCGCTCGAAGCTTGCCGCAATCATGGGCTGGCAGTTCCACGTACTGTCAGCATCGTGGGGTTCGATGACGTCGAGCTGGCCCGTTGGGTCAGCCCCACCCTGACAACCATCAGGCAACCCAGACTGCAAATGGGCTGTGTCGCCATGAAGATGATGCTGGATCTGCTCAACGATCAGCCCGTCGACAATCGAAGCCTGCAGCCGCAGCTCATTATCAGGCAGAGCTCTGCTCCGCCCGCGTAGCTCGTCACAGCGTCTCACTCGGACGCAGCTTGTGCACAGGGCGGACATCGGTCTGTATGAAGTGTACATGTATGCACTGCCATCAAGCAACCAGGACAGGAGGTGATATGACGGAGAACGTAAAGGTAGGTATCATCGGCGCCGGCAGGATTGGCTCACTCCATGCGGAGCATCTCGTCACGCGCATCCCAAGAGCCGAGGTCGTGGCGATCTCGGATGTGCGGAAAGAGGTAGCCGAGAGCTGCGCAGCGCGGCTGTCCATTCCCAAGGTCTTCGCAGATCCCGCTCCGCTCCTCCAGGACCCCGACATCGATGCCGTGCTGATCTGCTCCAGCACGAACACCCACGCGGCCCTCGTCGAGGCCGCCGCCGCCGCCGGAAAGCATATCTTCTGCGAGAAACCCATCGACCTCGACCTTGCCCGCGTCGATCGCGTCTTGGCCACCGTGGAACAGGCCGGCGTCAAGTTTATGGTCGGCTTCAACCGTCGCTTCGACCACAACTTCCGCCGCGTCCGCGACCTGGTGGCGGCCGGTGCCATCGGCACGCC
>CAZEXX010000198.1:0-2081 GCA_964516885.1 uncultured Anaerolineales bacterium | reverse complement strand
GAGAATGACTTCCCCAACACGGCCGTAGTGAGTGATGGTCAGTCCATCCACACAGACCTGCCACTCAACTTCTTCATGGACCGCTACACCGAGTCTTACGTCACGGAGCTGCAAGCATTCATCGACTATGTGCTTGGAGGCAGCGAGCCCCCCGCGACAGGCCAGGATGGTCGTATGGCGATCGCGATGGGCTATGCAGCACGGAAGTCGTACGCAGAACACCGACCCGTCGCGCTGACGGAAGTGTGAGGCACGAGCGTCAAAACGTTAGAACGTTCAAACGTTTTAACGTTCAAACACCCCAACGTTTTTGATTTATCACTATCAGGAGGTCTGACGATGAGAGGACTAGTACTGGACGCGAAGTGGGATCCCAAACCCGACTACAAGGTCTCAGATTGGGAGAAGGAAACCGGCAAAGCTATCACCGGCAACAGCATCTGGCGCCACCCCACCCTGGAGGTGCGCGAGTGGCCGGACCCCTCCCCGGGGCCGCAGGATGTCCTGATCGAGGTGCAAGCATGCGGAGTGTGCGGGTCCGACATGCACTTCTACGAGACCGACGAGGATGACTACATCCTCTACCCCGGTCTGACCAAGTTCCCCACCATCCTCGGCCACGAGTTCTCCGGCAGAATTGTGGAGATCGGCAAGGATGTCAAGACGCGCAAAGTCGGCGATATGGTCACAGCCGAGGAGATGATCTGGTGCGGGCGGTGTATCCCCTGTCGCAACGGCTACCCCAATCACTGCACCAATCTGGAGGAACTCGGCTTCACTATCCCCGGTGCCTTTGCCAACTACATCGCGGTGGATGAGAAGTTCTGCTGGCCCATCGAGGCCATCGCCGAGCACTTCGGCAGCGAGGAGAAGGCTTATGAGGTCGCCGCCATCACAGAACCCACATGCGTCTCCTACAACGCAATGTTCGAGCGCGCAGGTGGCTTCCGCCCAGGCCACTACGTCAGCGTCTTCGGCACAGGGTCGATCGGACTCGCAGCGGTTGGACTGGCCCGCGCAGCCGGCGCAGGTACGATCGTGGCCTTTGAACTCTCACCGGAGCGCCGTAAGTTGGCTAAGAAGGTGGGCGCGGACTACGTCTATGACCCGCGCGAGGTCAAGCCTCACGAGGTGTTGCTGGCGCACAGCAAGGGCGCGGGATTTGATTTCCACGTCGAGGCGGCGGGCGCGCCACAGCTCACCGTTCCTGAGATGGAGCAAGCCCTGGCCATCAACGCGAAAGTCGTGCAAATCGGGCGAGCCGCCCGGCGCGTGCCGCTCTACCTGGAGAACTTCCAGGTACGCCGGTCGCAGGTTTTCGGCTCTCAAGGGCACTCCGGCCACGAGACCTTTCCCAACGTGATCCGGCTGGTTGCAGCCGGACGGCTGGACCTCAGCAAGATTATCACGGCCAGGTATCCGTTGGACAAAACCGTGGAGGCCATTGCCCGATCCACAGCCCGGAACGATGGCAAGATCATCGTGAAGCCAAACGCATAGAACGTTAAAACGTTTGAACGTTCCAACGTTCGAGCGTGTAAGCACAACTCAAAGGAGTTAAGCATGTCAGAGATGAAACCAGTTCCACCCGGATGGCTGCCCACCGATGTACCCAACCTCTTCTTCGAGGACAACACCGTTGGCCGGATGAAGAAGGAAGTATGGGACGCCAGTGACGCAGAGATCGATGCGATCTTGGCAGAGTACGGTATGCCCTCCCCCGTAGAATGGGGAAAATCCGGATCATACATCCAGACCACGGTGCGTCACGAGGTAGAGGCGAACCGCAGGAAAAACGATATCGTGTTAATCCCTGTCGGCAGCACCGAGCTGCACGGACAACATATGCCCAGTGCCTCCGACACACTCTATGTCAGCCAGATCTGCGAAGGTGTGCGGCGCTACACCGCCAAACGGGGTGCTCCCGTCAGCCTGGCGCTTCCGCCACTCATGTACGGGGCCCACCCCTACCATCACCTGGGAATGCCGGGCACCGTGATCATCCGCGAGAACGTTCTCCGCGAGTTCATGATTGATGTGATGCTCGGTCTATGGAACGATGGATTCCGCAAGCAGATCAT
>CAZEXX010000197.1:0-7569 GCA_964516885.1 uncultured Anaerolineales bacterium | reverse complement strand
GTGCGGCTGCTGCGTGAGGAGACCGATGCTGAACTGGTCTACGCGGACATCACGGCCTTCGCCCGGACTGATGACCCGAACCCGCCACCGACGGCGCAGATGGCGGGTTTGATGAGGGATCTGGGTGTTGGCTACGTGAACGGCGACCGTCCGCCACACAAAGTCTACCAGGTACCCGGTGGCGGGCAGATGTTCCGCCAGTATCTGCTGCCCCAGGAGGTCGTGGAAGCTGATGCTCTGGTAGACGTGCAGAAGATGAAGAACCATAAGTTCATGGGGACGACGTTGTGTCTGAAGAATCTCTTTGGCCTGGTTCCTCGTGAGCCCTACGGCAGGTCGCGCCAGTATTTCCATCACCTTGTGCGGATGCCCTATATGCTCGCGGACATCGGGCGCATCTTTGACCCGACGCTGAACATCATTGATGCGCTGACTGCTCAAGCGGGGCAGGAGTGGGGCGATGGCGAGGGCAACGGACGTATCGTAAACGCTGTGATCGCCGGCGACCACACGGTGGCAACGGACACTGTTGGGATGATGCTGATGGGCCATGACCCGCGTGGTGACTGGCCTGCGCAGCCCTGTGTGCGGGATCGCAACCCGGTCCTGGTCGCCGCGGAAGGCGGCTTTGGCACGGTTGACCTTGACCAGATCGACTACGAGTCCGAGGTCGACCCACAACCCGCCAGCACCTTTTACAGCATCGAGCGTGATACGAAGGAACGCGTGATCAGCTGGCGACGGACGGCCTGCGAGCAGGCGCTTCACTACCGCGACCATGTGCGTGAGTTCACCGACAAGTACGCCGGGCAGTACATCCTGCTGCAGGATCGCGAAGTAAAGTGGCATAACGATGACAGTATCCTCAGGTGGAGCCGCCGCAAGCTGGCGGGCGACAACCCAGACCAAGCGATGTGGCTCAAGTATGTGGATCCGGACGAGGTGGAGGGCGAGCACTTCGAGGTCTACGAGCAGACGCTGGAACGTATGACGGAGCTCGGGTACTAGACTAGAAAACGTTGCAGGTTCCAACGTTCCAACGTGTCAACCTGCAACTGGCAACTGACAACCGTTTTTCTCAAGGAGGCGGCGAATGACCCACAAACCATGGCGTGGCAGCTTTGCGATTCCGATGACCCCGTATGATGAGAACGATCGCATCGATGTGGATGTCCTGGCGGCTGAATTGGAGTTCTGTATCGAGAGCGGTGTCGGCGGCATTGCCGCCCCGTTGATGGTCAGTGAGTTCCGCTCGCTATCAGAGGCCGAGCGTAAGCTCATGATGCGCGTGGCGGTTGAGGTGAGCGCCGGGCGTACGCCGATCATCGCCAATGTAGCGGCGGTTAACACGCCGTTGGCTGTGGAGTACGCGACCTATGCTCAGAAGATCGGGGCCGATGCGGTCATCGCGATGCCGCCCTACGTCAACAAGGTCGACTTCAAGAAGCTCTACGCTTACTACAAGGCCGTCTCCGACGTAGTCGACGTGCCCGTATGGATTCAGAACGCCAGTGTCGCCGCGCTCTCGCCCGATCGACTGGTGCAGCTCTGCGAAGAGATTGAGAACGTTAGCTGGGTCAAGGAAGAGGTCCCGCCGAGCCGCAAAAACATCACTGCCCTGTTGGCCAAGAAAAGCCCGGCAGTCAAGGGGGTGATGGGTGGCGGTGGTGGGCGCCCAATGCTTGTGGAGCACGCTCGCGGGGCTGCCGGCAACGTCCACGCTTGCCAGTTCTGCGACGTGGTGCAGCGTGTGTGGGAACTCCTTGATGCCGGTGAGTCGGACGCTGCCGGTGTACTCTTCGAGCATCTGCTGCCCTCCCTGATGTTGGAGGGGATGATGGGCATGGCCTACGCCAAGGAGATCATGGTCCGTCGGGGAATCTTCAAGAATCACAACGTGCGCAACAACAGCCACCCGCTGGATGACTACGATATGGCCGAGATCGACCGCAGTTGGGAGCGGATTGAGCCGTACTTGCTCTGGCATAGGTAGGAAATCGCAAATCACAAAGGAGCAAATGGGCAAATGGCAAATCTTGAATCAGCGAATCACGGCACTCCAGAGGCGCCACCCACTTCTGCGATTTGCCATTTGAGATTTGCTGATTTGCCGATCTAGCATTCAGGACCCGAAAGGAAACGTAATGGCCCAAGACAATGATGCCCTGCGGGGCAATATGGAGAACGCGGTCAACACTTTCTCAAGCCCGTCCGAACTGAGAATCACGGACCTCCGGACGGCGACGGTTTGCTCCAACTACGATTATCCGATCATCAAGATCGACACCAACCAGGGCGTCTACGGTATCGGCGAGGTCCGGGATGCCGGGCACCGCGAGAACGCGCTGCAGTTCAAGAGCATGCTGCTGGGGAAGAACCCATGCAACATCGATATGATCTACCATACCATCAAGCGGTTTGGCCACACTGCCCGTGAGGGCGGCGGCGTCTCCGGTATCGAGATCGCACTGATGGACCTGATCGGCAAGGTCTATGGCATTCCCTGCTACCAGCTTCTGGGCGGCAAGTACCGCGATAAGATCCGCATCTACGCCGATACGCCGGAGCCCGACGAGCCCACGCCGGAGGCCTACGCGCAGCGCGTGTTGAGCCGCAAGGAGATGGGCTTGACGTTCATCAAGTTCGATGCGCGTCTACAGACCCTGGCGGAGATAGAGGGGGGTATGGTCGGCACGCCCACCAAGTTCGAGTATCCGATTGGCCCGCGCTCCCGAGCCGCCGGGACCGGTCAGGTCGTTAAGATGACGGAGAAAGGCTATGAGAAGCTAGCCGAGATCGTGGCTATGGTGCGTGAGACGGTTGGCTGGGATGTCTCCCTGTGTATCGATCACTACGGCCATGGCTATCTGACCGCGAAAGAGGTCATCAAGCTGGCCGGCTACCTGGAGCCCTATGCGCTGTCGTGGATGGAGGATCCCATGCCCTCGCTTGACATGTGGGGCCACAAGCGCGTCACCGACGCCGTGAACGTCCCCATCGCGGGTGGCGAGGATCTCTATCTGTGGGACGAATTCCGCCCCTTTATTGAGAACCGTGCTGTGGACATCATCCATCCTGACCTGTTGACCTCCGGCGGCATGGCCGAGACCAAGCGGATCGCCGACTACGCCGAGCGCTACGGCATCCCCACCGCGCTTCACTTCGCCGGCTCCCCCATAGCCTTCATGGCCAACCTCCACACCGCGGCTTCGCTCTCAAGCTTCGTCGCGCTGGAGCATCACGGCCTGGATCTGCCGTTCTGGAACGACCTGGTCACCGGTATGGAGCAGCCCTACATGGTGGATGGCTACGTGGCGGTGCCGGACAAGCCCGGCCTGGGTGTGGATCTCAACCTCGAGGGCATCCAGGCGAACCTGCGCCCGCCGAGCGGTCTCTTCGAGCCGACGGACGAGTGGAACACGCCGAAGCTCGGCTTCTGGCAGCCCGACCGCCGGTGGGATAGGTAGCCGGCGTCAAGAACCAGGTTCTTGATCGAGGAGTTGTAGGTCACACGTCCGAACGTCTCAACGTCCTAACGTTTGAACGTTCGAACGTGTAATGCGCAACTGGCAACAGCATATCGACACGAACATTGATCTAGTCCACACTACATGGAGGTGACTGTGCGTTTTACATTCCTTGGGACCGGTGCTGCGGAGGCTATTCCCGACCCATTTTGCCGGTGTCGCGTGTGCGAGGTTGCGCGGCGTGAACGCGGCCCCCATATCAGGGCTCGCTCCACGGCGTTGGTGAACGATGATCTGTTGATCGACATCGGTCCGGACCTCCTGACCTCGGCCAACAAGGCGGGGTGCTATCTGGGCGGGCTGAAGGCACTGCTGCTGACGCACCGTCACAGCGATCACTGGCTTCCCGGCAATCTCTACTGGCGCAAGCCGGGATTCACGCCGACCCCGACCGAGCTGATGACCGTGTACGCGCCATCGGACGCCCTTGCCGATATCACTGATGAGCTGGCTGAGGGTGCCAACATCGCGTGGAAGAGTGTGGAGGCAGGCGACACGTGGGAGGTGGGCTCCTACAAGATCACGGCGATCCCGGCTACGCATGGCGGCGGTCGGCTTGAGCCTCTACTCTATGTGATCGAGGAAGATGGGCGGCGCTGCTTCTACGCCACGGATACGGCCCCGATGCGAGAGGCGGCGTGGGAGATTCTCCGCACGTTCGGGCCGATGGATCTGATTGCGCTGGATGCGACTACCGGCGACCGGCCGGGGGGCGAGGGCCATCATAGCTTCGAGGCTTTCCTCAAGACGCAAGCTCGCCTGATTGATGAGGGCGTCATGGTGCAGGGGCAGACCAAGTTATACGCGCACCACTTCTCCCACAACGGCCATATGACGTACGACGAGCTGGCAGAAGCTTACGGTCGGTACGATGTAGGCGTGGCGTACGATGGTTTGGTAGTGGATCTGTAGAAGGGATAAGGGAAAAGGGATAGGGCGCAAGGGCTGGACCTCTGTCGTGCGTGTTGGTGGCGACACCGGATCAGATTTTCCCTTAGACCTTACTCCCTGTTCTTTTTCCCTCTCCTTTACAATATGGTTACCCTAAACACGGATCTGATACTCACGCCTGACCAAGCTGAGGCAGTGCTCTCTGACTGGTTGGACTCAGCGGTCCAGTGCTCCGGGATCGAGCAATTGCAGGGCGGTATGCTCAACTCCGTGCTGCGACTGCGCTTCGATCGTGATCCCTATACGGCGGTGATCAAATTCAACAACGAGGGCGAGGGATTCGTAACGGAGGCGCGCGTGCTGCGCCATCTTCGCGAGCGCGGATTGACTTGCCCGTCTGTCTACGAGGTGAGTGACGGCACAGGCCCGATTCCCTACATGTACCTGCTCTTGGAGACAATCCCGGGCGTGACCATGCTGCAAGCTCAGCTTGGTGATGCGGATCGTCGCCGTGTTGAACGCGAACTGGCCGAGGGGCTCGCCAATCTCCACGTCCATACGCGGGATACTTTCGGTCCGATCGGCACCACAGGTGCCTGTCGTTGGCGAGACGTCTTTATGCCGCTCCTCCGCCGGGCGCGGGCAGCGCCCGAGATCGAGGCGCGCTTGACATCCGAGGTGCTTTCGGCTGTCGATCGGGCTATTGAGGTTGCCGAGGGCATTATGGCTGCGCAGGGCTCTCCGGCGCTGATCCACGGCGATATCTGGGGCGCCAACGTGATGGTCGTCAAAGCAGACGACGGGTGGCATCTGTCAGGCCTGATTGATCCCAGCGCGCAGTATGCCGATGCGGAGATGGAGCTGGCCTATCTGCGGAGTTTCAACGCACCGTGGAGAGACTTCTTCGAGGCATACACGGCGCTACGGCCGTTACGCCCGGGATATGAGCTGCGCTGGCAGGTCTATTGGCTGCACACGTATCTGGTACACGTCTACTATTTCACCGACCAGCATTACCGTGACGAAGTCGCGCAGGCAGCGCAGAAGATCCTGGCTTGTGCTTGATCGCTGTACCGGTAGCGTATTGTGGTTGCGTGAGCGCCTATGCGATGACCTGGGCCTAGTTCCACTGGAAACTCTGCTGCAGCATGGTATAAGATAGCTATACACTGACCTATAAGGGGAGGTAACAATCGTGAACGAAGGGCAATCTTCCGACGCAGCGCCGCGAGGTCGTCTCATCTCGCTGGCCGTGGGCCTCCTGATCCCGGTCATACTGTTCTTGACGCCGCTGAAGGCGTGGCTGAACGAGATCCCGAATTTCTGGCAGTTTGTCTACCCGCTGCTTGCGCTCTTCGCTGGCTATTTGGTCATCGGCAGCCTGCGCGCCAAAGAAGGGGCGGTGACAACAGCGAAATGGGCCGTGCTCTTTGCATCCGCGCTCTGCGCGACGGCTTATGCGTGGGGAGCAGGCGGGACCTTCTTCACGGTGGCGCGCTGGTCGGCGATCCTCTTCATTGTGGCGGAAGTACTGCTCACAATCCTTGAGGGATCCACCGTGATGGACGATGCGCCGGCTGTCTAGCCGTCGCGCTCACACAGGATAGCATCCATGAAAATCACGCGTATCGAGCCCATTGTTGTCGAAGTCACCGAGCGGGGGGACTGGGTCTTCGTGCTCGTGCACACGGACGCCGGCATCACAGGGCTGGGTGAGGCCAGTCACAGCCTGAACGACGCGCTGCTGGTGGCCACGCTTGAGATTTTTGCCGATAGAATCATCGGGGAGGATCCTCTGGCGATTCGCAAGATCTGGCGCGTGCTCTCCGGATTGCGCGGCGGACGTATCACCCACACCGCCGTCAGTGCCATCGACCAGGCGCTCTGGGATATCCTGGGGCAGCACCTGGGGGTGCCGATCCACGCGCTGTTCGGCGGGGCCGTCCGGCGGAAGCTGCGGCTCTATGCCAATATCAACCGGCACGTGCGCGATCGTTCTCCTGAGGGGTTCGCCGCCGCCGCGCGGCAGGCTGTGGACGAGGGCTTTACCGCGGTGAAGCTGGCCCCCTTCGACGAGCTGCGGGGACCGGATCACGTGCGCACGGGACCGAAGGCGGCGTGGCGCCCGGGCGTGGATCGCGTGCGTGCCGTCCGAGCGGCCATCGGCGACGAGATCGATCTGGCCATCGACTGTCACGGCAGGATGGAGGCTTCGGAGGCCATTGTCGTGGGCCGCGAACTGGAGAGCTGTAACCTGATGTGGTACGAGGAACCGGTGAAGCATACCTTCCCCGACCAATTGGCGCTGGTCTCACGTTCGGTGCCGATGCCCACGGCGTCGGCAGAGAGCGTCTTTGCCGTCGAGGGCTTCCGCTCGTTCTTGCTGGAACGCGTGGTTGACGTCCTGATGCCGGATGTGAAGCACTGCGGCGGGTTGTCGGAGATGCAGAGCATCGCGGACGCCGCTCGCCTTAAGCAGCTGCTGATCGCGCCGCATAACCCCTCCGGCCCCGTAGCGACCGTGTCAACTGCCCACTCAGCGTGCACGATCCCCACCTTCACCATTCTGGAGTATGCTTGGGGCGAGGTCGATTGGCGTGCGGATCTTATCACCCCGCGGGAGCCGGTCCAGGACGGCTATCTGACTGTGTCGGATACCCCGGGATTGGGATATGAACTGAACATGGAGATAGTGGCTGCGCATCGGCGTGAGGTGCCTGGTACGGCGGACTCAACCAAGGTGCGGGTCTGATAACAGCTGTGCAGAAACTGCAAGGAGGATACAAATGTCTGTCGTGACTAATGTTGGAATGCTGACTTATCAGGAACGCATCGATCTTCTGCGGGCGACCAAGATGGCACAGACCGAGGAGAAGCAGGCGCTTATCGGATCTATGGACCATGATGACTGGGCCCTGATCCTGCCTCCGGCGGACCGGCGCAGGATTGTGCAGGCGATGAGCACGTCGGGCATGCCTATCACCGACTGCCTGCTGGAGGGCTACGAACCTAAGAGCAACCATCCCAGCGGCGGCTTCTTCGGGCCAAAGGTTGTTGGCGAGAACTTCGGTGCGCTACTGCGTGCACATCCGGTGTACGTAGATCCGGTGAGTTCGATGGCGGGCGGGTACATGGTGAACTTCTCCTCGTA
>CAZEXX010000196.1:2862-7617 GCA_964516885.1 uncultured Anaerolineales bacterium | reverse complement strand
TCTCCCGGGAAAACGTGATCGCCTACGGCGCCAAAACCGCGGTCGCCGGCATCGTGTGCATCACGCTCAGCTTTGTGTTGGCGCAGATAGCGAGGTAGCGGTCATCTCTAAGCTGGGG
The DNA here is from genome assembly GCA_964516885.1 of uncultured Anaerolineales bacterium. GTDB lineage: Bacteria > Chloroflexota > Anaerolineae > B4-G1 > SLSP01 > PWVB01. Next base: position 7,499 of record CAZEXX010000196.1, on the reverse strand, counting down.
GCCGGCGTGGTGTCGGTTGCCGGCCGCGAGTACCCAGCAAGTGGCTTCTATTTCGCCCCCTTGTTCAGACAGAGTACCTCGCACCTGTTGCCGACGATGATCGCCAACCATCCGATCGCCTCCGGCCCGTGTCGCCCCGTCTGAAGATCATTCCCCTCAAGCGCGAGATCCTCACTGTCGACTTTCTGCGCACCCCTTGACCTTCCAGCGACTGGAAGGTGTATGATGAGGCCATCAATCACATAGGGAGCAGCTATGGCCAAGCAGACTATGGAAATTCAGGTGCGAGGGATGACGTGCGACAACTGCCGCCGTCACATTAAGGGTAGTCTGAGCGCTGTAGATGGGATCAGCGACATACGAATTCCGGATTGGCATAACGGGCAGATGTTTCTAGTCGTAGATGCCAATGTCGATAACGAGACAGTCACCGAATCGGTGCGAGCGGCAGGCTACGGCGGGGATGTGATCGGCCGGCGTGACATCACACCCCAGAGGGCACCGTCTTCATCGAGATCAGCAGAGAACTACGACTTGATCGTCATCGGTACCGGCGCCGGAGGGATGGCTGCCGCCATCAGAGGCGCGGAGTTAGGCGGCCGTGTCGCCATCGTGGAAGGCGGAACCCTGGGCGGTACGTGCGTGAACATCGGCTGTGTCCCCTCCAAGACGCTGATCCGTGCTGCCGCTGCCTTCCACACTGCCGGACACTCGAACTTCGCCGGCCTGAAGATGTCTGCTGACGGCGCGGATTGGAAGACAATCGTGTCGGAGAAAGATAGCCTGGTCAGCGACCTGCGCCAGGCCAAGTACGCCGGTGTTCTGGAGGCGTACGCTGACGACATCAGTGTTTTCCACAGCTGGGCAAGCTTCACGCCCGAAGCCCGCGTGGCGTTGGATGATGGGCGACAGCTACGTGGCGCCAACATCGTCATCGCAACAGGAGCTCGACCCGCGACGCTGCCGCTGCCAGGGATCCTAGACGTGCCTGTCCTCACCAGCACCTCACTGATGGCGCTTGACCACCAACCGACATCTCTGGTCATCATCGGCGGTCGCGCCGTGGCGCCGGAGTTGGGGCAGATGTTGGCTCGGCTGGGGACCCAGGTGACGATCCTGCAGCGAAGTTCGACGCTGATTCCCGACCATGAGCCCGAGGTCGCCGCCGGCCTGATCGAAGCCCTCCGTGCTGAAGGGCTCGAGATCCACACCGAGGTCACGCCCATCGCGCTTCAGCTCGTCGATGGGTTCAAGGAAGTTGTCGCCGACGTTGCCGGAGAGCGACGTCTCTTCCGCGCCGAAGCCATTCTGATGGCGGTTGGCCGGCGCCCCAACGTCGAGCGCCTGAACCTTGATACCGTGGGCGTCGACGTCGACACTCGTGGCTTTGTCAAAGTCAATGCCCGCCAGGAAACCACGCACTCGCACATCCACGCGGCCGGTGACGTCACCAATGGGCCCAAACTTGTCTATGTGGCAGCGGCAGCGGGCGGGATCGCCGCCGCGAATGCCCTGACTCAGCCTGGATCCACGCTTGACCTGCGGGTGCTTCCGGAGGTCATCTTCACCGATCCGAACGTCGCTCGGGTGGGATTGACCGAACGCGCGGCGCAGGATGCCGGGCACGCCACGAAGACGAGCCTGCTGCCCCTCTCCTACGTTCCGCGCGCCATCGCCGCCCGGAACACAATCGGGTTAATCAAGCTGGTGGCAGATCAGGCGACCGACAAGCTCCTGGGGGCCCAAATTTTGGCGGCTGAGGGCGGAGAAGTGATTCAGTCGGCGGCCCTGGCGCTACGCTTTGGGGCCACGGTGGCGGACCTGCGTGCGTCGTTGTTCCCATACCTCACGCAGGTTGAGGGGCTGAAGCTGGCCGCCCAGGTGTTTGAGAAGGATGTAACGCAGCTCTCCTGCTGCGCGGGATAGCGACAAGAAGTCTCGAAGGCCGCCTATGTTAAAACGAATGGACACGACCAAAGTCGGTCTGATTAGTGGCGTAGTGAGTGATGACGACCTCCCGTGTCTCGGGAAATGACTTCACCAGGTAGCAGACACAGTCCTGCCCCTGCACGTCGTCCAGGGGCAGCTCGGCGCCGGCCTGATGCATCTGAGTTAGCGTCTCTCGAAGCTCAAGCAACTCGGCAATGCGCCGATCGACGTCCTCCAGGCTGTGGGCCATCGTGTCGAGCACGCGCTGACATGGGGCAATGCCGTGATCGCGGGCTGCAAGGATCTCGCCGATGTCGGCAAGACTGAAATCCAGGCTGCGTGATCCGGCGATGAAGCGCAAGCGATCAACGTCAGCTTCGGTGTACTGCCGGTAGTTGTTCTCCCCCCGCTTCGGCGGAGGCATCAAGCCAATGGACTCATAGTATCGAATGGCCTTCGTTGACACTCCTATCTGACCTGACAAAGCCTTGATGAGCATGCGATCCCCCTCTGAGTCTCCTCACGCCGCCGAAGCGTGCATATATATATTTGATCTTAATCGCGTTTATTATATCCGAATCCCTAATACTGACCACTGCCGCACGGTGTGACCTACGGATCTTCCGTGGATCTTCGCCGGGACGTCGTCCCCCGGCGATACCCACGAGGCTGGTGTTGAGCACCCCTGGGTGAGGAGCTCCCAGCCCATCTCCGGGTTGTGGATGTTCAGGAGGAGAACGGCGAAGCACTCCGGCTTCTGAGAAGATCTGCTCCCGGTGAACAATGAGCGCGATGAGGATGTTAGCCACGTCGCCGACCGCTCGGCTCTGATGCCGAGATTCGCCCTCTTCAGTCACGGCCTCCCAGCACTAGATCATATTGACAAACTCATGATTTTGTCGCACACTATGCAAATGCAGGCCCGATACAGGCGGTCCATACGTGGTCCACGAGGAGAAAGCTTCAGGCCTCGTCACGGTCTACGTCAGGAATAGCCTGCTACGGGCGAACGTGATCCGAAGATTCTTGGAGAGCGCGGGGATCGCCCGAATGATCGGTCGAAAAGTGCCCAGCTTCACGGGGGACACGACAGGTCTCCCACAGGTGTGCAATCTGGTGCAGATCCGTAAGGACGGAAGAAGGGCTAGAGACAGAACTGGCGACCGGGTCGCAAAGTTCGCCAGGCCAGCATTGAACAGCAGAGCGAGGAGACCGGGCTTGATCCATGTGCAAGGACTGACCAAACGGTATGGCGACAAGCTTGCGTTGGACAATGTGAGCTTCGATGTCCAGCTTGGTGAGGTGCTAGGGCTCTTGGGGCTTAATGGGGCCGGCAAGTCCACAGCAATGAACATACTGACCGGCTACATTGGTGCCACCAGCGGCACGGTGACCATCAATGGCCACGACATCGTCCGGGAGCCGCTTGAGGCAAAGCGGGTCATCGGCTATCTGCCGGAGCGGCTGGCGTTCTACGGTGATATGCGCGTGCGCGAATTCCTGGATTTCGTCTGCGATCTCAAGCGTGTGAAAGAGGGGCGCCTGGAACACGTGGCGAGTATCTGTGAACGGGTGGGCATTGCTGATGTCACCAGCCGCATGATCCGCAACCTCTCCAAGGGATACCGGCAGCGCCTCGGATTTGCCCAGGCACTCGTCGGCGATCCCAAAGTATTGATCCTGGACGAACCCACGGCGGGTCTCGATCCCGCCCAGATTATCGAGATACGCTCGCTGATCCAGGAGATCGGGCAGACGCGCGCCGTGATGATATCCTCTCACATCCTGTCTGAGATTCAGGAGGTCTGCACCCGCGTTGTCGTCCTCCACGAAGGTCGGGTGCTGGCGGACGACACACCGGAGAACCTCGGCAGGGCCGCACGCGCCGCACACCGGGTGATCGCCCTGGTCCAGGGGGAACCGGAACAGGTACAGAGCGCCCTCAGCCAGCTTCCCGAGCTCAAGCAGGTGAAAGTGCTGGCCCAGGAGGAGCCCGGGGCGTATGAGTACATCATCGAAGGCGCCCAGCAGCAGGATGTCCGGGCTGGCATCTTCCGGGCGCTGGCCAAGGCCGATCTGCCTCTATTGGGCACCCGAGGCGCGGAGACGTCATTGGAGCAGATCTTCCTACGCGTGGTGGGAGAACGCGGCGGGGACAACACACAGGGGAGGAGCTAGATGCTGGCCATACTCAAACGTGAGTTCAGAGCGTATTTCCAATCGCCCCTGGCCTATGTCTTTTTCTCTGCCATGTTCTTTTTTTCGGGCTTCTACTTCTTCACTTACAACCTCTACGGCAATACCACCAATATGAGCAAGCTCTTCGAGCTGCTCTTCCCTGTGGTGCTCTTCCTGGTGCCGGTGCTGACGATGCGTCTGATAAGCGAGGACAAGCGCTCGGGCACCGACCAACTGCTGCTGACGGCCCCGATCTCGCGCACAGCCATTGTGCTGGGCAAATACGGTGCGGCGGCATCGGTCTTCCTCATCGCCATATCGGCGACGCTGGTTCAGGCAATGGTGATGTCTTTCTTTGCCGCGCCGGATTGGCCGGTGATCCTGGGTAACTTTGCCGGACTGCTGCTCTTGGGGACCACGCTGATCGCTATCTGCATGTTCCTCTCGGCACTGACGGAGAGCCAGTTCATCGCCGCAGTCCTCGGCTTCGTGGTGAGCCTCTTTGTGATGTTGGTGGATGCGCTGGCGTT
>CAZEXX010000196.1:0-2762 GCA_964516885.1 uncultured Anaerolineales bacterium | reverse complement strand
CCCAATCTCAAGCTGATGGTGAGCATACTGCTCTCCCTGCTGGTGGTCGGAACGTTTCTGATAAACGTGGTGGCGATGCAGCTGGGTGAGCGCCTTAAGTTGACCGTCGATCTGACCGCCAATGCCGCCTATGAGGCCGGCGAGGAGACCAGAGCGCTGCTACAGAGCCTCAACGAGGATGTGGAGATCTACGTGCTGGCCACAGAGGACGCGTTTGGGGGCTCTCCGTACTTCCTTCAGGCTCAGCGAATGATTGAGCAGTATCCCAGGCTCTCTCCGCGCGTCAGGCTCGCCTATGTTGACTATGTATTCGACCCCACCTTCGCATCTCGGTATCCGGATCTGGCCCTCTCGGAGGGCGATGTGCTGGTGGTCCGCGGGGATCGCGTCGCGCAGCTCCAGCTCTCGGACCTGCTCAACTACAGCTACACCGAGAGCGGCAACTTGACGATACGATCCTCCCGGGCGGAGGAGGCCGTGACCTCGGCCATCCTCCACGTCACCACTGCCAATCAGGCACGTGTAGCCGTGCTCACGGGCAACGGTATGGCCGACATGTCGGCCTTCACCAGCCTGCTGACCGAGAACAACTACGACGTTGCCCAGGTCAATCTGACAATGGAGGCCTTGGACGATGCCCATGACTTGGCGCTGCTGCTGGGCCCACGAATTGATCTGTCGGAGGACGCGCTCGCCAAGCTGGATGCCTTCCTCTACAACGATGGCGCCTACGGCAAGACCCTCTTCTACACGGCCGATGTGACCCAGGACGCTCTGCCCAACCTGGAAGCATTCCTCAAGGAATGGGGGATTGCCATCGGAGATGGTGCGGTGTTCGAGACCGCAAGTGAGCGTACCTATCAATACCAGCCCTACTATCCCGTGGTGGAGTACGTGGATGAGTTCTACCGCGACAGGCTGATCGACCCGTCCTCCCCCGTGCTGATGCCTCTGGCGCGGCCGTTGGATCTGCTCTTTGTGACGCGAGCCAGCAATCTCAACGAGGTCTTGCTGCAGTTTACCGAGACCAGCGGCGTGCGGCCATCCGGAGCCGTTGACGGTTTCTCCGTGGAGCAAGCGGAGCGGTGGGGACCCATGCCTGCCCTGGTGCTGGCGAGCAAGCGCATCTACGGCACCACCGGCGTGATCCAGTTCCGCTCCAATCTTCTGGTATCTGCGTCCACCGCGATGCTGGATTCCTTCTCCATCGAGAACACCTCACTCTCCAACAGCGAATACTTGCTCAATCTGCTCAACAGCCTGGGTGGGCGTGCCGACACAGTGACGATCCAGCCCAAGTCATTGGCCGGCAACACGCTTTCCATCACCACGGCGCAGGCCAGCATCTTGGGCATCCTGCTGGCGGGCGTGCTACCGCTTGTGATCCTGGGGACGGGGATCGTGATCTGGCTCATCAGAAGGTATCAGTGATATGACCCAACGTCGGCAGACTGCCGAGGTCAAGCTGATCTTTGTCGCCGCAACCGTGGTGGCCGTATTGGCCGCAGCAGCGGTGGTGCTGCGGCTCAGTCCCACCGAGATGGGTGAGGACAGCGAAGTGTCCTTCAAGGCCGCAGAGGCCCTGGATGTGGTGCGGGTTTTCATCACCCACGAGGCCGACACGCTCGACATCGCCTTCACCGGCGAGGGATATCGGGTGGATGATATCCCGGCGGACGTGGTTGATGCTAAGAAGCTGATCGACCTGCTGAGCACCTGTAGCACGGTCACTGCGTTGCGTACGGTGGCGTCCGTCCCCCAGGATCTGGACGCCTATGGCCTGGCTCAGCCGGCCGCTTGGGTGGAGATCATCTATGCGGATGAGAGCGCGCTCACGCTGCTGATCGGCGATGAAGAGCGGGTCACGGGGGATACCTATTTCAGCGTAGAGGGCGACCCCGCGGTCTATCTGATGGCAGCGGAGCGCAGCGCCGGCTTCCTTCTGCCCAAAAAGGCGTATGTCGAGGCGCGGGTGACGCCGGAGCTGGTCTTGTCCTCGCCGCTCTCGGCGCTCCTGGATGTGACCTTCGTGGGTGGACGGCTGGCGGAGCCCATCACGGTGGAAGCCGTGGCCACCAAGGACCCTGGTGTGGTGCGGGCGGCGATATCCTTTGGTGCAGCGACGCATATCGTGCGGGGCACGGGCATCTATGAACTGGACCAGACCTATGCCGTAGAGATGATGGGGCCGCTTCTGGGCATCACCGCCTATGACATCGTGGCCTACGGGCTCACGCCGCGGGAGATCATGGCCTTCGGGTTCAACCGGCCGACCATTCAGGTGGCGTTTGATCTGAAGAACGGCATTGATGTGGAGGTCGAGCCATATGTCCTGGCGGTGCTGGCCAAGGACGGCGCTTTCTACATGACGTGCAATGACAGAGGTGTGATCTATGCTGTGCCTGAGCCGGCTTTCCTGCAGATCGAGTATGGCAAGTTGGCGGTGCGTTGGTTTCTTTCGCCCTTTCTGATGGATGTCCGCGCGATTGAGCTCACCACTGAGGGGGAGGACCACAGCTTTGTCATTACCGGTGAGACTAACGCCGAAACACAGGTCACCTACAACGGCAAAGAGATGGATGTGGGGCGCTTTCGCACCCTATACGGTCTGCTCACCAGTGCTGCCCACGATGGGAGATTGCTCGAGGACGTCGAAGCTGAGGGTGCACCTTTGTTACGGCTTACGTACCATTACGTGGACGAGAAGAAGCAACCGGATGTGATGGAGCTCTACCCGGGCGATGCCAGACGGGTCTATGTGC
>CAZEXX010000195.1:0-7635 GCA_964516885.1 uncultured Anaerolineales bacterium | reverse complement strand
AAAGGGAACGGTCACGTTCTCCAGATCGGGCGCGGCGGGTTCCATCGTCAGACTGGGAACGGTGTCGATCTTGGGCTCGCGGAAGACCGCGAAGACCGGTTTAGGGATCGACGGCAGTGAGGTGTCCGGCGGCGCTGTGGGGGATGGCTGTGTGGCTGGCGCGGAAGTCGACGTGGGCTCGGCGACTGCCACCGTAGGCGTGGCTGTCGCCTTTGTCTTTGAAGACGGGGATGGTTGAGAGGGTATCTCGGTTGGCAGTAGGCCGCACTGTGTGACCAGTATCGCCATCAGTAGTATGAGCCCTGCTCGGGCTCCCGAAAGCCTGATTCTCATAGTTGCCTCCGTATGGGTTCCCGCAAGCCGCCTGTGTATCCTAAGTGAAGAATCGATTGGTCAGTATAGCAAAAGGACGCCCTGTGAGACTAAAAGGGTCAGCACGGTTGGCCTGGATGTGAAGTGAAGGCTGTACGGTAGTCGGCACAGCCCTGTGGACCTCAAGAGGTTACGGTATGCCACCTGACTTTATTATAGCATACTGTTTCCGACCGGGATTTCTCATTGTCACACGGAGGTGCAGTTCAGGAAGCCGGTAGATTGGCGGATCGGGCCTCTCGCTCTCGCCCCCGCCGGGGGAGAGTTGGAGAGGGGGCTCCGCTCCGCGATAGCTGCCAACGTACGCGGAGCGGAGCCCCCTTTTCTTTTTTCCCCCGACGGGGGCAAAGCAGAGGTTGCTCGCCTACCGGCTCAGGCTGCGGACTACGGCTTCTACTTCCCGGGCGATGGCTTCTGCGATCTGAGTGATTCTGACCAGAAACCCCTGGACTGATGAGTCCGGTGCGCCACCCCGGATCTGTGGTGATGGGCCCCAGCTGTTCGGGAGGAGCTGCTGTGCGTTGCCTGACGGGTCACTCTGCGGCAACTGCGATAGTTCGAAGGGATCCTCAGGGGCGTCCTCATCCACGACCTGGACGACCTCGCCGTTGAGCTGGAATAGCACATTGTTGCCGCCCTGAAGGAAGTCTCGTGCGACAGGATCCTTCGCCAACTCGAAGTAGGTATCGGAGCCGAAGCTGACGGTGCGGTCAATCTTGATGTTGTCGCTGATCCACGCCTCGCTGATAGGACCCTCAAGCGCTTCTTTGTCCTGGAGCAACCTAAGATCAATGTGCTGCCGGCTCACCTGAGCCAGGTTCTGGTAGCCGCTCTTGGTGACGTTGGCACCGCTGGCCATCGCTGCCTGATCAGCCTGTTGATAGCTCTGGTTCTGGACCCGCGCCTGGATAGTGGTCTGTCCCGATGCACGGTTCAGGGCGCTCTGGTCGTTGTAGAGTGCCATATTCTCTGCGGAGGCCGCGCCCCAGCTCTGCGCGGCGATGACGAAGGTGGTGTAAGGCGTGACCAGCCCGTAGGTCAGACCCAAGTCGCGTACCTGGTCAACCAGGGCATCCGTCTCGCCCTCAACCCGTATTATGTTAAGCAGTTGGCCAATCTGGCGCGTGGCCCACAGCTGCGGGACAAAGGCGTGGTCACCGGCCTTGTCCGGATCGAAGGTATAGCTGAAGGTGCGTCTCTCTTCGCCGGCGCGTCCGCTGACGCGAATGGTCACGGTGCCGTTATTGCTCGTGGGCTGGAAGCGCCCGGTGAGCAACAGGCTGGAGCCCTCAAACATGTCCGGTAGTGTGCCAGGGTGCAGGTCGCTCACCTGCATCCCGTCAAAGGTGATCCGGACGTCGGTGAGCACAGGGTGTGCGATACGGCGGTAGAAGTCGGTCAGCACCAGCTCCAGGTTCTCACCGGGCTGCACGTAGGTGACCGAGCCTCCGTTCTCAGCAGCCAGGCGATCGAGCAGGTGGGAGTTGACGTCGTATCCGACGCCGAAGACGTGGAGCCGGGCCTCGACGTGGCTGTTATTGCGCCGGGCGCGCTCCGCGATGGCAGCGGGGTCCGTGACGCCGGCGGTAGGCAGACCATCGGTGAGGAAGATAACAAGACGGGTGGTGCCGGTTCGGGGCGGGCTCTCTCGCAGAATCCTCAGGCCGCGCTCCAGTGCGGCGTCGAGGTCAGTGGCGTCGCGGGCAGTGAGGTCGGCGACGAAGCGTTGGGCCTCACGCCGGCTTTGTGCATCGACAGGCTGGAGCTTGCTGGCGAAGACGTCCAACCGGTCGTCGAACCCGACGATTGAGAAGCGATCGTTGGTGTTGAGCTGATCCAGGATGAAGCTCAGGGCATCCCGTGCCTGGACGATCTTCTCTCCACTCATGCTGCCGGAGCGGTCGATGACGAAGACGATGTCCTTTGGCAGGGCGGTGCTCTCAGCCACGATCGCCTCGGGTGCGAAGAGGAAGAGGAAATGATCCCGGGATGCCGCATCGAGCCCCGGCTGGCGCCCGGTGAGCAAGCCGCTTCCGAATCCCCCCTCGGCTGGGGAGAAGAAGAGGTGGAAGTCCTCCGTCGGTTGGATGTACTCCGCACTCCACGTGACCGTGGCCCGGTGTTCGCCGGGCCGCTCGCGAGCGGGGCGCTCGATGATGACCTGGTGAGAGGAGGAGTAGACCGTGCCCAACCCTCTGGACGACGAGAGGTTCACGGTGATGGAGGCTTCCTCCAGCAGATCGGACGTGTAGCGCTCGGTGCTCAGGACGTAGCGGTAATGGGCCATCCCCCCTGTCGGTGCGAGCACCTCGTCGTAGCTCAGTTCCATCGTGCGGGTATCGCCGGCGGGCACCGTGATCTCGAAGACCAGCGTCTCCCAGTCGGCATACTGGAAGAGGGATGGGTCGTGGCGGGTGGCAATGAGGTCGTAGAGCATCGCGTTGGTTGTCGCCGTGCCCTGTCGCGTGACGGTCTGCGGCACCCCGTCAAGGGTTGCCGTGAAGCCTGTCACCATCGCATCCGGCGGCACGGGGAAGAGATAACGGGCAGTGACGTCGAAGGGATGCGGGTTATGAAAGGCCTGATCCACGTGCGTGGCGGCGTGTGTATCCTCGATGTTGACGGTCACTGTGTGGTAGCGCACGACCAGATAGCCAGTGTCCGCCTCAAGCGGGATCACCATACCATCGGCCAAGACCGTCTGGGGCAAGAGTGTGATCAGCAGGGCCAGCAACGCAATGAACTCTCTCCTGGTGCGTGTCATATCTATCTCCTTTCGCCTGTGGGCGGGTGTCTGCAGTCTCACCCTTAGTTGTACCAGGCGAAGATGACAGGTCTGTGACAGAGGCGCGATGATGTTGGGACAAGGGGAAGCAGTAAGCAGTACGAAGTAAGGAGTATGGTTAGCTACGCCACTTGATCCAGGTGGGACGCACGTGTCGAGCCCACGATCAACAAAGGAACAGATCAGTGAGGATTCGCGAGATTCGTGGTTCCTCTTATTTTGCCGGGAGGGTGAAGCCGACAGTGGTACCGGCGCCTTCTTCGCTCTCGACCCACAGACGGCCACCGTGGGCCTCGATAAGGGCTGCTGCGATGGAGAGCCCCAGGCCGCTCCCGCTTTGGGTGCCGCGATCGTGCGTGCGGGTCCGTGTACGCGCTTTGTCGGCACGGTAGAAGCGCTGGCCGATATGCGGCAGATCCTCCGCGGAGATACCGATACCGTGGTTGGTGACCCGCACCAGTACCGATCTGCCGGCGGCGTCAGGCGCGACGGAGACCGTCACTGCATTCCCCTGGTGCGAGTACTTGACAGCGTTGTCCAGCAGGTTGACCAGTACCTGGGAGATGCGGTCGCGATCGGCCCAGGCCAGGGGTGCTGCCGGTGCGACATCCAGCTGCAGCGCGAGTTGTTTGGCCTCGGCCTGCGGCGTGAGCTGTGCCATCGTCACGCGGGCCAGCTCCGCGAGGGCCAAGGGCTCGAGATTGAGGTTGAGCGCCTCTGCATCGGCGCGGGTGAGGACCAATAGATCGTTGACCAGCCGGATCAGCCTGTCGGTCTCGGTCTCCACCGTCTCAAGAAACCGGTCGCGGACCGAGACGTCGTCGACGGCGCCATCTCGCAGCGTCTCGACCATGCCTTTGATGGCTGTCAGCGGCGTGCGCAGCTCGTGTGAGACGTTGGCAACAAAGGTCGTCTGCATCACACGCGCGGCGCGCAACCGGCTGACCATATCGTTGAAGGCCCGGCTCAGCCGCCCCAGTTCGTCCGATGAGCGCACCGGGACCTGCTCGTCAAACCGGCCCTGCGCGACGGCGCCCGCCGCGGTTGTCAGTCGTCGCAGGGGCCGTGTGATGGCACGAGCCAGCAGCAGCCCCACGATACCGGAGAGGGCCAGGGCGATAGCTGTGGACCACGCCCACCGGCCCCGCAGATCGCCCAGCACGGCATCGACGTCGCGCAGCGGCTGCGTCAGGTAGACGACGCCGACCAGCTCACCGTCGACCATCGCCGGCATCGCGACAGCCATTATGGGTTCCCACCGGTCCTCTATGGTCTGACTCGCGTACTCGCCTTGGAGTGCCTGCATCACCAGGGGGTCATCTTGCAGATCAAGCCCCTGTGTTGACTCTGCGGCATCACTGGATGCCGCAGAGTCAACCAACACGATGCCGGCAGCGTCGAGGACCCGAATCCGCGTCTCGAGTTGGGTGCCGAGCTGCAGGGATGTGTCCGCGAGATAGCTGAGGTCCAGGTCACTTGGCGTGACTGCGTCGCCGGGGAGGGCAAGGTTCTCGGTTTGGAGCGCGAGATTACTCGTCTGACGCTGCTGGAGCGTGTTCGCCAGCGGGCTCTGGGTCTCCACCAGTGGGCCGGCCATCATCGCTCCGGGGATCAGGGTCTGGGCCGTGATGCGGGCCTGGGCGACGAGGCTCTCCTCGGTCGCCTCCAGGAAGTAGCGCTCCAGCGAGCTGAGCAGCAGCAGGCCTGCCAGTCCCATCGCCAGCACGATCAGGCCGAGCTGGCTCAGAACCAGTTTGAGACGCAGGCTGTGGCGCATCGCTATGCCTCCAGCTTGTAGCCCACGCCGCGAACTGTGACGACCAGTTCGCGATCAGGGGCGGCGCTGCGCAGTTTGGCGCGCAGCCGCTTGATCACGGCATCCACCACACGCTGATCGCCAAGGTATTCGTAGCCCCAGACCTGTTCCAGGAGCTGCTCCCGGCTGAGCACGTGGTGCGCTTGGCGCGTCAGGGTGTGCAGGACCTCGAACTCCAGAGTGGTGAGGTCGAGCAATCGGCCTGCCAGCCGGGCCTCGTAGCGGCTCTTGTCCACGAGCAGGTCGCCCAATCGGATAGCCTTGTTGCTGTCAACCGGCACGTGCTGTACGCGACGCAGGACGGCCTTGACCCGCGCGACGAGCTCGCGCACGCTGAAGGGCTTGACCACGTAATCGTCAGCGCCCAGCTCCAGGCCCAGCACTCGGTCGATCTCCTCATCGCGGGCGGTGAGCATAATAATGGGGATATCGGGCTCCTGGTTGGCGGCGGCCTCGCGGCGCAGGGCGCGGCAGACCTCGATGCCGTCGAGCTTCGGCAGCATCAGATCGAGGATCATCAGGGCGGGCCGCTCTCGGCGCGCCAGAGCCAGCGCTTCCGCCCCGTCCCAGGCGACTATCACATCGTACCCGGCCCGCTCCAGATTGTAGGTCAGGACATCGATGATCGGCTGCTCGTCGTCGACTACCAGGATCTTGGCAGACATCGTGCTTCTCTCTCCGTCGCGTTCCTGCGATGGCAATGGTCCGTTGTCTCTGCCCTGATTGTAGCAAAAGGACGCTCTCCCGTAAAGCTGCTGTATGACAGCAGCGTGATACGAGTGGGATATGGCAGGTATATTCGTTATTGGCCCTCAGGGCTATCACATCTGCCCGGAATACACAGCCGACTTGTCATTCCGAGTGGGTCCTGCAGGCCATTTGCACTACACAAAGCCAAAACGAGGAATCTTGTCCCCAAACTCGTACGCCCTTGTGAGACAAGATCCCTCACTTCGGCCATTTGGAAAGCCGACTGTGCTCTTGATCCGCTCGGGATGACAGCTTACACGTGTTTGTTGCCAAATGCGATAGCCCTGTATTGACCCCTGCGTGCACTATGGTATCATGGCTGCTAGATTCTTATCGAGAGAGGTGGAGGGACCGGCCCTGTGAAACCTCGGCAACCCGGGCATGCGCGCCTGAACACGCATAGGCCCATGGTGCCAACTCCGGCAGAACCGTAGCGGGTTTGGGTTCTGCAAGATGAGAGCAAAGCTATGACGCTAAGCGCCTCTTCTTATCCGCTGAAGGGGTGCTTTTTTTGTGCCTCTGAGGCCCCTCTCGATCCGAACCTGGGACATCCGTTATGTGAACACTTGGATCATGCAGAGAGGAGTCATCATGACTGAAGGGACAAGCACGCGGGCCGTGCACGCAGGTGAGGCGCGGCGCAAGCCCTATGGCGCGATCACGACGCCGATTGCCCAGACATCCACCTACACGTTCGAGAATACTGCCGCAGTGCTCGCATTTGTGCAGCACAAGGCTGAGCGGACGGCGGTACGTGAAACCGGGGGCGATCTGTCCCTGCGGGATGAATACGGGCGTTACAGCAATCCGACGCAGACGGCTGCTGAGGGAAAGCTGGCTGCATTGGAAGGCGCGGAGGGTGCCGTGCTCTTCGCAACGGGCATGTCCGCCATTACGACGACGATGCTTGCGCTGCTTTCTGCCGGCGATCACGCGATCGTGGTACGCGACGCCTATCGCCGCACGCGCGAGTTCGCTGCATCATTCCTGCCCCGCTATGGTGTTGAGACGACACTGGTGCCCATCGGTGACCTTGATGCCTTGGCCGGTGCCATTCAACCCAACACCCGTCTGATCTTCTGCGAGACGCCAACCAACCCCTATCTGCGGATTATGGATCTGGCCGCGGTTGCCGAGATGGTCACCGTGCGTGCTTCTGAGCAGGCAGGCAAGATCGTCACGATGGTGGATAGCACATTCGCCACCCCGATCAATATGCATCCGTTGGAGCTGGGTATCGATCTCGCGGTTCACAGCGCGACGAAGTATCTGGGTGGCCATAACGATCTGTTGGCCGGCGTGGTGATGGGACGGCACAGCCTGATCACGGCAATCCAGGAGGCCCGTGGCCTTCTCGGTGGTATCGGTGGCCCCAATGACGCTTACCTGCTGATCCGGGGGCTCAAGACGCTGCCGCTGCGGGTGAAGTATCAGAATGAGAGCGCGATGCGCATCGCCCAGTTCCTGGAGACGCACCCCAAGGTTGCCCGTGTTTACTATCCAGGATTGCCCAGCCACCCCGACTATGAGATCGCTCAGCGCCAGATGACCGGTTTCGGCGGCGTGGTCAGCTTTGAGGTGGCCCGCGACAAAGCCGGGACCTCGCGGTTTGTGGACGGGCTGCAGATTCCCTATATCGGACCCACGCTGGGCGGTGTGGAGAGCATCGTGCAGCAGCAGGCGTTGTTCATCTCCGTCAAGGAGGAGGAACGACGTGCCGCCGGGATCAGCGACAGCCTGGTGCGTTATGCGGTGGGAGTTGAGGACACCGATGATTTGATCGCGGATCTGAATCAAGCGCTTGCCGCGGTATAGGCAGGGACGAACGATGACGATTGTACACAAGTTTGGGGGAACGTCGGTGGGCAGCGCCGAGCGCATCAGCGCGGTGGCCGAGATCGTGATGCACCAC
>CAZEXX010000194.1:0-7659 GCA_964516885.1 uncultured Anaerolineales bacterium | reverse complement strand
TTCTCGTGCTCCGCCGGCTCGATGTAAAGACCGTGGGTATCGGCCCCTACACCGTGCATCATCCAGACGGTCCAGCCACCGATCTCTGCAGCGCTCTCGATCTCGGCCTTGATTGCCTCGAACGTCAGCCCATCCCCTGAGAAGTGTCCCAGATGGTGCAGGTCCACAGGTTGACGAACATCCGCCACGCACCCGTTCAATGGGCCTCGGGCCGCCACGAAGAGCTCCTGCAGCACCGGCGCCATCGAGGCCCGGGCGTCATCGCGACCAACCTCGGTCTCACAACACGTATTCCCATAGGTGCGCTCCTTCTGGCCGTCCAGGAGTTGCAGAATCAAGTTTGCCGTAGCCAGCTCTTCGCGCAGCCGGTGCAGTGTGTAGGACCTCAGATCCTGCCATGGCTCCAACCAACTCTCACGTTCAGGCAGGCGCGTACAGGGATGAAAGAGCGAGTAGTTGCCCAACTCGTGCCCGCGCCGGCCCAACAGCCGCCAGCGCATCGGGTGCAAGCGGACATCGCTGGCCGCCGGCACGTAGAAGGTGCCGCGCAGCCCATAGTGCTCCAGCAGCGGCCCTACTAGATCATAGTGGATCGGCAGGCCATCATCATACGTCAACGAAACCGCGCAACGCTGGCCCTGAGGCCACACAAACTCATCGCGCTTGGACATTTTAGGCTCCTCCTCTCAACACATACCGGCGCACCGCCCAGGCCACACCCGCATCGTCGTTGGTGGGCGCCACCACGGTGGCTGCCGCCTTCACATCTCGCGTGGCATTCCCCATCGCCACGCGGATGCTCGCACAGGCAAACATCGGCAAGTCATTTGGATTGTCGCCGATCACCATCACCTGGCTGTGATCGATCCCAAGCCGCTTTGTCACCAACCGGAGCGCTGTGCCTTTGTCCGACCCCGCAGCAAAGACCCCCAATGACTTCGCACTCCCGTCAGGACGAAAATAGGTCTCCACGTGCGCTTGTCCCACGAACTGGGACTCACAGATGCGGCGAAGATGGGGAATGCCCTCAAGATCGTAGTTCAGGATACGAATCGGATCGCCTGCCGCAAGGGCTTCGGCATTGCAGGCGACCACCCAGCGGGCCGGCTGAATCTCACCCAGCGGTTGCCCCGCCTGCTGCCGGATGTAGCTCACCTCGCCGACTGTGGTGATCAGAGAGTACCCCTCGGCGTCAGCCACGGCTGCCAGTGACTCAGCCAGAGGACCGGGGATCAGCCTCCGATGCCAGACAGGCCCGTCAGGAGAGCCGAGGATCATGGCCCCGTTCGTGCAGATCAACGGCTCTGTCAAGCCGATCTCAGCTGCAAACCGCCGGACCGAGTCGATGTTCCGCGTCGTTGTCACGATCACGCGCACGCCCTGGCCCACGGCAGCGGCCAGGGCGTCTCCACCCTCGGGAGAAAGTGAGCCGTCGCTTCGCAGAAGCGTGCCGTCAAGATCAACGGCAATCAGAGCGACCTGCTTCTGCATGGGCTCAGATGTGGCTGGTGTGGCCGCATCCGATCTCTGAGCCGGCAGCCCGCCGGCCTGGCTCACGGCAGCAGATCCTGCTTGATCACCGCGAGTGCGCCGGACTTCAGATAGAGACGCTCTGGGGCCGGTTTGCCGGTGAGTAGGTCGATCCCCGTCGGCACGTTCTGCATGCGGGCCATCCGATTGCCATCGTTGATAAGGAACCACAGGCGCTTCTCCTCATTCTGACGCACGACAACGTGCACGCCTTCGGGCACAGATGGCCACAGCGGCACCAGATCCTTCCGAACCGCGGTCAACTTGGTCAACACACCGGTCATAATATCGTCCGTGAGATATGTACCCACATACATCACGGCCCCGGCCCCGATCTCCCGTATCGACACAGCAGCCCTCAGCCTAAGGTGCCGGCCCAACCAGCGAGCAACCGTCGACGTACCCGGCAGCATATCGAGCTGCTCGTACCAGTGCAGTGACTGCGGTCGGTGATCCCCTGGATAGAACCGCATCGCCAAGGGCCGCTTATCAGGGGCGTTCTGACGACCATACTCGGCAACACGTAGCCTTGCCAGCGGCTGCAACACGCCGGGCGCAGTGTCAGCGATCACATTGTTGTGCCAGTCCTTGGTCGCGGTCCGGGCGCCAATCACAAGGACGCCGCCACCCTCAACAAAGGCCTCCAAATTCGGCACCCAAGCCGGGCTGAAGATCGCCCAATGCGGAATAATAAAAACTTTGAGGTCACTGAGATCATCTGATGGATGCACACACCCAACCGCGTAACCCGCCTTCATAAAGAATGCGTGGATGGACTCGGCCATCTGCTTGGGTGAGGGCAGACCAAACGACATCGTGTCGTGCGCATCGTAGACGTCGACGTCCGCGGCAGCGACGCCGACGTCCACACGCACGTGCGTGCCAAGGACCTCCGCCCCCACGGTCTTCAGTTCAGCGCCGAGTTTGAACACCTCGACATAGCGGCGGCGTGGAACACTGTCGTGGTCCAACACACCGCACCAGTACTCCTCAGCACCAAAGCGGCACGTTCGCCAGCGAAAGAAGAGCAGGCCATCTGCGCCGCGGGCGATTGAGGTCAATGCCATACGGCGAATCTCACCCGGCTCGGGCGTATCGTGAAGATAGGTTCCCTGTCCACCGGGGCCTGACTGCTGCTCGGGAACGACGAAGTTCCCCGACCACGCGCGGGCGTGATCCAGGTTGAAGGCCTGGCTGTAGGGGCGATGATCTGGGTCCGGGTCGAAGAAGGGGTAGACGTCGTAGCTCAGAAAATCCAGGTCCTCCGTGAAGGGGCCACGGTAATCGATGTGAGCGAAGGTACCGTTATGAGTAATCCACCAACGCGGCTGCGCTTTCCGCAGGATCTCGATCTGCTCACGCTGGAACCGCGCGACACTCCACGATATGGACCGGTAGTAGTCCAGCTGGTGCGCCGGGTTCGGATACGCCGGCTTCCCCACCTTGGGCGTCTCAATCTCGTCAAAGCTGCTATACGTCAGTGCCCAGAAGGCGTTGCCCCATGCGCTATTCAAAGCGTCGATGTCATCAGCGTAGAGCGCTCGCAGAAACGTCTGGAACGTAGTCCGGCAACTTGGGCAGTGACACTCGGAGAAATGGCAGTTGAGCTCATTGTCCGTCTGCCAGCCGACCACATGGGGGTTCCCGGCAAAGTGTGAGGCCATCGCCTGGGTGATCTCTCGGGAGTAGGCCCGGAAAGTCTCATTGCTCAGGCAGGCGTGCTGGCGAGAGCCATGCTGCATCGATACCCCATCCGCGTTCACCCGCAGGATCTCGGGATGGGCCACAGACAGCCACCGCGGCGGTGTAGCCGTGGGCGTGCATAGAATTGTGGAGATACCCTTCTCTCCCAATCGCGCGATCGTCTCATCGAAGAGGTCGAACCGGTGGGTGCCCTCCTGCGGCTCCATAGTGTCCCAGGCGAACTCAGCCATCCGCACGCAATTGAAGCCGGCTTGGGCCATACGCTCCGCATCCAGCTCCCGATCAGCGGCGCTCCAGTGTTCCGGATAGTAAGTCGCCCCATAGTAGAAACGATCCAGCGCGACCGGGCGCTTGTGTGATAACTTGCCAGATACCATCTTAGACTCCCTCACTCTTCCTGAATAATCCGACCGAAGAACCACGCCTTGTCGTCCCGGCGCGTGCCATCCTCATCGATATACCACCAGTCGTCCTCAAACGCACGACGACCTTCACCCGACACACCCGCCAGATCAGTTTGCCCTTTCCCTGTCACCGGCTCCTTGCTCCCATCGATATTGGGGTCGGTATAACGCACAAACCATGACTCCAACCGGCCCGCCAATGTCGTGACGCGCTCTTGCTGCGCCGGATCATCGATCAGATTGTGGTCCTCATTGGGATCCTGGACCAGATCATAGAGCTCGTTGGGGCCGTAGGGATACCGGTGCACATACTTCCAACTCACGGTGCGGATCATGCGCACCGGCCCGTACTCGTCGAAGACAACTACGTAGGTCTCCTCGGACGCATCCAGCGTCTCGCCACGGAGCAATGGCGCGAAGCTGCGCCCCGGGAGTGTGTCGGCAACCGGGTTCTCGAGCCCAAGGTAGTCCAAGAGCGTCGGGAAGATATCGTAATGGCTCAGGAGATGGTCCGACTCGACCGCGTGCGGCACGTGGCCCGGATGCGCGATCAGCATAGGCACCTTGACGGAGGTATCGTACATGTTCTGTGGGAACGTGCCATTGCCCTTGCCCCAGATCCCGTGATGGCCCATATTCATCCCGTTGTCGCTGGTGAAGATGACCAAGGTATTGTCCAATACACCCATAGCCGCCAGCTTGTCAAGAATCTGGCCCACCCCACAGTCCAACCCTGTGATGGCAGCGTAATAACCGCTGAGCAGCTCGTGACGTCGCGCCCCTGTACCCCGTGGTGCGCTGTTGATCTGCCACGGATGGCCACCGGGCACCTCCGGGCACGTCTCGAAGGAACAGTCTGCGTAGAGGTCCACCAGACCCTCTGGATGCTCACCCCTGTTCCAGGGAGAGTGCGGCGCAGTGTAGTGTACGCTCAGGTAGAACGGCGTGTCGGTCTCTGCCTGTTGATCGAGAAACTTCAGACCGCCCTCGGTGATCACATCGGTCAAGTAACGGGTATCCCGCACGATCTCACCGTCGCGAATGAAGTAGCCGTTATGATAATTGCCGCCGCCGTAGGGGAACAGATGCCAATAGGAGAAACCCATCTGCGGATTGATGCTGTCGCCCAGATGCCACTTGCCGCTGATGCCGCAGGTGTAGCCGTGTTCAGCCAGCACCTCGGTATATCCCAATATGCCCTTCAGGTACTCGATCTCGCGATCATCGCCCCATCCCAACCCCGGGGTCTTCTCGCACTTCATACTACCCTTGCGTATCCAGTCGTGCACACCGTGCTGCGACGGGATGCGTCCCGTGAGGATCGAGGCCCGCGCCGGGGAGCAGACCGGAGAAGCGCAGAAGAAGTTCTCAAACCGCATCCCCATCGCGGCGATACGGTCCAGGTTGGGGGTCTGGACCTCTGTGTTACCTCCACAACCCAGGGCCCAGTATCCCTGATCGTCGGTCAACACGAAGACGATGTTGGGGCTTTCTGAATCATAGCTTGCCATAGCGATCTCCTTCTATAGCGTGTTTGTCCACGCCCGGTGCCCCTGCGCATCCTCGATGTCCAGGTACGCATAAGGCCAGTCCTCCGGGATGGCAAATGATGCCTCTGTCATCAAGTTGCCGTCAAAACTCCCCAAGCGCAGCCCACGAGAACCCGGCCCGACCAATCGCACAAACTGCACCGGTGAGGTGTGGATTGAGACCTGATCGCCCTCCTGGGTGATGTCCAGGAAGGATGGGCCGGTCGTGCTGTAGTAGCGGCCAGCACGCAGACTTGCCATAATGGCAGCCGGGGCAAGTTCCGGCGCCTGTACCATCACCCACCCGCCATTCCATCCCGGATGCTCGGGGCGGATGTGCGCATCATCCGATGCGATGCCCAGCGTGCCGGGGCGGTCCCGAAGCATCGCCTGCCAATAGGCCAGGGCATCACCCTTGCCGTTCAACCACTGGCAGACGTGGTTATAGACCTCGACACCATCAAACCCCCAGCGCGCCGCCTCATCAAATGAGTTACCGGTCCAGCAGGGATGCGCCAGTATCAGTAATCCGCCCTGTTGGCGGGCCGCAACAAGCGCAGCTGAGAACCCCATCTCTCGGGTCAGATCCACAAAACGACCGAGGCACACAACGTGATAGTAGCTGCCCTGCTCGTCGAACCCGTCCAACTCAACCCCATCAAGCCACAGGAAGGGAGAGTCGCCGCCGTCTGTGTCTGCAGACACATCCGAAAACACCCAATGGTCGGTGCGGAAGAGGAAATCATAGCCGGCACCGGCGTAAGCGTCCGCTAGCTCCTCAAACGTCCAGCCCCCATCCGAGGCCGTGCTATGGATGTGCGTGTTGCCCTTGTACCAGTCTCCGTCTTTGCTGTAGCGTGTCATAACGTTCCTGAATGGCTCCTTCACCAAGATTAGTACCCTAAGTCGGAGTTAGTTCACCGTTCGCTGGGCCTGGAACAGCCCACCCTCTCCCCCATCCCTTGTCCCTTATCCCGTATCCCTTCTCCCCGGCCCTATTGCCGCCACGGATCCGCCGCCAAAAACGCGTCCAACATCACCAGCTTTTTCTCGCGATTTACGCCGATGGCATGCCCGGCGCCGTAGTCAATCAGGATGAAACCTCCGTCCGGCGTCGCCCAGTGCTTCAGCAGCAGCTCCGCCTCGGCCCGAATCTCGTCGGCGTCTTTGAACGGCAGCGTGTGCTGGATATCACAGAGTGATGCAAAACAGATACCTCCGCGAAACTTCTCTCCGATCTCCTCAATCCCCAACGCGCGAGGTTGCTGAAGCTCGATGATGTCGAGGCCGATATCGATCAGACTCTCGATAATGCCGTTGACTTTGCCGCACGAGTGCATCCAGACGTGCCAACCGTTGACATGTACAGCGTCGAAGATCCGCTTGTAGCGTGGCTTGAAGAAGGCGTCCCACATCTCCGGGCGGACGAAGACGTTCTGCTGGGTCCCCCAGTCATCGGTGAAGTTGAATCCGTGGATGCGGTCACCAAATCGCCGGGCGATATTGTCGATGATCCCCAAATCGATCTCCACAATACGGTCTGCCAGCGTAGCCATCCGCTCCGGTTCCAGGTGGAGATCGATCAGCGTCGCCTCGAAACCGTGGAGCGCGTGCATGCGCTCAAAGAGCAGCATAAAGATGCTGGTCGATACGTATTTGCCCTCACTGCCCGCGAATCGCGCCTCCATCCCCTCGTACAGCGCGGGGTCATCCGGATCGGGCCAAGAGTAATGGTCCCACGCGTCCCAATCCGCCAGGGGGTGGCCTTTCACCTGACCCATGTTGTCCATATCGGTCCTGGCCCAGGTGCAGCCCCATTCATCCACAGTCTCGCGGTATTGATGGTCGCCGGTTCCGATCTGATTCCAGCCGACGTGGTGGACATCATTCCGTCCCAGCGCCGCCAAGTTAAGGGGAAGACGATCGGGGCCCCGAAACTCGATGGCGCGACACATCACTTCGTATGAAGACATGGCCATTGAGACAAACCTCCCGCGGACAAACTATATCGGAAGCATAGCACGCCTAAAATGAAGCGCAAAGGACTCAGCTGAGGGCACACGCAGCTCACCGGAACCTAACGGAATCATGATCACTTCGCTCAGGTACGCACTCGTAGAGACGCGGCGAACCCCTCGGGTTCGCGGTGCCGCGTCTTCTGGTGCGGTCCACTAGACTCTTTCCGCCCAGTCATGGTACGCCTCGAGCATTGCGGCAATGCCTAGACCCTTTCCGCCCACCTGTGGTACGCCTCGAGCATTGCTTGGAAGTTATCGTACTTGGTACCCACCGCCACCGAGTGCGTCGTGCCGAAGATGTAGCCGCTGCCGGGCGCTCCAGTTTGCATCGCGTGCGCCACGTCCTGCCGGACATCCTCCGGCGTGCCCGAAACAAGGTTCTCGACACGAGCGCCACCCCACAGCGCCATCCGGCCATAAGCCTTGGCCTTCACCTCCGCCAGATCCATACTCGCCGAGGCCTGAATGGACTGG
>CAZEXX010000193.1:0-7685 GCA_964516885.1 uncultured Anaerolineales bacterium | reverse complement strand
ATCGTCGATTTCAAAAATTCGCTGTCGATTTCCGCGCCGATCGTCAGCACCGTCAAATCCCTGGACCTGCCCACGTCAAACCCAAAGAACAGCCGCCCGCGCCCGCGCAGTTGCGCGATCGTTGCTTTGATTTCTTCGAAATCATCGGCGAACAAATCGCCGGCGATCCGCGTCGGCGACGGTTTTAATTCGGCCAGCAAACGGCCTTGGCGGTCGTCGGCGGTGCCCTTCCAGCCTTCATACCGCGCCGGTTCGGGTGCTTTGTCGGTTTCGGCGAACGCCAGCAGTTCCGGCGAAATAAACTGCGCCGCCGTATCCAAAAACGCGCCTTCCAGTTCCTGCGCGATCGCGTCAGGGTCGTTGTTCAGCAGGTCACAAAGCACCTGATAATCGATTTCCGCGCCTTGCTCGATAGCTAGGCTAGTCGGCACAAAAAGGGCGCTGTACTTATTTTCACCGCGCACCGCCGCCGAATAAATTTCATAAAACGCCCCTTGCTTGCCGTTCGGCGTCGACAGAATCCACATGCAATATCCACGCGCGATTGCCGGGCCAACACCTTTCAAGATTTCAAACCCGTCTTTGTGGAATGCAAATTCGTCCAGCACCACGTTCGCCGCCCAGCCGCGCGCCGTGTCCGGGTTCGCCGGCAAAAACGTCGCCACTTTGTCGTTTGCGAAAGTGACTTCCAGAACCGTTACCTTTTCCGCGATCGACGGACACCACTCCTCTTTTTCCGACCACGGCAGGCCCGATTCGGCAAACAGCAGCGCGGCCCGCGTCTTATCGATCGCCTTAACCCACTCGACAAACGTGCGCGCTAGTTTTTTGCTTTGTCGCTCCGACGCCGACAGAAAAACCCAGTCGCCTTTTTTGTCCGGGTCCAAAATATGAAACGCCGCTTTTGCGCACGTTGCCCAGCTAAGCCCGACCTGCCGGCCCTTGTCGGCGATCTGTAGCCGCGACGTGTCGTTAATCCAGTCAAGCTGAAACTGATAAAACGGCGTACCGTTCGGGTCGATCGGTTCGCTGCTGTCGCCGGTCGGCGGCGCGACCTGGCGCTGGCGCGGATCGACCGGCGTCGCCGGCGGTACTTCCAGCGCCGGCGCGGCGGCAAGGCAAAAAATCAGCAGCGCGAAAATAAGCGGCAGGCGGCGGCGCGCGGCGATCATGCTGTGATCCCCAGCGCGTTTTTCATCGTGTTGACAATCAGGCGGTCGCTGTCGGTTTTGGAAAGTTTTTCGACGTCGCTGATCGCAGCCCTTGCCGCGATGTCTTTTGCTTCGCGTTCGGCTTTTTCGCGGTCCAGGTCGCGCTGCAGCCGGTCGACCTCAAGTTGAAAGCGCTTTAGTTCCAGCACTAGCTTTTTGCTGTCCTGTTTAAGTTTCGCTTCCAGCAGGTCGGCGCGGCGGTCGGCAATCAAAATGCGCGCCAGTTTGTCGGGCGCGACTTGCCGCAGGTCGGTTTCGTTTGCAAGGACCGACGCCGAAATCACCGTGCGCAACCAGTCGGTTTCGCCCTGGTCAAACCCCAATTTTTCGCCCAGCTTTTGCGCCAGCACCGCCCGGTGCATGGCCTTATCGTCTTGCTCTTTTGCTTCCTCTGATAACAGCCGCCGCAATTCGCCGACGTTGTTGCGGTTGATCTTTTCGCTGAACGTGCGGGCGACTTCGGCGATAACATCCTGCGCCGTGTAAATCGGTTCGCGCGATTCGACCATCGCGCAAGCCAGTTCATAGGCGTCTTTCGAAAGCCTGCCGATATTCGAATCCGGTCGCCAGCGTTTTTTCAAAGTCAGATTTTCCGCGCCGCGAACCACATAATTTCGGGGTCGCTGATCGCCCGCGAAACTAGCGAATGGCCCTTGGCCGTCAGTTGATAAACATAGGTGTTTTCGCGCGGGCGTTGCGAATCGGGTTCGGTTTCCCAGGTCAAATATCCCGACTGTTCCAGCCAGACGATTTCCTGCAGTGTCGCCGTGTCACCCTTCCAAAAATTAAGCTGGTCCAGCGCGCCGTCCAAAATGTCGCGGTCGACGTGGTGCGGGTAAGCGCCGTCTAGTAACGACAGGAGTTTGCCCCGCAAGATTCTTTGCTCCAGCAGCGTAAGCGCCATTTAAAGCCTCCGTTCAGGGTTCGCCAGTTCGGCCGCCAGGCGTTCCAGCGTTTGGTGCGTAGCCTTTTGCGCCAGTTCCAGCGACTTGATTTCGCGCGACAACTGCGCGCCGGTTTGGAGCTGCGCTTCGGCTAACTTTTCCGTCGCCGTCGCCTGGCGTTCCGACGCCCCCGCGACGCGATCGCCGAACTTTTCAAAGCCCAGCAACAGCCCTTCGATTTGTTTTTCATGCAGTTGCCGCTCAGCTTCGCGCACCTTTGTTTCTTCGTGGCGGTCGCTGCGCCGTTCGTCGAAAAACCGACTTATCAAACGCGGCACGATCAGCAGCAGCCCGATTATCAGCGTCGCCGCAACGCCCAAATCCGCCAGGTCGACCAGTGTCGACAGAATCCCGAAATCGCCCGTCATTGCCCGCCCTCGGCTAGTTCAACGTCGCAATTGGGGTCCAGGTCGCAATCACATGTTTCCGCCGCCGGGTCGGCCGCGTCATCCATATCGTCGCATGGGTTGCCTAAGGACTCCTGCGCGTCGTCGGCCGTGTCGTCGGAAACGATGAAACCGATAACCGGCGCGATCATTTGTTCGATCGGGATTGGCGCGCCGAAAAGCCGCGCCAGCACCAGCGCAATCAGCAGGCCCGCGCCGATAAGTTTCTTTTTGTGCCGTTTCGCCCAAGCGGCCATAACAAACCCCTTTTAAAAAATGACCGGCACGGCGCGGCGTGCCGGTCGGTCACTGTTGATAGCGTCCAAACGTGCAATCGTTTTTTGGCGCAGCCGGGAGGAACGGCCGCCGGGTGCGAGCCTGTGATTTCGCAAGCGCCACGCCGCCGCAAAAAAAACAGGTGGTGGGTTTTCGAAAATCGTGTATGATTGCGTTAGTCATTGCCCGCCCTTTGTTGAGCGTCATTCTCCCCGAACTAGCAAAACCCTAGTGTGTCGAATGCAGCCTATTGCGGCCCACTGACAGGAAAGGTCACGGGTGGGTCGGGAAATGCGGGCGGGCGGTTAAGTGCGGTGTTCGCGCAGGCGGTCTAGTGCGGCGCGGGCAAGTCTTTTTGCTAGTTCGTCGGCGGCCCATGGTCGGGTAAGTTCGCCGGATAGCCGCGCCGCGATCAGCCGTTGCAGCGCTTCCAGCACCGGGCGATCGTCAAGCGCGGCGGCGTCCGCGTCGTCCGCCGCGCCGTCTTTGCGGCGTCGTGAAATATAGTTCAGCAGGTCCGCTTGGCGAATCCGCACCACGCGGTCGGCCATGCGCACCGTTGATAGTTCGCCGGCCGCGATTTCTTTTCTGATCGTGTTTTCACAAACGCCAAAATACCGCGCAACTTCGAAAATTGTGTAAGTGTCTTTCAGCGGCAACCGACGGTCGTCAGTATGTACGAAAAGCCCTAACTGATCGGCGTCGCGCGACTTCATTATTTCATCCCGTTTGCGGCGTCGGTCACAACGTCCAGCGCCCACAGCACGCCCCCCACCGGCAGGCGGTTGATCGCCCGGCCGCCGCGCGATCCCCGCGCCAGCAGGTCGTCGACCAGGCGACGCTGATCGGTCGGCAGTTCGGCGAACACCGGCAGCCGGCGCAACGCGTACAAGCGCAGCAGCAACCCGCTATGGCGTACCAGTTGCGATTTTAGGCGTTCGATCGTCGCCGCCGCCTGCTGCGACGACGGCGACTTTTTCAGCAGCGCCGCGCGTTTTTCCGGCCCGTAGAGTAGCCGCGCGGTTAGGTGGTCGATCAGTTGTTTCTGCTGCGGCGACCGCAACCCCGTCAGCCCTTCCGCCGCCGCCGGACGCCGCGAACGCGGCGCGCCGTCCGCCGGCTTTGCCTTCGGCGACAACGGGTCGACGTTCGCCTGGCGCGCCGCCAGTTGCAGGTCCAGCCGCAACCGCGAAAGCTCGCGGTCGCTAAGCGCGCTACTATGTTCCGTGCGCCCGCCGCTGATTAGAATCGTTAAATCGCTTTTAATCTGGTCGCCGGCGATCCCCGCTTTTTTCAGCTTGCCGACAATCGCCCAGCACGCCCGGCGATCGCGTTCGCGCGACGTCGTCGCCGCGTTCATAACAGCGCGCCCAGCAGCACCGCGACGACGACGTAAGCGACGCCGCACGCGCCAAACGTCAGCACAGCCAGCTCGATAACATCGCCCGCCCGCCCATCGATCAGGTTACGCGGAAAACTCATTTTATCCCTCCCGCTTTTCGTCGCGCACCGCGCCGACGTTGCAGAACGCTTTGCCGGCGAACTTGAATTCGACGCGGTCTTTGAATTCGGTCTGCTTGGCTTTGTTCCACTGTTGGACTGGCCGGTAGTAGCCGACGACTCGGCTGTAAACTTCGGTCTTGCATTTGCAGCCGCCCGGCCGACCGTCGGTTTGTTGGCGGCGTGGTAGGGTCATTTTCATCACCCCACAAGCTGTTGGCGGCGGCGCGCCGCCTTGCCGAATTTTTCTTCCCCGCCGAAAACAAGCGCCGGCGTCCGGTGCGCGTACTGCGTGCCGCTGCTGCCTTCCCGCATTTTCACGCCGCCCAGTCGAACCAGCGCCTTTAGGTTGCGCTCTATCGTTACGCCGCCGACGTCCATTCCGCGCCGCCTCAGTTCGGTTGTCAGTTCGCAAACCGCAAGCCAGTCGCCGGCGTCGCCGCAGCCGTCATCCAGCACGTTTGTCAGCATCGAACGAATCGCGTGGTCGTCATATTTTCCCATTTTTCACCACTCCTTTTTCAGCAGGCCGGTCCTTCGCCCAAAAATTCAAAGTCCATTATGCCGGTGTCACGAACGCTGACGCTTATACCGTCGCGGCGTTTGAATTTGCGCCGGCCGGTGGCATTCAGCAGGTCGATCACGTCCTGCAACTGTTCGGCCAGCATCATGTAGACGTAGAAAAACCGGTCGGCGTGCGAGCGCTCGCGGTAAACGCTTTTGCCGCTGTCGTCGTCGGCAAACCCAATAAACTCTTCGTGAATGTCAATGTGGTTTTCCAGGTCAGTCACCAAAACGTCGAACCACCACAGTGCGGTCGACAGGTGCTGAAGCAATGTTTTTTGTGTCAGTGCCATTTTCCTTACTCCTTTTTAGCGCGGCCCGACTAGGCCGTTTTCAGCTTTTCGTTGGGTTGCAAATCGGCCGTTACTTCGACGAAAAAAGTCGCCTTTGGCTTTGTCCAGTAAAAGCCGGAGTCGGCAATCACGACGGCTTTTTTTGTCTCCAGCACTTCGACGCGGATCGTTTCGACGCTTTTGATTAAGTCCTTTTTCCAGCCGCGCGCCTTGATCCGCGCGATCGCGTCGTCGGCGCTGACGCCCTTATGCCGCTTTAGCGACGACGGCGACACGCGCGCGCCAACCGTGCCGTATGCCAGCGCCTTCGACTTCGCGCCGTTTAGGCCGGCCTCGTTCGCCTTGAATCCTTTTTTAATCTGCTTAACCAGCGTGTTGATTGTGGTGTTCTTTTTCTTTTTGCCGGTTTCAAATTGGTCTTTGATCGCCGCGATCGCAACGTCGCAGGTCGCCGCGTGCGTCTTGATTGTCCGCTGCAGTTCGCCGATTTCGCGCACGGCGTCGTCGACGTCATCCCACGTCCAATTTTTCGCGTCGGCGGGTCGTTCCGGTTTATTGTGCATTTGCTTGATCCTTTCTTTCGCTCTTGTGATTCAGGTGGTTCAGCGGCCGGTAACAGCAACCGCACGCAATGACGACGTTGTCGCTGCGGTGCGTTTGCACGGCGACCAGCGCTGTTATGCTTTTTCCGCAGCCCGCGCACGGCACCCCAAAATCGCCAAGCCCGACGCGGTCGGCCAGGTCCAGCACGTCGTCGCCGTCGCCAAGGTGGTTTGTGGCCTTGCAGCCCACACATTGCGCCGTCGCGTGTCCATAAACGACGGTGTCGTGAGTGATATTCCGCCAGATTTCAACCCGCACGCGCGCGGCGAATTCGACGTCGCAGGCTTTGCATTTGATTAACATTTTACGCCCCGGCCGCGCGCGCCCAGCAAAACCAGTTGCCCGGCGCGGCGTTCGATCTGTTCGCGCAGCGCCGCGCCGTCGGCCTGATCGGGCGCGGTCGCGGTGTGCTGATAAACGGTTTCCAGCCAGCGCACGCGCAAGGCGTCTTTGCCGTCGATTAGAATTTCCGGCGGTGCTTGCGCCGGCGCTTTTTTGGTCGGCGCGGCTTTCTTTTCCGCCGCTTTTCCGGTCGGCTCAGGTTTCTTTTTCGCCATGATTTATAACTCCAATTGCAGTTGGTTTGTTTTGTGCGCCGCAGCGGCATTTAGCCGCCGCTGGTACGCGTTCGCTTTTTGTTGGATAGAGTCGGCCAGCGCCTGCAGTTGCCGCCGGCACGCGTCGATTTCGGCGTCGTCAGCGGCCACTTTGTAACCGCCGCCGCTGCCCAACTTCGTGACGATCCCCGACCCGCCGCGCACGACCAGCCGGTGAACGATCCCCCGAATGTCGCGCCGCGACAGCCCGGTCGCGTCGGCGATCGTCTTGCCGCTTACCCAGTCGCGCGACGCCGTCAGCACGCGCAAAACGGCGGTTTCGGGCCCGACGGTTTTGGGCGCGACGACGGCGGTCATTTTCTCCGCCTTTTTTTCAGCGACGGCGCACGGCGTCGCAGCGCCGCCTTTGTCACCAGCGCGGCGTCGGCCGGCCGGCCGTTTGCAACCTGCCAGGTGCGAACCAGCAGCGCCGTGCGCGTGAAGTCGCGCATCGTCTTACAAAAGACCGGGTTGCAAAATACGTCCAGGCCGTCGCTGGTCAGGTCGGTTACGATCTGTTCGACGGTTTCCCGAACTTCCGCGCGTTCGTACTTGATCGTCGGCAGCAGATATTCGACCCGACTGTCGATCCGCGACCAGTATTCGCGCGACCGCGTTTCCGCCTGTTTGATTTCCGCGATCAGTTCCAAATGACCGACCAGCGCGACCGGTATTTGTCGCCGCTCCGCGACCGCCGCAATGTGATCGATCGTCGCAAAACTCAAATTGTGCGCGTCGTTCACGGCCAGCATTTTGTGACGGCCGGTAAACAGGCTTTCGAATTCCAGCTTCGCGCGAACCAGCCGGTACGCCGGCAAAATGCCGCTGACTTCGTGGACCGCCTGCGCAAAAAACGCGAACGGCTGATAATATGACGGGTCGGCGTTGATCGTTACGACGTCGCCTTGCGAATCGGCCGCGAATTGTTCCAGCGCGAACGTCTTGCCGATCCCCGGTTCGCCGCCGACGACGACGATCCCCGTCGTGTCGCGCGCCAAATAAAACGCCCCCATCATTTCCCGGTACGGCAGCGTTTTTACTGGCTGCATTCTGGTCGGCGCAATCTGCCGGCGCGCTACTTCGCGCTCCAAAAACGCCGCGACCAGCCGCGCCACATTGACGTTGTCGCCGGTGTATTTAGCGTTAACCCACTGGTTCAGCGTTGTCTTTCCGACGCCGACGCCGACGGCCGCGTTGTAAGCGTTGAACTGTTTGTGATCCACAAAAAATTGTTTCAATTCGTCGCGCACCCTGCTAATGTCGGCCGTACTCGTTATCTTTTTTCCAGCCTGCCGACGGGCGGGGGCCGGCG
>CAZEXX010000192.1:0-7696 GCA_964516885.1 uncultured Anaerolineales bacterium | reverse complement strand
TTTGAGGTCGGCTACCGTGTGTGGCTGCTCAATGTGATGCAGGCTGTGACGTGGGCGCAGGCACAGCCCGGCGTACTCCCCGACCGTCTCTCTTTCTTTGGCACGAGCCAGGGCGGCGGGGGGACGCTGCTGTTGGGCTCGATCTACCGGGACAGAGGTGTTCGGTGCCTGGCAGCGGACGAGCCATGGCTGGTTAACTTCCCGTTGTATCGTGAGCTGTTGCCCGAGTGGGCGCAGGGCGGGGATGGCGACAGTGGTCCGGGATTGTTTGATCGCATTGGAATGGCTAACGATCCCGGCGTGCTCTGGCGAAGAATAGGGATTATTGACGCACTGTCCCATCTTCACCGACTTGAGCTGCCTGTGTTGCTCACAGCCGGGGGCGCGGACACTACTTGCCCAGCCCCAACGATACGATCGCTGTATGACCTCCTGCCCGGAACAAAGGCACTTATCTTCTTGCACGGCGAAGGGCACGGGCACACAAAGGAGTTCCCGACGTTGGCTGCAGCGTGGTTCAGGTTGTACGCGTAGGGGATGCTGGATGGTGGTTGGCGATCAGCCATCGAGAGACGAAAGGAGACGATTATGTCAGGTGAGGCAGGTCGACCGCGATATCACTTCACGCCGCCACAGAACTGGATGAACGACCCAAACGGGTTGGTCTATGTCGATGGGGAGTACCATCTCTTCTATCAGCACAATCCATACAGCACGGCATGGGGGCACATGAGTTGGGGCCACGCGGTGGCCAGTGACCTCGCGCACTGGGAGCATCTCCCTATTGCTATGTATGAGCAACCGGAGGTGGGATACACGATCTTCTCGGGAAGTGCCGTGATCGATCGAGACAACACCAGTGGCTTCGGTCAGCATGATGTTGCACCTATGGTTGCCATCTTTACTGCCGACCACCGCGCTTGTGATCCTCCTATCCAGAATATCCATATCGCCTATAGTCTGGACGGCGGGCGCACCTTTACTGAATACGCCGGCAATCCGGTCATCGATGTGGGAGAGCGCAAGTTCGGTGATCCCAAGGTCTTCTGGCACGCGAGCACAAGGCAGTGGATCATGGTCAACATCTCTGGGCTAGGGCAGGGACACGTGGCGTTCTATGGTTCGCCGGATCTGAAAATGTGGGCTCACCTGAGCGACTTCCACGCTCCCAACTTGGCACCGGGTGTGTGGGAATGTCCGGATCTTTTCCCGCTTCCGCTGGATGGGGACCCGTCACAGATGCGCTGGGTGCTGAAGACCAATTGCGTGACCTTTGGCGGAGGCCCTTCTGGCACTCGCTTCTTCGTGGGCGACTTCGACGGCAGCACCTTTTCTAACGCAGTCCAGGTGGGGGAAACGCTGACTTCTGATGACGGCGCTATCTACGCCGAAGTAACTTACGACGGCATTCCAGATGGCCGCCGGATATTGGTGGGTTGGCTCAGACAACAGCCGCGCGAGGGGCGTGCGTGGACCGGCGCTCAAAGCGTACCACGTCTCTTGACGTTGTGCTCGGCGGAGAAGGGCACTACATTGTGCCAGCGTCCGGTGCCTGAGGTGGATACGCTCCGCGGGCAACGCTGGGTGGTGCGCGATCAGCCTTTGACCGAGCTCGTGCGTCTCGAGAAAATCGATCTTTCGTCTCGGGCCCTAGATGTGCAGGTTGTGTTGGATCTGCGGTATGCTGTGGAGGGCGGCGTGCAACTGCGTCTCGGTGATGGAACCGTCGTTACGATTGGCATCAACATTACGACGCGCGAGCTCTCTGTGACACTCGGAGGCGACCGGCGCGTTGCTACCGGATGCGTAGTCGAGGCCGGCACTGCGGTCTTACGTGTGCTCTTCGATCAAGATGTCCTGGAAGCTTTTGCTGGGGACACGTCTGCGGTCACGACCTACCTGCCGTATGGGCAGTCCTTTGAGCAACTGAGTGTCTATGGCGGCGGCGCCGCACCGCACTTGGTCCGTGCTGATGTCTGGACGCTGGGGTATGACTAGGAGGCTGTGATGGAGTTCTTTGACTGTAATGCGTACTTCGGGTTGCCGGCCCAACGGCCGTTGGCACCTGTCGGCAGCGCAGAGCTGCTGCTGGCGGAGATGGATCACGCAGGCGTTGATCGGGCTCTGGTGTGGCATATCGCCCAACACGATGTTGCCCCGCAGACGGGCAATGCGATGCTCACGGAGGCGATCACGCCTCACCAGCGCTTGTGGGGGTGCTGGACGATGTTGCCGAACCAGGCGCGTGAGTTCCCTGAGCCTGACGAGCTGTTCCGTCGGATGCGGGAGGCGAGGGTGGTGGCCGTTCGTGTCTTCCCCGACTCCCACAAGTTCCTACTCAACAGGGTCTCAATGGGCGGGTTATTGGACGCAATGTCCCGGCGCCGGGTGCCGCTGTTTCTCTCTGTGAAGCGGGGGATGTCGTGGCGTGGGGTATACGATATTCTGGCCGAATTCCCCGACCTCACATGCGTTATCTGTGACCACGGCTGCTGGGGTGAGGATCGGCTTTTCCGCCCGTTGATCGAGCAGTATCCCAACGTGGCTATCGACACCTCCCAGTATTTGCTGGATGGCGGCATCGAGGCGTTTGTGACTGACTATGGTGCCCGGCGCATGTTGTATGGTAGTGGGTTTCCCGAGTCCTACTTCGGCGGGATGATGATGGCGATCAAGCACGCACAGATCCCGGCGGCGGCCAAGGAGGCCATCGCACACGGCAATCTCGAGCGTATGATTGAGGAGGTGCAGCTATGATCGGCGATTCACCGCTGGCCCGCGAGTTTTGGGAGCACGGCAAGTCGGCCACGTGCCCTATCTACGACATGCACGGCCATATGGGACCCCATGCCGCGATCTACTTCCCGCGCGCTGAGGCGCCCGATATGGTGCGTACCATGGATGAGGCAGGCGTGCGGCTGTTGGTCTTCTCACACCACGCGGCACTCAATTCAGCAGACCTGGGCAACAAGCCCAGCATTGACGCTGTACGCCAGTTTCCCGATCGCCTCAGGGCTTACTGTGTGGTCAATCCCAATTACCCGGAGGTCGTCGCCCGGGACCTGGAGGCGTTCGATGGGCTCTTCGGTGAGGTCTACGTGGGGTTCAAGTTCCTGTCCGACTACCACAAACGGCCGCTCACCGACGAGGGTTACCGTCCCGCGTGGGAATATGCAGACGCTCGTGGCTTGCCGATCCTGGCTCACACGTGGGGCGGCAGCCAGTATGATGGGGAGTCGGTGGTGCGCACGGTGGCAGAGACCTATCCCAATGTGAAGCTCCTGCTGGGACACTCGTGCCACGACGCTTGGGACGCCGCTGTGCAACTGGCGCTGGATTTTCCCAATATCTACCTGGAGCTGACCGCCGTCTTCGATGATCGCGGCGTGATTGACAAGTTCGTTCACGAGGCCGGCTCCGATAGGATGCTGTTCGGCACAGACCTGCCCTGGTTTGATCCTCATCAGGCGATGGGCGTGCTGATGAACGCCGACATCACGGATGATGACCGGCACAATATCTGTCACCGCAACGCGGAACGGTTGCTCAAGCCAATCCTGCCGGATCTTCTTGGCTAGATCTACCTTCCGACCTTGCGCGAACCTGAGGAGTGACAGGGACCGCACACAAGGTGCCGTCTCTGTCACTCCGGTCTTCGTCCTTCCGTTCCGGTCAGAGGGGCGGCTGTGGTACAATGACGAGACCAGCTTCGGACCCAAGGAAGGCTGACTATGATTGACCGCCGGAACCCCTATCTTCGCAGACTGCTTCGCGATCCCCTGATTCTGCCGTTCTACGTGCCGGCGTTTGTGCTCTTTCTGGGTTCGGCACTTCTGAGCCCGGTTCTACCCCTGTATGCAGAGGAGTTCCAAGTCTCCTATGCGTGGATTGGCGCAGTCGCGTCAGCGCGGGCTTTGGGTATGCTGCTCATGGATGTCCCCAGTGGTTTGCTGTTGCGGCGGCTGGGACATAAGCGGGCGATCCTGCTGGGTATGGCTGTGACGGTCGGCTTTCTTGCGGCGATGAGTTGGGCAGGCTCAATCCAGGAGGCCTTCCTCTACCAGTTGCTGTCCGGTTTCGGTATGGCCCTCTACGGCATCGCGCGTCACGCCTATATCACGGAGCAAGCACCGAAGTCGAATCGAGGTCGCTCCATGGCGCTCTTTGGCGGCTTGGTGCGGATTGCTGGTTTCGTCGGGCCCTTGATCGGTGGCTTCGTCGCGGCGCGGATGGGGCTTCGCGTGCCCTTCGCCGTGGCCGGCCTGGTGAGCGTGCCGGCGCTGCTGTCGGTGGCTCTGTTCATGCCCGATGCCGAAGCTGCTCCCTCGCCGGTGGGAGGCACATCACAACTGAGAATGGCGAAACGTGTCGACCTTCTGGAGATGCTGCGTGGCCAGGCGCGACTGCTGGTGCCGGCGGGGTTGGGACAGTTCTTCGTCCAGATGGTCCGTTCAGGGCGGCGTATCATCATCCCACTCTTTGCGGCTAATATCCTGGGTATGGATGTGGGCCAGGTGGGCCTGTTGCTGACGATCTCGGCCGCTGTTGAGATGACAATGTTTTGGCCGGCGGGGTGGTTGATGGATAATCTGGGCAGGAAGTATTCGTTTGTGCCCAGCTTCGCGTTGCAGGCTGTCGGCATGGCGTGCGTGCCGCTGGCCGGAGGTTTTGCCGGCCTGTTAGCTTGTGCTTCGCTGATTGGCCTGGGTAACGGTTTGAGTTCTGGTGGTATGATGACGCTGGGCAGCGATCTGGCGCCGGATAACGCGCGCGGTGAGTTCCTCGGCGTCTGGCGTCTGATCGGCGATGTCGGTGCCACCGCCGGTCCTGCGGTCGTTGGTTTCGTGGCGGATGGCCTGGCGTTGCCATTTGCAGCCCTAACGCTGGCTGTGGCGGGCGTCCTTGCCGCGCTGACATTCGGTGTACTGCTGCCGGAGACGCGAAGACCGGATCAGGTGACGGAGCCGGTGTCGGCGTAGAGGACAGACGTCCGATGCGCAGAGCTGACTACGTGCGTCAGAAGTCAGGAGCCGGAAGTCCGAGGTCAAGAGTCAAGCTGTACTCGTTGTGGCTGCAGCGCGACTCATGTTATCGACAAGACATGACCCAACACTTCTGACTTTTGACTCTTGATCTGTCATCTCCATTGAGAGGGGAAGGAGTTCATTATATGCTCGAAGTGATTCTGATTGCATTGGTCTCGGCCGGTGTCATCACCGCTCTTCAGGGGGTGTTGACGATGCGGGGCAAGCGCCATGCCAACGTGACGTTTATCGAGCGGCCGCTGATCGACGCCCTGGCACTGAAGAAGGAGGCTCAGGTGGTGCGGGTTCTTGGCCGCCTACGGCTGGTATACGGTCTCTTTCTGACGGTTGTGGGTGTCTGGGGACTGATCAGTCTCTGAGGGAGCTGTCTCGAGTGACCACTTTGAGGTGGTATGTTTGTGGATGATCTGACTGCTATGTCTGATGCTGGACCCAGTAGATATGACTTAGCCTCTGGCGGTCACGTGCAGCGCTCGGCGCTGGGATTTGCCAAGGCGTTCTATACCTTCTACTTCGCAGCAGGGGCATTTTTCTCTCCCTTTCTGGTGCTCTACTTCAGCGAACTTGGTCTGGACGGGCGGCGGATCGGCGTGCTGCGAGGCATCGCGCCTCTGGTTGTGGTTGTGGCTGCCCCCCTCTGGAGCGCGCTGGCCGATGCGACGCGCCGGCACAAGCTTGTACGCATGGGTGCCATCGTGGGATCATGGTTAGCGGTGCTAATCCTATCGGTGACGCGGATGTACGGCGCGTTGATTGCTGTAGTAGCCGGTTACGCGATCTTCAGCGCGCCGGTCATCCCGCTGGTTGACAACGCCGTAATAGCACTTTTGGGTGAGGAGAAGTCACGCTACGGGCAGCAGCGTCTCTGGGGGGCGATTGGTTGGGGTGGCGCGGGCTTGGCTGCCGGTGTCCTCATCGAGCGTTATGGCCTTGTCGTGGCGTTCGTGGGGTATCTTGTGCTGATGGCGTGCACCGGTCTGATGGGCCTGGGAATTCCCTCCGCGGACCGAGGTTCTTCTGATGCGGGACGTGTCTTGGGTCAGAGTGCTGAGCTACCACCAGGCCAATCAACCTTCGGCTCGGATGTGCGGCGACTCTTCCTGGATAGGCGTTGGGTTCTCTTCTTACTGGTGGTGCTGATCGGCGGCCTCTTCCACTCCACGGAGATGAGCTATCTGATGCTGTACATGGATGCGCTGGGTGGCAGCAAGACGCTGATGGGCATTGCGTTGATGGTGGGCACGATCAGCGAGGTGCCTGTCTGGGCGCTATCGCCTTATTTCCTGAAGCGATGGGGATCGAGAGGCCTACTCGCCATCGCCTTGGCCGCCGGGGCCATCCAGAGTCTGGCCTATTCGTTGCTCTATTCTGCGTTGGGGGCATTGCCTCTGCAGTTGTTTCACGGTTTGTCCTTCTCTGCCATGTGGGCGGCGTGTGTATCTTATGTGGCAGAAGTGGCCCCGGAGGGAACCGAGGCTACGGCACTGGGCACGTTGGGTGCGACGCTGGGTCTGTCGTCCGCAATCGGGGCCTACGGCGGCGGGCTCCTCTACGAGCTCCAAGGTGGCGCGCTGGTATTTCGTGTCACGGTACTGACGTCGTTGAGCGCGCTGATTCTGCTGTGGGTGGGAGAACGCCGTGGCAGCAAGTCGCTTGTGGGCATCAGTGTTCAATGAGCGTCGTCATTCTGCAGAGGCGACGGCTGGTTCGCTATTGAGAGGTGAGGTCCACGTCGATGGATGATACTGTGGAGCCAAATGCCACGCATCGTGCGACCTACGATGTGATCGCTGCGCGGTATGCTGTTGTCAACGCACAGATGCCGCCGGCTGTTCTGGATTCAGCCATGCAACTGCTGGAGATGGTGGGCGCACGTGCTCGCATCTTGGAGTTGGGCTGTGGGCACGGTCGCGACGCGGCGTGGTTCGAGGCCCACGGGGCTGATGTTGTCGCTGCCGATCTCTCAGCTGGCGTGCTGGCTGAGACTCAGCAGCGTGTCAGCGGACCCGTTGTGCAACTGGACATGCGGGCGCCAGCGTTCCGAGGCACGGTCTTCGATGGCGTTTGGTCCAATGCTGCACTGCTCCATCTTCCGAAGGCATCGGTGCCCGACGTGCTGGGCGAGGTCCGACGCATCTTGAAGCCCGGTGGTGTATTCTTCGTCTCGATTCAGGTCGGCGAAGGTGAGATCTGGGAGCCTGTGTCCTATGGTCAGCCTGTGGTGCGCTTTTTCTCACGCTATGTGCCGGCAGAGTTT
This sequence comes from uncultured Anaerolineales bacterium, assembly GCA_964516885.1. Lineage (GTDB taxonomy): Bacteria > Chloroflexota > Anaerolineae > B4-G1 > SLSP01 > PWVB01. The sequence continues at coordinate 394 of CAZEXX010000192.1, read as the reverse complement.
GGCGCGCTGATTGAGGTCGCCGGTATGCAGTTGCTGGACGTTGAGGAGAGCCACGGAGGGCCCCGTCGCCACTGGGCGCACTACTTCGCTCGCCGAGATTGAGGGTTCTCTTGGTATGAGGTCTAGGGTGATGAGGAGAGACACATATGGCATTCGATGAGGCCATTGACCTACTTCGCGGATCTCATGACTTACGCCTGCCCGCTTGGGGCACCTATACCAAGCGCTACATGGGTATCAGTCATATCCCCGATGTGAGAGCGGGTCTGCGTTTCGATGTGAGCGTCTTCCCCGGTCTCTACAGGCGCAGCGTGCGCCCCCCAAATGTGTTGTGGGAGTCGGGCTACCACCCGTGGGAGGCCGCGCCGGATCTGTCTTTTGTGCGACATCGCTA
>CAZEXX010000191.1:0-7725 GCA_964516885.1 uncultured Anaerolineales bacterium | reverse complement strand
TCAGGCCAAGCGGGGCGGAGCATACGCCTTTGGCCACATTCAGACTGGGGAAAACCTAGACATAATCAAGTACGCTGCTCTGGAGCAACCCTACAGCACCGCGCGATAGGCAGCCAATGTCTTCTCGGCCGTAGCGCGCCAACTGAACGTCTGGGCTTGCCTGATCCCGGCCTCGCGGTAGTGAGTTTGCAGATCGGGATCGTCCAGCAGACGCCGGCAGGCCTCCGCAATCGTGCTCGGATCGTCCGGGTCGATCAACAACCCCGCATCGCCCACCACTTCCGGCAGGCTAGCTCTGTCCGAAACCACGACAGGAGTGCCGCACTGCATAGCCTCCAAGGCTGGAAAGCCAAAGCCCTCATAGAAAGAGGGCATCACCAACACCGAAGCACCGTTATACAGCGCCACCAACTCATCCATCCCGGGGGCCTCGATAAAGCGCACACAGGACTCCAGGTCCAGGCTCTGGATCTTGGTGTAGATCTCGCCATACAACCATCCCGGACGCCCGGCAATGACCAGCATCGGGCACACCCCGTCACCCCGCAGCACTGCCAGTGCATCCAGCAACCCCGGCAGATTCTTGCGCGGCTCCCAGACACCCACAAAGAGCAGGTATCCCCGTCCCAACTCGTAGCGCTCAAGGACCGAGGTCACCTTGGCGTCCGGCACAGGCCTGAATCGCTCGTCTGCAGCCAGATGCACAACGGTGACGCGCTTCGGTGAAACATGCAGGAGATCCACTAAGTCTTGCTGCGTCGCATATGAATCCACAAGGATGCTATCGGCGCGCATCACGGCCCAGGAGATCTGGCGGTTGTAGAAACGGCGAGCCTCCGCGGTCAGATAGTCCGGGTAGTGCAGGAAGTTGAGATCATGGACAGTCACAACCAGGCGGCGTGCGCCCCAGATCGGGGGGATGAAATCGGTGCTGTGCAGAATGTCCAGCCGCGAGGTCAGGAGCTCAGCTCCAAGGGACCACTTCTCCAGGGGATGATGCGGCGGTGTCCAAACCGCCTTCACACGCACACCGGGCAGCGTCAGCGGATCCTGCTCTTTACGGTGCGCGATGAGGGTCAACTGCTCAGGTGAGATGACCTCGATCAGTGCGCGGGCAAGGCGCCGCGCATAGCGGGAGATCCCACCCGGGGCATACGCGTGTAGACGAAGGTCAATGCCGATTCTCATAGACGCCACGGGATTCACCTCAACGGACGCAACCGTCCCACCTCTCCATTGTCCGGGTCCGGCACTTCCATGCCGCAGGCGTCGGGGAGCACTTAACGCTTGTGCTGCTCCCCAAGCCGGAACAGGCAGACATGATCATCACGATCGAGCTTACCTGGATTCAGGACAAAGGGCAAATGCTGTCGGGAGTTTGTAGATCTCACGTAGGTCGGGCCGTCGTGCCCGACCCTCTACTCGACAGTACAAGGCGCTATTTTCTAAGGTGACGTCACGTTCGCCGGCGCACGTGTGCGCGCACACCACGCACGCGTGAAATGATGTGGCGAAGAAGGCCCCAAAGCCTCGATTGAGATTAGGCGAAAGCCTTTGGGCCAGGGAGCGGAAGGCTACTCTCGAAGTAGTGTGACCGTCCTTCAGGAGATGCACAGGACGTGCCGAGCACACCTCGGGCGTATCAGCGAGAGCCGGATCTCCGCCTTCCGCGCTTGACCGCTCTGGGATTCCATCACCAATCTCCTGCATAAGAGACGCAGTGCCACTGGCGTTACCTTTCCCCATATCGCTCATGTGTTATCATGCTGGAGGAGGCAGCATGGCAAATCAATACATCATCCATTACGCGGAGCTAGGGCTCAAAGGTCACAACCGCATCAACTTTGAGCGCCGGCTCGTCAGCAATATCGACACAGCGCTTGGCGATCTTGGCGATTTCAAGGTTCGCCGGTTTCACAGTTATATTATGGTCTCAGCGCCCGACGAGGCGTCCACATCCGAGATTGAGCACCGCCTGAGCCGGATTCCCGGGATTGCCTACTTTGCGCCCACAACTGTGACGCCGTTGGATATAGCGGCGATGACTGAGGCTGCGCTGGACATGGCAAAGGATACAATCACACCGAATACGAGCTTCCGCGTGCGGACCACGCGAGGCAACAAGCAGTTCCCCATCAAGTCTATGGACATTGATCGGCAGGTCGGCGGAGAGGTGCAGGACCTGACCCAAGCTCCCGTCGACTTGAGCAACCCCGACGTGACACTGTCGATCCAGATCTATGACAAGGCCTATCTGTTTACCCAGCGCATACGCGGCCTGGGCGGACTTCCGCTTGGGTCCAGCGGAAATGTGATGGCGCTCTTCTCCGGAGGCATTGACTCGCCGGTGGCCGCGCACCTGATTATGAAACGTGGCTGCGCCGTGGACTTTGTACATTTCCATCTTCTCCGTGGACCACAGCAGATCCGCAGAGCGAAGATCGTGACAATGGCCCGGCAAGTGCTGAGCCCCCACCGCACGCCCAGCAGGCTCTATATGGTGTCCGCAGCCCCATTCGAGGTCGCGATGGCGCCCCTGGACTCCAGAGTCGCCACTGTGGTCTTCCGACGCTTCATTGTGCGCGCTGCCGACAGATTGGCTCGTCACCGGCGGGCTCAGGCGTTGATCACGGGGGAAAGCGTGGGGCAGGTGGCCTCACAGACGCTTAAGAACATCAACCTCATCGCCCAAGCCACAGATCTGCCGATCCTCCGCCCCTTGATCGCGATGGACAAACTTGAGATTATCGCCCTGGCCAAAGAGATCGAGACCTACGAACTCTCGATTCAGCCATACAAGGACCCGTGCTCCCTGACTGCACGCAGACCCGCCACGTGGGCGCAGCTTAAGGACGTGCTCGCCGTGGAGGAGGCAATTGACGTGGACACTCTCCTGGAAGAGACACTCGCCAATCACGTGGAGGAGATCAGGATCATCTTCGAGGAAGCACCCAGAGTCTTTCGTCAATAGTGGGTTCTGCTATACTACGCAGCGGCACGGACATCTTCGAGAGATCGGAGAAACGTATCCGCAGCACGAACCCGAGCACCGAAGCACCCGAGTGCCCCGGGGCACGAGTGCACAAGTACCCATCCGGCACATCACCGACCGGAGTGGAGGCCCACCTAACGCATGGACGCACGCACCTTCATCACCAAGTTGGATGAAGCATCTGAGCTGCAGCATATCACAACTGCCGTCTCGCCCACATTCGAGGTCGCGCGGCTGATCGCGCAGCACGATGGCCAACCTGTGCTGTTCGAAAATCTTATCGGCTTCCCCGGATGGCGTCTGGCAGCAGGCTATATCGCACAACGCGCGCATTTCGGCCGTGCGATAGGCTGCAGCATAAGCGAACTGATCTCGCAGATGAACAGCGCTATGGCCCATCCGGTGTCACCGCCCAGGATAAGCGATGCCCCGTGCCAACAGGTCGTGATCGACGATGTGGATCTGACCCGCATTCCCATTCCACGCTACCATCCGCTCGATGGCGGCCCCTACATCACCTCCGGCGTCGCCGTGATCTGCGATCCTGATTATGGACGCAACCTCTCCTTCCACCGGCTGATGCAGATCGGCAAAGATCGTCTGGTCGGCCGGATTGTCGAACAGCGCGGCACCTATACCGCGTGGGAGAAGACCGATGCGGGACTTCCGATGGCGGTATGCATCGGACTGCCCCCACACGTGCTGCTGGCTGCGGCGATGTCGCCCCCAAAGGGGGTGGACGAAATGGCCGTGGCGCATGCGATGGCGCCGACGCCCACAGTACGGGCCAAGACCTTGCCGCTGGACATCCCGGCCGAGGCCGAGCTCGTCCTGGAAGGATACCTGACGCATGAGTTCGCCACCGAGGGACCGTTCCCGGATTTGACAGGGACAATGGATCACACTCGCGAGCAACCGGTCTTCCACGTCACCACCATCACACACCGGAAGGATCCGATCTTCCACGCGCTGCTGCCCGCCGGTCTGGAGCACAAGAACCTCATGGGGATGCCTCGTGAACCCACAATCTACGCTGAGGTAAGCAAGGTTGCCAAATGCACCGGCGTACGGATCACACCGGCAGGCTGCTCGTGGCTCCACGCCGTAGTGCAGATCGTGCCGCAGGGCCCTGAGGACGCACGGCGAGCCATCGAGGCAGCCTTCCGCGGGCACACCTCGCTCAAACACGTCGTGGTGGTGGATACCGATGTCGATGTCCACGATCCCTCCGACATCGAGTGGGCCATCGCAACCCGTTTCCAGGCAGATCGTGATCTGATGGTCCTTGAGGACCAACCCAGCTCAAGCCTGGATCCCAGTGCACACCAGATTCCCGGACAGAAAGCCCGCACGACGAAGATAGGACTGGATGCCACGATCCCGTGGGGGGCAGTCAGAGAGGGCTATCTGCGGGTTCGCTATGACACCCCAATGGACCAAGGAGGGGCAAAATGAAGTTCGTGACCACACTCAATCGCGTCGTTATTGTGATCGTGTGCCTTGCATCAATCGCAGCCCTGACCGCGCTTTTCCTCCTGCCGCAGATCGTGCTCATCGCCGCAGGACAATGGATGCTGGACTGGGGTAGGTACATTCAGAACATAGATCCCTGGGTACGTCTCGGCACCGGCGTAGCTATCGCCGTCGTCATAGATATCGCTCTGGCCATCGTCATCATCTTGGAGGTCCGCCGTCCTCGCAGCCGCTTCCTGCGCGTTCAGCAAGTTGAGGGCGGCATAGCGAACATCAACACTGACAGCGTCGTGGAGCTGCTGCAGCACCGGCTGGAGCCGCTGCCGGGCATTATCAGAGTCACGCCCAAGATCAGAGCCAAGGGCAACCGTGTAACAGCCTGGGTCGATGCGGGGGTTGCGCACGGCACCAACGTACCACAGACCGCGAATCAACTCATCAAAGTCATTCAGTCGGTACTCACCGAAGAACTGGGTCTGCAGATCGCCGGGCAGCCTGAGGTGCAGGTAACTGTAGTTCAGCCCCCGAGCTCTATGATCGCACCACCACCGCCGAGATCAACCTTCCAACCGGAGCCCTCCGTCCGGTCCGTCGAGCCACCGGCGGATGACGCGGCAGAGCCGGCAGCATTAGATTGGAGTGGCGATGGGGAGCACGACAAAGCGTGAACGAAACCGCCAGACTGACCCCGGAAGCGCTGCTGGAAGCCCTTATCTTCGCAGCGCCGCAGCCGGTCCAGGTCGAAGACCTAGCCAACGCCACAGGCCTGACCGTAGAAGAAACCGAGATGGCTCTGGTCACCATAGAAGCCCAGATGTCCACACGCGGACTACGCCTGCAGAGAATCAAGAATCGACTCCAGTTTGTCACGGCGCCCGAAGCCGCTGCCTGCATTGAGGAACTCCTAAGTCTGGACGTCCAGCTACGGTTCACCCAGGCAGCCCTGGAAACCCTGGCCATCGTCGCCTATGCTCAACCCGTGACTCGTCCGCAAGTAGTATCGATCCGCGGCGTGAGCTCAGACAGCACGATGCGCACACTGCTATCGGCAGGCATGATCGAGCAGCTGGGACGCGCCCAGACACTGGGACGTCCGATCCTCTATGGCACAACCTTTGAGTTCCTGCAGCAGTTCGGCCTGCGAAGTTCGGACGATCTGCCACCTCTGGAGAAAACACAGCCGCCCGAGCCTGAGACTCAGGAATCGTAGCCCTCAGGCCATACGAGTGCGTCCACGCAGCACGCAAATGTATAAGCGCGTAGTGGGCCTAAGGGCCTGGCTGCGGGCCTTAGGGCCTTCTCCGAATCGCGTCGAGTTCCTGTGCGTCATAGAGGCGCCCATTTTCGAAGTAGTAGACACCACCTCCGGTCCCCTCTCCCACCTCCGGCTGCGGAGGCGAAGTCCCCGGTCTAGGGGGCGCAGTCCCCGGTCTAGGGCGCGCTTCCCAGCGCGCGGGTGTGGGCTCTGCCGGGCTATTCTCGAAGCACTAGGGACACAGTACCACACTCCAACGCTTGCGTACCGAAGATGATACGCAAGCGTTACCCGTTCTTAACCCACACGCAACACGTATTCAACGATCATGGGAATACCCCCGGAACCTTTGCCGGGGCGTGACCGTCTTAAAGATGTAGTGTGCCCAACAACGATATCCAAGTATAGACCGACCGACACGTCGGAGAACACAGAGGAGGCTACGTAGATGACTCGCAAATTGGGGTTTCTGAGTCTCGTACTGGTGGCGCTGTTGACCCTGGCCGCTCCCATAGGCGCACAGGGACCGATCACGCCGCAGCACACAGACCCGACCTGGCAGGCCTATTACTGGAATAACACCAGTCTCTCAGGAGACCCGGCCCTGATCCGCGCCGAAGTCAACATCAATCACAATTGGTGGACCGCCTCCCCGGACTGGCAGGTCAATGCGGATCACTTCTCAGCGCGGTGGACCAAGTACATTGATGTGACTCCCGGCACATACCGTTTCTCTGTCTCCAGCGATGACGGCGTCCGCCTGTGGATTGACAATCAGCTGGTCATTGACCAGTGGACCATTCACCCAGCAGCGACCTATACAGTCGACCGGTATCTGGGCTCCGGCCACCATCTTGTCAAAGTGGAGTACTTCGAAGAGACCGGCCTGGCCTCGGTCAACGTACAGTGGTACGAGCAGGGAGTGCAGCCGGCGCCTCAGCCGGCACCGCCTCCGGCGGGCAACTGGAGTGCCGAGTACTTCAACAACCTCACTCTGAGCGGAACGCCCGTGCTGTCGCGCAGCGAGGCATCGGTCAACTACAATTGGGGCCTTGGTTCGCCACAGGCCGGCGTCGTGAATGCCGACAATTTCTCGGCACGCTGGACGCAGAACGCGAACCTTGTCGCCGGCAACTACACCTTCTGGCTCACCGCCGATGACGGCGTACGGCTCTGGGTCAACGGGCACCTGCTCATCGACGCCTGGTACCGGCAAGCCGCCACCGCCTATACGGACGGGATCTACCTACCCGGCGGACCCGTCACGATCGAGCTCCAGTACTTCGAGATGGATGGTGCTGCAGTGGCGCAGCTCTCGTGGGCTGCGGGTTCAGCGCCCCAACCCCCTGCCCCGGTGCCGCCGGCGACCGGCACGGTCATCGTCGACAACACGGATGGCGGTTTTGTGACCGGAGGTGTCCCGACCGGCTGGCGCACCGTGGTGGGCGGCCACAACGGCACGATGGTCTGGACCTACAACAACTACTCCGTCCAGTACAACTACAACTGGGCACGCTGGTATCCCCAACTCCAGAGCCGCTGGTATGAGGTCTTCGTCTACGTCCCGGACATGTACACGACCACGGGCCAGGCGCGCTACTGGATCAGGCACGCGGGCGGCTACACGCTGAGGATCGTGAACCAGTCCGTCACCGGCGGTCAGTGGGTCTCGCTGGGCACCTACAGCTTCCGGGGGACCAGCAGCGACTACGTCTCACTCTCCGACGTGACCTACGAGTCCTACCGCACCCGCTTGATCGGCTTCGACGCCGTGAAGTGGGAACAGCGCTAGCCGCTACACCTTCGATAGAAACGCAACCGGCCCGAGCCTGTAGTGAACAGGCTCGGGCCGGTTGCGTTTGGCGGGAACCCTCAAGAACAACCTTCTCTCTGCCGCCGAGTGGTCGGAGTCCCTTCTGCTCTACCCCGGGCCGCCCGATCTGACTGTTCAGCCGGCGCTCTCATTCGTGGCATCACGGTGTGCGCCGGCGAACGTGACGTCTAC
>CAZEXX010000190.1:4441-7784 GCA_964516885.1 uncultured Anaerolineales bacterium | reverse complement strand
TCTGGCCCTGTCGCCAGTCGCTCGGGAGCGATGTCGCCTGGACCCGCGGAGATCGACGCACACTGGTTGTAGAGATCACACGCCGTCAGAGTGTAGGGGGCCTCATCCTTTTCCAGGCCACGGCCCGGCGGATTCAGCTCGATCGCCTTGGGTGTCGTGAAGATGTCCGTGTACCACGTTTCATCGAGGTACTTGATACCATGGGTCCCCGTGAACGTGCGATCTGCTCCCGTGGCATCTGTGAACACGTGACCACTTACGTTGTAGTCCTCGACCGCCAACCAGTACTGATGCATAGAGGGGGAGGCAAAGACATCGTGCACCGTGAGCGTCACACGCGGCGCTGCCGTGTCGAACTCCCCAGCCCAGACATCGGGCACCAGATTCACACGTCCGAACTGATCTGTGACGCGAAGATCAACCTGGTGCGGGCCCTCCACACCCACCACCTGTGTGGACCACTGCGTCAGGGCAGCGCCCGCGTCGGCGACCGGCAGATCCTGCCAACGTAGCGGATCGGCTAGCGCCCTGATCTCATACTCATCCAGGCCCCGGGCGTAGACTGCAACTTCGTCCATAGAGCCGGCAAATGCCTCAGCAGCCTCCGGCCCCAAGGCGCCGACTGACAGCGGCACACGGTAGGTCGCATCGGCCCTGAAGTTCCGGTCGCCCAGCGCCACCCACTCCGCATTGCGGTAGAGGTACCAACCCCCCCACCCCGTCCAAACCCCGGCCAGATGAACCCACGCACCGATGTCCTCGGCCGGCACCTCATACCGCGCAACTGTGTCGCCCCACGAGGCATCCGCCATGCCGAATTCGTAGTACCCATCCCTGATCCGCAGGAAGAGGTTACCGTCCTCATAGTCGGCGCCGAGACCGTGGTAGAGCAACGTCTGGCTGCCCGAGGCCGTCGTGGGACGAACCCACGCGGCAAACGTCAACGGTCCGCCGAATTCTACGGTGCCGAGACTGACGACATCGTCGACACCATCAAAGGTGAGCCCAGTGCCGAACTGGCCCGGTGCACCGGCGACAGGACACCCCGCTCCGATGCAGGAACCATGCTCAGCGGACAGGCCCAGATCGAGGAACGTCTCACTGCCTGCGGACTCGTCCATGGGCAAGTATGCCAACAGCTCCTCATAGAGATCCTGTCCCATCAGGTGACGATAGCTGATCTCCAGTCGCCCCACACCCGATGCGACGGATTGCGCCAACGCCTTGATCCGCTCATCCGGCAGCGCGCGCTGATAGACGAGTACCTCATCAACCAAACCCACGAAACGTTCGCCGGCGACATCCTTAGCGCGCTGGCCGATTGCCACCTCAAGTGGGGCGCCCCAATCACCCACCAAGGCTACGCCATCGATCTGGAGGCCGTCCACGAACAACTTCAGCGCTGTGCCGCTCTTGGCCGCCGCCACGTGATGCCAGGCGCCGTCGGCCAAACTGACCGTGGACGAGACAACGCTGGCCTCGCCACTCAACCGGTAGTCGTGGTGCAGTTTGCCATCACTCGCCAATCGCAGCCAGATGCCCTGTGTCGGATCGCCCGGTACTGTGGCGGCGAACAGTGTCTGCTCTGTCGCGGCTGAGCTCCGGAACCAGCCCGCTATCGTGTAGTTGCCCGGCTCAAAGGCCCTGACGGTCTCCCCGCCGCCGCCATCCACGAGGATGTCCTCTACCACGAGGGCTTCCGCCCCGGAGAAGCTGAGCGCACCACCCACACGTCCGGACACCCCGGCAGTGGGACATGCCGCTCCCACACACGTAGCCGCCAGCTCCCGTCCGGATGCATCCCGGAACGTCGTGGCACCAGCCGCCTCCTCAAAGCTGAAAGCCAGCCGCTGGCCGGCCGGATAGGGCACGTCCACGGCGATGCCGGAGAGCTCCGGCGCATTCTCTGCGATACCGATCATCAGCCCGCCGTCATCCTCGGCATAGGTCACGGCGACGCCAGGAGCAACGCCATCAATCGAGAGCGTTTCGTCCTGGCGCACGATGCTCTTGCCCACGCCATCCACGGCCTCCAACATCAAGGCATAGCGCCCGTTGGTGTTCGCAGGCAATGCGTAGGCGATCTTCCAACGTTGATCGGTGACCACCGCCGGCTGGCGACCGCCCAGGGACGCCCCGGATAGTTCCACCAGATCCACCCACACAGCGGCGACGCCGGCAGCACCACGATCGTGCACCGACCCTGAGAGATCCACGACCTCGGTTCTGACTTCGTCCGGCGAGTAGAACGTCAGCGTGGATTGGCCCAGGGGAAGTCGGAGATTGTTCCCCGATAGCATCTCCAGTTCGATGATATACTGGTAGCCGTGCCACTCCGCAAGGGGACCAAAGGTGAAGCTGACGTTCTTCTCCACGTCATCGAAGGCAACCGAGAACCGCCCCACCTCTACGTAGTTGATCGACAGCGCGAACTCCGCCTCAGCGCCCTCGTACATCGCGTTCTCAACGGCCAGATGCACATCCACACGATCAATCACGTCTGCGTCCAGACGACGGAACCCTATGGCCCTGCTTCCCGCGAACCAGGTGCCGCTTCCGCCGCCGTACACGGTATCACCGGCGTCGGGGTAGAACGTCTGCCCGCTGAGCGAGCTGACAGTCTCGACCACCGTCCGTACGGGCAGCACGCGCTGCGTCGTCGCCGAGTCTACGGCAACTACCGGCGATGTGTCGTCCACGTCAAACGCCACACTGGCAGTCGTGGATCTTGAACCCACAGAATCGAACGCTTGCGCGTCGATCGTGGTGCGTCCCTCCACCGAAGGCGTGAAGCTGAACAACCACGCCGCACCGTTCTGCGTGGCCGCCTGCCAGGCACCACCGTTGATCCGGTAGCGAACGGATTCGACCCGGGTTGTCTCGTCATAGGCTCGGATATAGATCACGCGACCCGGCGACATATCGACCACCGGCGAAGGCAGCACGATAGTCGCCGTCGGCTTGTCGGCGTCCACTGTGATCCGGTGTTCGTGACTGACGTCCACCCACGAGATCTGGTACTCGTACAGAGCCTCGACCTCGCGCCTGGGCAGTGCGCGGCCGTAGATGCTGACCTCATCCATCATACCGGCAAACGGCAACCCTCGGTCGTCCCATCCTGTGAGACTATCGCCACCGAGATGGACCGCAGAGGGCGTCCCACAGTCGCTTAGCGGCCCCTCCAGGGCACGGTCCTGCGCCCCGTTGATATACAGGACAAGCCCATCCGCGTTGAACGCCACCACGATATGGTTCCACTGATCCTCCAGCAACGCGTTTGGTGTACTCGCCAACTCACGTCCACAGTCGACGTAACGCAGTGTTGTGCTGTCCGGATCGATCC
>CAZEXX010000190.1:0-4341 GCA_964516885.1 uncultured Anaerolineales bacterium | reverse complement strand
CGGCAGCTCTCTGCGCAGCGCGCCGACGCCGGTCTGATCGAGCGCATCACGCAGCAACACAACGTGATCCAGTGCTCCCTCGAAGTAGCCCTGGGCTGCAGCTCCGGCCTGTCCCAGCCGCAGTTGCGTCTGCCCGGTGAAATCGGCCGACGTGGTAGTGCCGGACGCTGCAAGCGCCCCATCGAGATAGAGGTGCTGCCCCGCGATGTCGGTTCCAAGCGTGTGCACCACGTGGTGCCATCTACCATCGGCCGCGTCGGCGGAGCCACAGATCTCTTCCAGCCCAACCTTGGCGCAGATCGCGCCGCCATCCAGGTACACCATGCTGTCCTGGCCGCCGTCATCAGCTACCGAGAACAGCCCACAGTTGCGACAGAAATCATCATAGGACTTGGTCCGGAACCAGAACGAAACGGCATAGTCTGTTTCGGGCACGTCCACGTCCACCAGGATCCTATCGTCCTGCCCATCCGTCCAGACGGACTGGTTCGATCGACCGGCAAGCCCGGTGATCGGGCACGCATCGCCATCGCAGATGCCCGCCTCACCGTTGCCCGAGTGATCCGAGAACGTTGCCGCGCCCGGGGGCTCATCGAGGCGCAGCTCCAGAATCCGCACCGCGCTCTGGTACAGATCCTTGACCTCGTCCGTATCGAACGCAAACCGGTAGAGGCGCAGATCGTCAATGTCCCCTTGGTAGTAGGTATTGCTCACCGACCCGTAGAGCGTACCTTCACCGTCCTCGTCATAGTCCTGGGAGAACGACCCAGTCTCGTGCGGCTGGAACATACGGTACACCAACAGGTCGTCATCCCCGCGTGCCAGCTCCCTAAGAGTCTTGTCCAATTCTATGAGGGTCACCGAGTGTGGCCAGTCACCGTACACAGTATAGCCCACGCCGATGTCAGTTGTCCCCCGACCGACATCCATATCGCCCCACACCCGGGTGCTGTCCACGAACGCATTGTACTCTGCACTCCCGGAGCCATCTCCTTCACTGGCGACCTCCACCCTGTCAACATACACCGAGGTGGCACTGCCGGCGCGACCGACGGTGAGATCATCACTGCCGTACGGCTTCGTGCCTGCGCAGTTGGCATCGGCCCCAACCCGCCTCGCATTCACATAGAGTTCAAAGTTCGTGCCATCGAAGACCGCCAACACGTGCTGCCAGGTGTCGCGTTTCAGGGGGCTGCCCACCGACGTCACCTCACAGAGCTGGCTCCCGTTACCGAAAGCCGCTCTGATCTGGCGCAGTGAGGTGTTGACGAAGAGCGTTGGATAGGAGCGATTCGGATGGTCGTGGTTGTCCAGACCCACCACACCGCGCCACGTCGTGGACGTTCCTTCCGGATAGACCCACGCTGCCAACGTGAACTGGCCGTCACCGCGCCCTAGATTGAGGCTGTCGTCGGCAGAGTTAATCCAGAAGAAGGCATCGCCACTGAATCCCGCCGCGCGCCCGATGACGCCGGCCCCACCGGCGTCGGGTTCCTCTGGACCAAATGTAATCCCGTGTCCGTGAGATGAGACATCGCGGAACCTAGAGGGAGATCCGGCATCGAATGTGAGATGCAGAACCGGCTGTCTGAATCTATCGGCGATCTCGCTTGCACCCAGAACACGGCCATAGATCTCGACCTCGTCGACCAGGCCATCGAGGTACGGTGTCCCGGCATCCGCCGCGTAGCCGATCCACACAGCGTTCTGCTGTGGGAAGTCAGAGCCGGTCAGCGTGCCCACAGCCCGCTGTTCGCCATCCACATAGATCCGTTGCCCACCCAATGCCCCGCCATAGGTAGTGGCTACGTGATGCCAGGCATTGTTGCCATAATCCACACCTGACGTGCAGATCACCTCCTGTGTAGCACGGCCAAGGCGAGCACAGAGATTGCCGTCGTCGAGGTAAACCGTGCGGTCCCGCTGCGCAGTTCCGCTCTTGATCGCCGAGAACAGCCCACAGTCATCGCACGTCGTCTTGAACCACAGCGAGATCGTGGCGTTCTCCTCAGACATATCGGTCCCGCTTGTGACACGATCGTCACCATCGAAATCCACGGCTCGCAACAGCGTGCCCTCTGCCCCGCTCGTCGGACACCCGGCGCCGCCGCACGTTCCATCGTGACCCAGCAACGACGCATCTGCGAAGATCGTGGCGCCCGCAGCCTCGTCGAAGTGTAACCACAGCTGTCGTCCGGCGACCACGGCCTCGCGGATATTGGCGATAATCGCCCCCGCGCGGTTGGTCAGGCTGATCTGCTGGGATGAGGCCAGGGGGTCCACCGTGACCTCGCCGACCAGCGTCGTCGAGGAGAGCGGTGCCAGCTCATAGGGCACCGGCACCAGACTCGCGTCCTGCACGGCCGGAGGGAAGTCTACCTCCAATAGACCCAAGGCATAGCGGTCGCGGAGCTCATTAGCCACGGTAGCCGTGTAGGCTACAGTATCCCCTGGCGCCACCAGTCCATCCTCGTCGCTCACCGTGGACTCAATCGTCAGGACTGTTGCCGGGCCGGGGACGCGAGGATTCAGGCCGTAGACGTTCTCCAGCTTGTCGATCAACCCATCGCCATCCGTATCCGGTGAGAGCGGATCGGAAGTCACACGCGTGATCAGAATGTTGCCCGCGGAATCGAAGCCGTACACGAATTCCCAACCGGCGACCTCGGCCCCATCCTTCAACCCATCGTGATCCGTGTCGGCGTGCCTTGGGTTCGTGCCATAGCGCCGCTCGTCGTAGTCGGAGAGGCCATCGCCATCAGTGTCAGCCTGCGTCGCGTCGCTGCCCCACTGCTCCTCGACCAGATCCGAGAGCCCGTCGCCGTCAGTGTCAGGTGTGCGATCACTGGGGTCACCGCCGCCGAAGGCCGCACTGGGCAAGCCGTCACCGTCAGCATCCTGCAACACTGGGAAGACCACGTCTCCGCTCTGTCCCCAGGATAGCGCATAGCCGCCTTCTTTCGGTGTCAACTCGAGGAAGCCACCCACCGTTGCCGGCAGGATGTCGAAGACCAGGCCAAGGTCGACGTGGAAGCTGTCCGCCTTATCACGTAGATAGCAGACGGGAATCAGCGGCGGCGTCAACAAGGGATTGGGAACCACGAAGCACTCCTGCGCTTTGATCGCATGCCCCTCGTTCAAGTAACCCGGCACAGCGACGTTGATGCCGGCCGGGGAGAGTGTGAACGCGTAGCCGCTGTCAAGCGATGTCGCCGTTTGGAAGGGATAGTCGCCGTACCACTGTGATGGGCGACTGGTGCTCAAGCCCAACGTGGCGTGCAGGTCCTCCTCCACAGGGCTGAAGCTATAGGAGAAGCTGGCCTTCTTGAGATAGCTGTTGGCATAGTGCCAGCCGTACGTGTACGCCAGAGCTGACACAGGCCAGTGCCGGTAGAGATAGGTTGTGACGTCGGCACTCACACTGAGCTGGTTCCCCTTCGTGAAACCAACCTCTGGGTAGGCATCCAACAAATCCACAGCGAAGTCTGCCACCTGCAGCCTGTCCTCGTTCTCCAGGTCCACGATGGGATTCTGACTGTAGATAAGGAACTGGACCAGCTTGGACAGGGCGCCGGAGATCCCGGCACACACATAGTCGCGCACGACGGTCGCCCCCGTGTTCTCGGGATCATCCGCGCCATACGTGTCCAGGCCGGTCAGCGTGCACACCAGCCCCACAATCGCGTCGATCAGCCCAATGATGGCCACGATGATCTGCCCCACAATGGGAATGAGCCCAATCGCGAACATGATCACGCCGACGATGATGCCCGCGATCACGGCAGCCAGCTCCCGGTTGAACTCCAGTGAGACAAAGGCCACGCCGCCGGTGATCATCTGCGCCACAAAGAACCCGATCGAAATCGCGGCACTGACCACGAGCCCAATGATGGCAACGACGTTGGCCGCCGCGCGCAAGTTCACCGTCGTGGTCTTCATGGCATGGGCCACGCCGTACTTGAATGTGCCGGTCAAGTTCGCCTTGTACAGGCCCAGCGCGGCATCCAGGACACCCTTCACGCTCATGGCGAAATTCATGGCGCTCAGCGCCGTGAAGACAATCTCCTCACCTGAGGCGCCGGTCAAGATAGCATAGGTCACAATGACCACCACACCGGCTACAGCGGCCCCAGCCGCCACAGCAATGCCGGCAGGGACCTTGCTGCCATAGAATTCCAGGTCAAAGATGTTGTCGATCCACGAGTTACGCAGACTCTTCTTGGCGCCGCCGATGGCCGCCAGGAGTTTCTCCCCAGTTGTGCCGAAGTAAACGAGCCGCTGCGGCAGCTTGCTGATGGCCTCGATTGCGCCGGTGATGATCTGCTTGGTGATGAGCAGCGG
>CAZEXX010000189.1:0-7794 GCA_964516885.1 uncultured Anaerolineales bacterium | reverse complement strand
TCTACAGGTCTCCTTTCCCCCAGGCACATGCTGAGGGACAGAAATACTGGATAGCTTGGTGTGTGAGGTTGGATGTTTGCTGATGGACGCTGGACTATGGCACGCATCCGTGTCCACGAGCAAGTCAGTGGAGTGGTTAGTGCGTTGAGAGCGGTCTCAATCCCTCGGTAACAGAGCCCTCGGGAGACTCAGACCGACCTGAACGAGCATCCACCCAAACTATGACTCGGGGCGGGAAACCGTGCTCTCCCGCCCCGAGAACTTTGCGACTGTGATGCGTGCGGCCCTAGGAGCTACTCACCACCAGCCATGTAGTTCATGCTGAAGACCAGGTAACGCAGAGCGGGCGCGCTGATGGTCTCAACGGTCAGACCCGCGACGTCCTGCAGGCGGACGGCTTCAACAGGACCCAAGGTACGCCACGCCACGTCAATCTCACCGGTCTCAACCGCATTGCTCATCGTCGTGGGATCGGCGAAGTAGCGGATGATGACGTTGGGGATGATGGGCTTGTCGTCACCGTAGTACTCCGGGTTGGCCTCAAGGACCATCTGCTCGCCGGGCACATACGAAGCCATGCGGTACGGGCCGATACCCTCGATGGTGTCGGGATACTGCACCAACTCATCATCCGCGAAGGTGGCGGGGTTCGTAGGCACGAAAGGTGCCGCAGCAGCCAGTGCATCGAAAAAGCCGAAGGAATCCTTCAGGTTGTAGACCACGGTATAGTCATCGGGCGCTTCAACGCTCTCGACATAGACCTGGATCAAGCCAGAGACCTGGCCCTCGAGGCCCAAGCGGTCCCAAGCACGCACATAGTCGGCGGAGGTCACAGGCGTGCCGTCCGCGAACTTGATATCCTCGCGCAGAGTGAAAGTATAGCTCTTGCCATCCTCGCTGACCGTGGGGAAATCCGCGGCAGCAGCGGGGGCCAACTCAGACGTACCGGCCACGTACTTCAGCAGTGCCGTACCGGTGTTCTTGATGATCTCCCAGTCGTGGGTGGCGTAAGCATCCTGAGGATCGAGGCTGTTGACCTCATCGGTGGTGCCGATGATGACAGTGTCAGTAGTACCCGATGCAGGCGTGGCGCCAGCGCCGAAGCTGATCATGTTGTAGTTGAATTCAAACGGTGCACCGATCAGTACACCCTCAACGCCATCGCGGTACGTCACGAACTCGGGCTCCCAGAAGAGCGGCAGGGTCGGGACCTGTTCGGCATAATAATCGCCCAGCTCGGCATACAGGGCCTCGCGCTCGGCGGGGTCGGACGAAGCAGCAGCGCGCTGCAGCAGGTCGTCCATTCGCTCATCGCAGTAGTTCACACCGTTGTCCGGGGACTGCAGACAGGAAGCGAAGGGGGTCAGCCAGTTGTCGGGATCGGCGAAGTCAGGGAACCAACCCAGAATGAAGACGGGGAAGGCGCTGCCCTCGACAAAGCTATCGACGTACTCAGCCCAGTTCTGGGTCTTGAGGTTGACCTTCATCAGTCCGGTCTCCTCAAGCTGCTCCTTCAGCACCAGCACGACGTCCGCCGTGGTGGTGCCGTAGTGCTCCGGGGGATACCAGAAATCGAATTCCAGAGGGCTATTTGCGGTGTATCCCTCCGACTCCAACAAGGAGATCGCCAGATCGAGATCGCGCGTGCCGTACTTATCCAGGAAAGGCTCTGTCGCATAGGGATATCCAACAGGAACCATGTGGTACGCTGGAATGTTGCGACCCTCGAATACACGATCTACCAGGACCTCACGATCGATGGCAGCAGCAAAAGCCTGCTTGATCGCGGGAGTCCATAAAGCTGTCGGCTCGGCGGGAGCCTCAGTCGCAGCGGGAGCCGCGGCCGGCTCAGATGTGGGGGCCGCAACGGGCGTGCCACAAGCGCTAAGCACCAAAGCGAGCAACACAAAGGCTGACAGAACACTAAACAGGGACTTACGGGACATTTCTTTCTCCTTCCAAATTTGGCATCTGACTACAGAGCAACGCTGTCATGACCAGTTCTTGGCCAGGTACTACCTCCTTCCCATCCGCGACTCTGCACAAAAAAAGACGCCCTAGACCACTCCAAAGCGGATTCGGGCGTTTGAAAAACCGTGACAGGAGCCGCAAACTGGTGCACCTAGTATACCCCAATTCTCGGGGAATGCACCCCATTCAGCCAGCCAGGGTTCGCACTCACCGGCAAACTAGCTGGCGCCTAACCAGGTGACCAGGTGTTGAGCACGTCACAATCGCACACACAGTCGTCTGCCCACAGTCGCCATATGAAAAACAGCTCTCACAGAGTCCTGTGAGAGCTGTCGCGACGCCGTCTACGGCAGAAAACGGACGTCTACTCCGTGTCGGCCTCCCCGTCAAGCTGCAGAGCCTCGGCCAGCAATGCTTTGGTCTCCTCGGATAGCCTGGGTCTCAGCGGGTTCTTGCGCAGCCACCGCTTGAGCGTGGCGACGCGCACGGTCGGGACCGGCACAGAATCAACGTCAACATCAAGCTCGATCTCTGCCTGCGTGAACAAGATCACAGCCCGCACCGGTATCTCTGTCCCCTCGGGCAATCGTTTCGCCAGCTGATCTCGGACCACCTGAGCCTCGGCGTTCGCTAACCGGTCCGGGCGCCCGATGGACTCCTGGCCGGCGAAGCGCCGCAGGAAGCCCAGCTTCTGCCGGTGACGCCACCGACCATCCTCGTAAGTGACCTGCCCACCCTGAGGCTTCACGGAGATCACCGTGAGGCCGCCGGGTTCGACCAGGACGAAGGGAGAGGCCAGCTGATACATGAGAAGCCAGTGCTCGCGGTTCAGCCCCTTCAGCGCGTCAGGCACGCGCTTCCAGTGCGCGTTGGGACCCACAAACCGTTCACCAAGATAGCTGCCGGTCAGTGAGACAATGAAGCCCACCCACACCACGGCCATCGTCACCCACAGCCATTCCGGTTTCACGACGATCAGTACAGCCGATGCGCCCAGCAGAATCAGCCCGGCAAAAGGGGCCAGCTCACCGATCTTCTTGCGCCTGTTGATGTAGGACTCTTTGGCAATCACTTGCATGGACGTCTCCTCATATTATCTTCCGTCTGCTCTGATCTGCCTACTTCCCGGCTGCCAGCCCGGCCTTGATCGTGGCAATCACCTGACCTGCGACAGCTTCACGCGCGCGCAGCACCGCGTTCTTGACCGCCTTGGCATTGGAACGACCGTGGCCGACAACTACGACACCGTTCACCCCCAACAGAAGCCCACCGCCCACTTCCGCATAATCCAGCCGTTTGGTCAGCCGCCGCAGCCCAGGAGTGAGCAGCAGGAGCCCGGGCAACCCGACGATCAAGCCGGGGACGAGCAGCACTAGCCCGATCTTGGACCAGACCGAGTCCAAGAGATCATGCTGGATCGTCCGCTTCACGAAAGAGGCCATCGCTTCCGCGGTCTTGATATGGATATTGCCGGTGAATCCATCCGCCACCACCACATCCGCCTCCCCCTTAACCGCTTCCTTGGGCTCGACGTTCCCCACGAAGTTGAAGTCAGCGGTCTTGAAGAGCGCGAAAGCCTCACGCAGCACCATCGTGCCCTTCTCCTCCTCCTCACCGTTGGCCAGCAGGCCCACACGCGGGTTCGCAATGCCCAGCACCCGTTCCGCGTATACCTTGCCCATCATCGCTGACTGCAGCAGAATCTGCGGCGTCGGGTCTGCGGTGGCTCCCATATCAAGGAAGACCGTCGGGTTGAGCGTCAACGGGTAGACCGTGCACAGCGCCGGGCGGCGCACGCCGCGTATCCTTCGCAGATCGAAGATCGCCGAGGCCAAGCAGGCAATCGTATTGCCCGCCGAGACAAACGCGTCAGCCTCGCCATCCTTGACCAGGCGCATTCCCACCCGGATGGATGAGTCTACCTTGCGCCGCACGGCCTCCGAATGATCCGCCATCGTCAGGATCTCGGGTGCGTGCACCACGCTGATCTTTAGGCCCTGAGTATCGTGCTTGGCTAACTCCGCCCGAGTCTGCGCCTCGGGCCCCACCAGGATGATTTCGTCACCCCAAGCCCGTGCAGCCATCACCGAGCCCTCGACATCGGGACCAGGGCAAGTGTCAGAACCAAAGGCATCCACTACGATGCGCATAGCGACCTCCAGTGAGAAGAATGAGAGAATCCCCGCTGCGCGGGGCTAGAATCAGCGAATGAGCGAAAAAGCGAGCAAGCGGTAAGGTGAAAAAGCGATCACCGAAACACCGGCGCACCCCGACATCTTGGGCACGTGCATCTTGCCTATTGGGACCGCGGGCATCTTGCCCGCATCTTTGCGCTCGAGGAACCTAGGTCGACCAGGACGACCGCTGCGCATTTTGAGTACCACGTCTTCGTGTCGAGCGTCTGCACCGAGTGGTAGACCACATATACTGTCGCAAAATACGCAAAACAAGACCACGACACAAAGGGCAGAGCGGGCAGGATGCTCAAGGCGCACAGGGCCTAAAGGCTCTCCGTAGGCTTTAGGGCCTTCTCCATCTAGCCCGAGACCTACCCCTTACGCCCCCCAGAACCAGTCCGGCTCTTTGTCCGCGGGATCTTCGCCCGACGACATAAAGATCACCTCATCCTCGGACAGACTCGACAGGTCCGCACCGGGCAGCGATTTGCCGTCCAACCACCGCGCCGCCGCCAACGGCAGACTTGCCGCCGGCCCCTGGATAACTGTGGGGTCCGGCAGAGAATCCACAAACCGCCGTCCATACCGCTTTGTCAGGATGCGGCGGTCCAGCACCACTGCAATGCCTTGATCCGCCGCCGTCCGAATCAGCCGGCCAAAGCCCTGCAGGAAGCGCAGCACGGCTTCCGGCACCATGAACTGGCCAAAGGGATCCTCGTACGCCTGCGACCTCGCTGAAACAATGGGGTCATCCGGCACGTCAAACGGCAGCTTGGCAATCACCAAACAGGAAAGGGCCTCGCCGGTCACATCCACACCTTCCCAGAAGGACCGAGTGCCCATCAACACGACCCTCTCACCGGTCCGAAAACTCTCCAGCAATTGCGCGCGCGAGGTGCCGGTACCCTGAGATAGGACCGTGATCCCAGCACGCCCCAGCGGCTCTGTGATCCCTGTCGTCGTGGCCTTGAGCTGGCTGTACGACGTAAACAAGGCCAGCGCACGCCCCTCCGTCGCCTGAAACAGCTCGATCAGCGTCTCATTGACCCTCTTCTGATAGCCAGTGGAGCGCGGCTCCGGGATATCGGAGACCGCATAGAGCAGTGCCACCGAGGGGTAGTCAAAGGGCGAGCCCACGGCCAGCTCGGCCGCTTCACGCCCAATCCCCAGCCGCTCACGGATGTAATCAAAGCTCCCCTCAATGCGCAGCGTGGCCGAGGTGAAGATCACCGAACGGTTCTTGGCAAGGATGTTCTCCTGAATCAACGGGCTGACATCCAGCGGGACCACATTGAGCGTGAAGAGTCCCCGCCGGCGGGTCGCCATCCAATAGACGCTGTTCTCGCCCGGTTCCACAATGAACTGCCTGAGCTGACCACTTGCGGTGCCCAGGACACGTTGGATACCCAACAGGCGAGACCGCGCGCTGTTAACCGCGGGCAGCTCAAAGCCGGCCTCATCAACGCCCTCGGAGTCTCCCAAGCCCGCCACCAGCTGCGCGAGCCCCTGAGTCAACGTCCCAAAGTGCGGTTCCGCCTGGGACCAGAGCATGATCAGGCCATCCCATCCTCCTAACTGGCGCAGATCGTCGGTAACCCGCAGCCGGAGGCCGTAGCCCCCACTCTTGCCGGCCTGATCGCGGAGGATGACCTCCAGATCCGTAAACAGCATCTCCACGTAGCGCTGTGTGCTGTCGGCCGCCTGTTTCAACTGCAGCACCAGCTCCTGAGCCCGCACCGCAGCCTGGGCCGGCAGCCGTTGGGCCATCGCCAGGATTTCGTCAAGCAATCCTGGGATGCCACGGCCGGGACGCAACAGATCGTCAAATGCCCGGGATAGATCCTGCCAACTCACGGTATAGCGCATCGACTCCGTCGTCGCGCGCTCCAGATGGTGCGCCTCATCGACGATCAACACATCGTAGTCCGGCAGCACGCGATTCCTCGACGCCACATCGGCCAACAGGAGCGCGTGGTTCACGATCACAAGATGTGCGCTCTCTGCCTTGGCCCGGGCATCATAGAAGAAACACGCATTGGACTGGAAGAATGGGCAGTGCTCAAGATCGCAGGCCTCGTTGGCCGCCGAGAGTGTGTGCCAGACGTGACGCTCGCCGGGCGTCGGCAGAAACAGATCGTCCCCGTCACCGTCCAGCGTATTGGGCAGCCACAACAACACCTTGGCGAAGACGCGGACCTCATCCTCACTCGTCGCGCCTCGCCGGCGCATTGTCTCGAATTGGCGCCGGCACAAGTAGTGTGACCGTCCCTTCAGGATCTGCCATCTGAAGTCGTAAAGCGCCTCGGCCAACTGCGGAATGTCCTTATTGGCCAACTGCTCCTGCAGGTTGATCGTATTGGTGGAGATCACCACCCGCTGCCGATTGAGAACTGACCACTCCACCGCCGGCAGGAGATAGGCCAGCGACTTACCGGTGCCGGTGCCGGCCTCAACGAGTAGATCGCCACCCAAATTGAAGGCCGAGCCCACCGCCTGCATCATCTCGACCTGCTGGTCGCGGTATTCATAGCCAGGATAGCTGTCGGCAATCTCACCACCGGGCTGCAGCATCGCCGTCAGTGCCTCAAGATCGATGAACCGCGGCTCCTTGCGGGGTTCCAGCGGGGGTGTATACGACTCCTCCGCAAACAGTCTCCTGACCGACTCCGCACCCAGCCGCCCGGCTAGCTGCGCTCCTATCCCGCCCTGAAAGCCGTGGCGCTGGCGCTGGTAGAGGGCATCCTCGAAGAAATGTGTGCCGCCCCATCTCACGCGGCGACCCATCCGCACGATCTCCTGCAGATGATCCTGCGATAGTTGTACAGCGCGCTCCATCAGAACCAGAAAGAGCGCCTGCGTCATCTCGGCATCGTCCAACGCGCGGTGCGTCTGGTCGGGAAAATCGATCCCCAGTTCCTTGACCAGGTTAGCCAGGCTGTAGCGGCGCGCGTGCGGGACCAGAATTCCGGCCATCTCGAAGGTATCGATGGCCGTGTTGGACTGAAGGACGTGATGGCGCCGCAGGAACGCCAGGTCGAATTTCACATTGTGCCCAATGACAGGGTCGCGTCCGGTAAACTCAGCCAGAAGCTGGGCCGCCTCGTGGCCGCCCATCGCCGTCGCGACATCCTCATCGCAGATACCGGTCAGCTCGGTGATGAAGGGAGGGATCTTGCGACCGGGGTTCACAAACGTCGAGAAGCGCTCCAGCGCCCGCTCCTGGTTGAATCGCACCGCCCCAATCTCTATGATCGCGTCGCGCGAAGCATTGAGGCCGGTGGTCTCCAGGTCAATGGACACATACGTCTTGGGCATGGACTTCCTTTCTAAACGCCTCACACCGCCCAACGCCTGCCAGGCGATTAGAAGCGCACTGTTTGAACCAGAGCACCGTCATTATACAATAAATACAGGAAACCAAAACCGACCTAGTACTTTAGGGCTAGATCTGTGGCACTTGCCACTGCAGAGCACGCCCGCCTCTCCCCGTACAGAACCGGCGGTTCCTCGTCTTCTCCCGCATCCCACCATGTCGCACCAGCAGAAGACAGCCCGCCGCACCATCTCTGCCACAGAAAGCGTGTAGCGGTGAACTGTCAGCATCACCGCTACACACATCCAGACACCCAAGAGACCTGCGTGATCC
>CAZEXX010000188.1:0-7872 GCA_964516885.1 uncultured Anaerolineales bacterium | reverse complement strand
TCTTGCTGTCTCTACTAGCTGTTTCCTGTTACTCTTCAACTGTTAAGGTGCTTGCTCTGCGAGGCCTCCCCCACAGCTCGTTCAACATTCTATCACAATCCCCTTTTCCGTCAAGGGTAAGTCCCTCACCCTTGTTCAATTTGCTCACCGGATCACTTCAGATGCCGAACTGCACATCAGGCTGCCTCGATCTCCCACACAAGAGCGATCCCCAGCCACCAGAACGGGCGGAGATCATACCACACCAGCAACACATGCCAAGATCAGGAAACGTGATATAGTCACCAATAGATTGCCTTCTTCGGGGCAGGGTGAGGCAGGTGCGCCGTCAGTGTGCGCCCGCCAATTCCCGATCGGCGGTGAGCGCTGTGAGATCACAGAGCAAGCCCGCGAACAGGTAACGGGCGGCTGAGCCGACCGTCTCTGTAGACTCGGTGAGAATCCGAGGCCGACGGTATAGTCCGGATGAGAGAAGGAGCACAGATCACGTAGGTGAGTGTGTTGCCCCGGAGCTAAGGCTTCGGGGCATTTTCGTTGGAGGGACAGACACCATGATCGCATCGGAAAACCATGCCAGCCCGCAAACGTACCAGGACATAGCAGATCGCACTGTGCGAAGACCGAACCGTGCACTCTATTACCTGATCTCTGCCGTACTACTCTTCACCCTATGGCAGATCAGCGTCATACTGACCTCCGAGAGCGCACGGCGTTTCCTGATCCCGACCCCGGCAGCCGTTGCCGCCCGCTTCGCCGGCCTGATCCGCAGTGGCACATTGGCCCACCACACCGGCGTCACACTCTTGGAAATGGGCTTGGGGCTCTCCGTAGGGACGTCGGTCGCCCTCGTTCTCGGCTACATGGTCGCGCACAGCCACCTCATCGCCGCCCTCGTCGAACCCGTCATCGCCTTCTCCCAGGCCATCCCCATCGTCGCACTGGCGCCACTGCTCACGGTCTGGTTCGGCTCCGGCATCACCTCGAAGGTTGTCGTCTGTGCACTGATTGTCTCCTTTCCCATCCTGGTCAACGTAACCACCGGTCTGAAAAACATCGACCCCAGACTGCACGATCTCTTCCGGCTTCTTGATGCCAGCCGGGCTCAGACCCTACTGCAGCTCGAGATACCGGCCGCCCTTCCCGCTATCCTGGCCGGACTCAAGGTAGGAGGCACCATGGCCGGTATGGGCGCCGTCGTGGGCGAGTTCGTGGCCTCAACCGAGGGGCTAGGGTATCTGGTCAAACAGGGACAGAATCTCTACGACCTTCCGATGATGTTCGTGGCTATCTTCTGTCTCATGCTCATCGCCTCAGCAGTCTACGCGCTTTTCACGCTGCTGGAGCACACACTCCTGCGTTGGCAGGGCCACTAGACTGCGCAGCACCGCCGTTCCATATCCATTCAATTCACTGAGAAGGAGAGAACTATGCAAACACCGAACGCAAGTGACAGCGGAAGCACCCAGCCTGGCAACCGCCTGGCCATCGGCGGTCTCGTCGTCGTTATGAGCCTGATCCTGACGCTGGTAGCCGGATGCGCATCCCAACCGTCCGACCTGCAGTCCATCGGGCTCCCAATGGGCTACGTCGCCAATGTGCAATTCAGCCCCTTCTATATGGCACAGGAGCGTGGCTACTTCACGGATGCCGGCTTCGATGTGACATTTGACTACCGCTATGAAACCGACGGCATCCAACTGGTGGCCGCCGGCGAGACTCCCTTCACCATTGCCAGCGGTGACCAGGTCATCCAGGCCCGCAGCAAGGGGCTGCCGGTCAAAGCCGTCGCAGCTTGGTACCAGGCCTTTCCGGTGGGCATCATATCTCTGGAGACAACGCCGCTTTCAAGCCCCGCTGACCTGGCTGGTCTTGCCGTCGGCATCCCGGAGACGTTTGGCGCCTCCTACATTGGACTGCGAGCCCTGCTCGACGTAGCAGGTCTCACCGAGGACGACATCGATCTACAGGCCATCGGCTATGCACAACTGGCGGCGCTCACCAACGGCACGGTGGACGCAGTCGTCGTCTACGCCAATAACGAGCCGGCGGTCCTGGCCGAACAAGGGATCGCATACAACGGTGTCTGGGCAGCGGATTATGTCAGCCTGGTCTCGGCAGTGATCGTGAGCAGCGACGCCTACATCGCCGACCACCCGGAGGAGACACAGCGTTTTGTGGATGCCTTCTTGCACGGGCTTCAGGATGTTCTCGCTGATCAGACAGAAGCCTTCGAGATGAGTGCCGCCTATATCGAGGGCTTGGAGGAGAACAGCGCCGTCCAGAGGGCCGTCCTAGACCGATCAGTTGCGCTATGGGAGACCCCGACACCGGGGTTGATGAACGCTTCGGCCTGGGAGCAGGCACAGGCTGTGATGCGTGACGCGGGCATGATCGACACCACCTCACCCGTGGACGCCCTGTATACCAACGCGTTCATCCAGCCGGCGGACTGATCCCGCACGATGCCACCTACGGCCTACCAACCCGCATCACTCACCGCCGGTCGGGAAGCGGCGAAAGCACCGATGTTGAGCATTCGCCGCTTGACGGCCCGCTTCACCAGTCACCTGGGGCGCCTGGATGCCCTCGACGACGTCACATTCGACGTGCAACGCGGAGAGTTCGTCTGCCTCATCGGTCCCTCGGGATGCGGTAAGTCGACCCTGCTGCGCCTGGTCGCCGGTCTGATCCCACCGGGCGCCGGCGAAATCTATCTTGACGGCCAGGCCCAGCGGGGCCCGCAGAGAAAAGTCGGCCTGGTATTCCAGGAGCCGACGCTGCTGCCCTGGCGGACAGTGGCGGCCAATGTGGCACTCCCGCTCGAACTCGCCGGTGCATCGGCCGGCACACCGGCTGACAAGATCCGTGAGCGCAGCGCCACTCTCCTGGACCTCGTGGGGCTGCGTGACTTCGCCCAGGAGTACCCCTCAAACCTGTCAGGCGGGATGGCACAACGGGTGGCGATTGCCCGTGCCCTCTGTCAGGACCCCGACGTTTTGCTCCTGGATGAACCCTTCGGCGCGCTGGACGCGTTGACACGGGAGCGTATGGCCGAGGAACTGCTGAGGATCTGGGAGCGATCACAGCGAACCGTGCTGATGGTCACCCATAACGTCGCGGAAGCGGCACTGCTGTCCGATCGCGTGGTTGTCTTGAGTCCCCGCCCTGGTCACGTGATCGACATCGTCACCGTCGATCTTCCGAGACCGCGCGTCCCGGAGATGCTGACATCGGAAGCGCTGCAGCGAGTGGCACGTACACTGCGTGCGGCGCTGTCAAGGCACGACGCCCAGGCCTAGGCTTGAGGGGTCCATCGCATACGGCAGGCGCGTTTTCGTTCTGCGTGGTGTCCGTCGGCGGCACACAGCGCTACGCAGCAGCCTGATCGCCCTGCGTATTGACATCCTCCACCTGTGGCTCCCGGGGCTCCCATGACACCTTGAGCGTGCCAGAACGGTCCACACGGCACGTCACCGACCAGACACCGGAGGCAATGGCGCGGATCGCCTTCTCGGGCAAGACCTTACCATCCAGGGTCGCCCGCGTCGGGCGAGCTGGAAGCGCTAACCACACAGCCCCGCTGGCCAGACGCCGTGGCGTCAGCTCAAGCTCAAACAGATGCTCCTCGACCTCGCACCGCGTGATCTCAGCGCCCTGAGAGATGTGGAACGTGGAGGCGACCAGATGTGGGTGAGGCTTCACCTGGCGGATTCCCAGTAGCACGACACCGTGCGCCGGAATGTGGAGGACCGGTCGCGGGGACCCAGGCACCATTCGGAAATAGCGACGCTCCCAGAAGTCCACAACGTGGTGAGCTTTCCGCTCATCCAGCGTCACGGCACCCGGGAGTTCTCGTTCCACCGGCGTCTCCGTCCAGTTGAACAATCCAATCAGCCGCCAACGCCCCCATGGCCGCGCCACCGGCACGATCGCCAGCTCGGGCATCCGCGAGCTGAGAAGATCCAGCACATCCATCCCGTCCAGCAGCGGTGGCATCAGCATCGCAGCCACCGCCCTGCGCTCCGGCGCGATATCGTCCAGGTCATCTGACAGCAGGCTCAATCCACCGCATAGTCCCAACAACGTCGTCTGGGCCAGCACTTCGTCACCCGTCAGTGACGTCTTGGCATCGCGCATCAGCAGCGCGTCAGGGTCATTGACCCACCAGCGGCCGTGCATCCAGGCGCGAGTTGCCACATTGTGCAGGCTGTTCCGCAAGCTAGGCAACGCCGGGTTCCGGCTGACAAAGCGCCCCAACCCACGGAAATCCGGCGTCCAGCTGGGCGCCGTGTCCGGTCCAACACGCATCGCGTCAACCAGCCCCACAGCCGGCCCCAAAGGGGCACCGCAGCCGACCAGGTAGGTGTCCGGCCCGACCGCATCGCGAATCGCCTCGAACGCTCGGCGTAGCGCCTGGGCCCGTGTGAGCCGCGGATTGTACCGCCGCCCTCGCAGCGCCCCAGCATACATGAAGTCCAGCTTGAGATACCCGTAGCCCCAATCATCCACGGCTCTCTTGACAACATCGCGGACAAAGGCGATCACCTCAGGGTTAGTCGGGTCCAACGCCCGCCCGACAAATCTGGAGACCAACCCGGCGTTAACCGGCCGGCCGTGCTTCCTTCTCAGTAGCCAGTCAGGGTGTGCGCGGGCAATCTGCGATGAGCGCTCCACGACCAGCGGCGCCAACCACAAACCCGGCTCGAACCCGGACCCGCGAATGCGATCCGCCAGCCACGACAGCGAGTGCGGGAAGCGCTCGTTGCGGATTGCCCAGTCGCCCCAAACGCTCTGGTAGCCGTCATCCAACTGCAGTACCCGCAACGGCATCTCATCCGCCAACAGTGCCGCAGAAGCTAGATTCTCCATCACATCCGACTCGCTGACGTTGTTCCCGTACATGTACCACGAGCACCACCCCGTCGGTGTCGTGCGCTTCAGGGACACCGACATCTGCCGAGCCACGGCGTGCGCATATTGGGCGAAGGGATCACTGTTGGGCAGGGGCACCCACTCCAAGTAGTACCATTCGGAGTGCTGGGACTCACCGACAGCGAGGGGGATATCATCCAACTGGGTCTGCAGCATGACTTGGAGGTGTCCGGGTCGCAGATCCGCCCACATCTGGCCGAACTGGTCGGCGGTGGAAGCGATCCCCCCGATCAACGCTTCGCGCGGGGTGATGACGGCCCCCACAGTCTCGCTCCAGAAACGGTCGGGCTGTCTGGCCCACGGCGTTCGTCCGTTGTGGATCATGGGCCCCTGGAGCCAGCGTTCGGGGAGCGAGGGATGAAAATGACTGGACCCCAGCGGACGATACCCAGCCGGTGACCAGGATTGCCAGCCATTGACGTAGAAGCCTGAGGGCGCGGCCGCAGTGGTGATCCCCCCAGGGGGTGTCCTCACGAAGAGCCGACGCAGCCGGACAGCATCAGTTCCCACATTGACGACTGACAGCTGGAACAGAACGAACGGCCGGCAGGAATAGAGCCGAACGCGCAGCGACAACGCGAGTCCGAGGGTCTCCTGGTAATGGATCTGCAGTTCGTCCGCCTCACCGTGAGCGTCCTGTACCTTCTCCTGTACAGCGCGCCCCGCAGTGAGCTCCGCAGACGTGATCGTATGGATGCAATTGTGCCGCACAAACTCGACGCCGGGCCCGGCTTCGAAATACCGCCCGGGGCTCTCAAGGCGGAAAACGCCTCGCTGAGGTCGCCAGGAGAGCTCAAAAGAAGGGCTTTGCAGCAAATGGCGTGGCACGATCTCCTATTCCCCCTCTGCCGTGAGCAGGCTTAAGATTCTTCGGCGATGCTGATATGCAGTTCCTTGAGCTGATCCGCGGGTACCTCGGCCGGCGCACCCGCCATCAAATCCGTGGCCTGCGACGTCTTCGGGAACGCAATCACCTCGCGGATGTTGGTCTCGTCGGCCAGAATCATAACCAGCCGGTCGATGCCGGGCGCGATCCCACCGTGTGGCGGCGCGCCATACGAAAAGGCTTCCATCATGTGGCCAAAGCGCGCCTGCGCATCTGCCTCTTCGTACCCAAGCATGCGGAAGATATCCGATTGGATCTTGGGATCGTGCACACGGATGCTGCCGGAGGCAATCTCCCAGCCGTTGCACACCAGGTCATACGCATCGGACAACACCGCCAGTGGATCAGCCAACATCTCATCATACGTGTTGGGGATCGGCATTGTGAAGGGATGGTGCGCGGCTTCCCACCGCTGCTCTTCCTCATTGCGCTCAAACATCGGGAAATCCAGCACCCACCCGAAGGCGACCGTGTCGGGATCCACCAGGTCCAGGCGGTCACGGAAGGTCAGCCGTAGGGCCGACAGCGAGGCCGCGACAACCTTGGCGTCCGACGCCACAATGCAGACCAGATCACCCTCCGCAGCCCCCGTCGTCTCGGCGATCGCGGCAAACTCATCCTCAGTCAGGAACTTCGCCGCAGACCCCTTCACCGCACCACCGGTATATGCCAGGGTGACCAACCCCCTCGCCCCTTCGCGCTTGGCGATGTCGGTCAGCCCGTCGATCTCGCGCCGGGTGTAGCCGGCACATCCCGGCGCCACAATACCCTTGATCTTGCCACCTGATGCCGCCGTCCCACTGAAGACGCGGAAACTGCTCTTCTCCAGGACCGCCGTCAGGTCCACCAACTGCATCCCAAAGCGCAGGTCGGGCTTGTCCGTGCCGTACATCTCCAAGGCCTCGGCATAGGAGAGGCGAGGGAACGGCAACAGCACGTGCTTCTGAGGCGTGACCGCCGGGATCAGCTCAGCAAAGATCTCCTCAATCAGGTCCAGGACATCATCCCGGTGCACGAAAGACATCTCCAGGTCCAACTGCGTGAACTCCGGCTGGCGGTCACCCCGCAGATCCTCGTCGCGGAAGCAGCGAGCGATCTGGTAGTACTTCTCATAGCCCGCCACCATCAACAGCTGCTTAAGCTGCTGGGGCGACTGAGGCAGTGCGTAAAAGCGTCCGGGGTGAATCCGGCTCGGCACCAGGTAGTCGCGCGCGCCCTCCGGCGTCGACTTGAAGAGGTACGGAGTCTCGATCTCAAGGAAACCCCGTGAATTCAGAGCCTGGCGCAGAAACTGCACAGTCTCGTGGCGCAACATGATATTGCGCTGCAGTCGCGCGCGGCGCAGATCGAGGTAGCGGTACTTGAGCCGCAGCGCCTCGTCAACCGGGGAATCATCATAAATATAGAAGGGCGGCGTCTTGGCAGTGTTGAGAATCCGGACAGCGTGAGCCTCGACCTCGACTTCCCCGGTAGGCCAGTCGGGGTTCACCTGGTCGGCGGGCCGCTGGCGCACGGTGCCCTCCACCTGAATAACGAATTCGCTCCGTGCCTGCGCGGCAGCCGTCTGGGCTTCCGCGGGGGACTCTCCGCTGACGACGACCTGCACGAGGCCGCTCCGATCACGCAGCACGATGAAGATCACACCACCGAAGTCGCGGCGCAGGTGAACCCATCCCGCCAACGTCACGGATCTGCCGGCATCCCCCGGCCTGAGCGCGCCACAACTGTGAGTCTTGAACATACACTGGCCTCCTCCACTGAAAGACTGGCGGTCACTATACCACGGGAGCCCCCTACCAGCAAGGAAACGTCCCACGAAACCCTAAGTGAACGGTATTGCACAGATGTGGCGCCGCAAGACGGCGTTGTGGCACGTCTTCCGCGGCGGCAACGTCGGGCAATCGCAGCCTCCGTCCGCGGGCAGAAGACGGCCCGCCGGGTCCTCTGTACAAGATGCCATCAGATCCCGTACAGACGTGGCGCCGGAAGACGGCGTTGCGGCACGTCTTCCGCGGCGGCAACGTCGGGCAATCGCAGCCTCCGTCCGCGGGCAG
>CAZEXX010000187.1:0-7899 GCA_964516885.1 uncultured Anaerolineales bacterium | reverse complement strand
TCGCCGACCGCAACGGCTATGCCCGGACCGACAGCCACGCCGCAGCCCGGGGCGACCTGGATGGCGGGCTTTGATCAATATGAGCCGAACTTTGACTTCAACATTGCCACGACGATTGCTCCGCGGATAACGTATAATATGAACTTCGTTCCCTGGGGCGGTGGGGATGTGGATAATGACTTCCTCAAGATTCGGGTCAAGCCCGGCCTGCAGCTGACCTGCGAGACTTCGGATCTCGATCCTGCTGTGGATCCCCGGATGGTGTTTTACAGTGGTCCGAGTGAGCAGACCTACCTGATGGCCAATGATGACATTGGGTTGGGGGATTTCAACAGCCGGCTCTCGTACTACGCTACCTACGAAGGTTACGTCTATATTCTGGTGGGGCAGGGCTTGCGCATGGCGTCCCGGGACACAGTGAACAGCGATTACTCGGTTGCCTGCGATCTCTCGGTGCCGGGGGACCCAACGCCTCAACCGGGACAGACTCCGATCCCGGACAAAGATGCACCGACACCGGCGCCTACCCCCACGCCGCAGACATCAGTCGTCGCCACACCGACTCCGCCCGCCGCGGTTGAGGAGGATGTTACGCTGACTTTCCGGCTCGTGACACGGCCTGAGACGCCGACTGTAACCCCTGAGCCGAGCGGCTTCCGTACGTTCCGGGTGATTGCGTACTTCGACGCAGACCAAGATGGTGCAATGGGGGCCGGTGAGGGTGTCACCGGTTTCCTTGTTCAGGTGCTGTCACCTGATGGGCAGCGGGAGCTGGCGCAAGGATATACAGATGACCAGGGACACTTGTCTTTCACTGTGCCGACGATAGGAACGGTCCGCGTCGTCGTCCCCTTATTGGGTGTGGACCGCCTCATTGAGGCGTCCAAGCCGGAGGTGAAGATTCGGATTGCACCGCCGTCGCTGCCGGACACCATACCGTAGTCCATGGGGTATCGACAAACGTCATGACTCACAAAAGCGTTAAAGATTACTATGCCATTCTGGGAGTATCGCCGACAGCCTCTCTTGAGGAGATCCGGCTTGCCTACCGGCGCCAGGCGCGTGCCTATCACCCTGACCTCAGCACCGATCCCCACGCCGAGGAGCGCTTCAAGGAGGTCAATGAGGCCTATGATGTCCTGGCCAACAGTGAGAAGCGTCAGGCCTATGACTACTTCACGGCCGATGCTCCGGAAACGCCTCCCGCGACAGAAGAACCTCAACCTACTGCTGCACCGGTTCAAGAGACTGCCTCTGTGCCGCCCAGGCCGCGAGTCGAGCCTATGACTAAGCCAGAGTCACGGCGGAGAGTCACCCCCCCAACCTGGGCCATTCTCCTGATTGTCCTGGGCGCCTGTATTATGGTCGGCGTTGTCGTTGGTGGCGTGCTTTCGCTCCAGCGCAATCGTCCGACAGGGGGGGCGGACGCGGTGAGCGTTACCAAGCTGACGACGTTTCTGTCGCCACCGGTAATTCCGGCGGAGCTAACTGTTCTGCAGGAGGGCAACACGCCGCTGGAGACGATCGCGCCCACGCAATTGAGCGTTGCCGGTACGAGCTTCCGGGTCGTCGCCGTGCTGCCGGAACAGGGCCGCTGGCCTCTGCCCACTGAGCAGCAGGAGCTCGCCATGTGGATGTACGGTACAGTGATCAACTACGTGGTCGGCCTGCCTTATGCATCGACGACGGAATCGCTTTTGTCGGGCTTGTCCAGCGCAGATCGGATTACCCTCACGCTGGAGAACGGGACCCAATTGGCATTCGGGTCGCCGCAGGGCAAACGCGTAGACAGCGGAGATACCGCGCCGATGAGCCAAGATCGCCCTGGCCTGACCCTAATGGTGTTGGGTGGTGATCAGCCGGCCCGGCTGATCGTGACTGCTCGCTACTTGCCGGAAGCTGTGCTGCCGACCGCGGAGAAAAACGTCGACGGGCTCATCGTGCGTGTCGTGAGTTCCGGCTTGGTTGAGAACGCAACCCCTGATGGTGCGGACTCGTGGTACTTTGTCGTTGAATACCAGATCACAAACACGTTGGCGAGCGCCGTGGATCCGACCTATTTCGATATGGTGCTTGAGGACGCAGCTGGGCAGCGACATGTTCTCAATGAACCCGCTACTGTGCTGGGTGACGCAGGCCGTCTGACGGCGTTGGTTGGGGCCGGCGATTCGGTCCGCGGCAGCGCCGGTTACGTGATCCCGCGCACGATATCTGCCCCGCTCGTGTGGCGGTTCCGGGCTGATCCTACTTCTGCCGATCAGGCCGCTGTGGTGCTGGATTTCGAGCCGCCGAGACCAGGTCCGGCAGAGCCGGATGTGGAGCTCTACGAAGTCTTCTTGGATGCAGACCGGGACGTGATAGTGATTTCAGGTACCGTCTACAACGATGGAGAGTCTGACCTTCGCGTCGCTGCTGAGGCTGTGGAGGTGACGTCGGGCAGCGGACGCAGTAATCTGGAGATATCGACGCCGCTGTTGCCCTGGACGATCCCGCCGGATGACTACCAGGACTTCGAGCTGCAGTTTGCGGTCCCTCAGGATGCTGACTCGGTGTTGTTGAACGTCCTTGGTTTCACGTTCGAGATCGAGGGGTTGTCGCCCTAGACCGGAATCGATGGGCAGCAACGTCACTACGGTGCCGTCACAGCCTCCCCAAAGAGACGCTGTCTGCGGGGAGGCTGTCTATTTCAGCATGACGAGCACGCCAAACCGACCGGTCTTCCCCTTCTCGGCGCGATGTGAATACCATTCGTCTGTGTGGCCCGCCGTGTGCAAACCTGAGAGGTCGACGTGGCCGACATCCAGCGCCTGCAGTTGAGCCCCCACAGCCCCGGGCAAGTCGAGGTGCCACCGTTGATCCTGCTTCTCCGCGACCTGAACTTTCGGCGGCAGTGTACGCTGCACAGCCTTGACGACGTCCTCACCGACCTCATAGTGCTGCAGACCAATGGTCGGGCCCACGCCTGCCCAGAGATCCCGCGGGCGCGTCCCAAACTGCTGCGTGAGCGCGGTAACCGTGGCGGGGATGACCCCATTGGCTACCCCACGCCAGCCGGCGTGAGCCAGTGCTGCAACGTGGTGCGCGGGATCATAGAAGAGCACGGGCACGCAGTCCGCGAAGCGCAAGAGCAGGGCAACGCTGGGCGTGGATGTGATCAAGGCGTCC
This sequence comes from uncultured Anaerolineales bacterium, assembly GCA_964516885.1. Classification (GTDB taxonomy): domain Bacteria; phylum Chloroflexota; class Anaerolineae; order B4-G1; family SLSP01; genus PWVB01. The sequence goes on along the minus strand of CAZEXX010000187.1, from coordinate 4,734 downwards.
ATCTCCGGGATGACGTTGCCGCCGTCCCGTGACCCAACGCGTGCGACGCTGTTGCCGTGTACCTGGTATGGGCTGACGACCTGGTTCTCGCTGATGTCAAATGCCTGGAACAAGCGTCGATGGTTCTCCTGAACGGCAGCGGGGACGTCTCCTACGGTGCCGCCTAGGTTAAGGCCGGCATAGGCGCCTTGACTAACCCCGCCCAGCCGCGTCACCATGGCGTGAACAAACCGCTCATCGGAAGGCAAGGGCTCGCCGGTGAACTGATACCAGGCGAGCCCTGTTGCGGTGTGTTCGATGCGTTCGACGGGCATTCAGGCTAGGAGCGACGTGTGAAAAGCGTCTTCAGCACCAGGCCTACCCAACCGATAGCCCAGAAACCCAGCAGTATGCCGGCAAGGGCGACCTTCTGTTCATCCACGACGGATTGAACGCGGGCTCCCTCCGGACCCACGGTGATGTAAGCGATCGGGCGAGCTTTCGCTCCGGCCCCGCCGATAGCGGCTTCGCCCTCGTCGGCGTCGGCGTCCGCTGATGCCTCGTCGCATTCATCGCTGGAACCCGACCCTACCCCTACGCCGAAAGCATACATGATTTCGGCAACAGGGATCAAAGTGACTCCATCAATTGTCTCGGGTGTGCCGAAGACGGCGTTGACGTTGACTTCCTCGGATACTCTATCCAGCTTCTCAAAGAGCGCTTTCACTGCTTCCATGGAGGCTATCTCCCTTCTCTTGGGCTGTTGAGAAACAGACTTACCGCGATGATCAAGCTGCTGACCAGTGCGATCCCCGCTGCCGCAGCAGCCATTGTGCTCAGGATATTTGCCGTTGTGTTGGGAATCTCGATCCACTCCGCACTGTCTTCGCTTTCCACCACGATCGATGCCGGACGAAGGCGCACAAAGTTGAACGTGCCTTTGTCCGGACTCTGAAGCGACAGCGTGTTGACGAGAACTGAAGGTAGAAGCCTCCGGGTTCCCACCTCAATTGGGTCCGCAGCGACCAATCGGATACGCTGCTCTGGTAGTTTCATGCGGTTTTCCTCTCTTCTACAGGATCCCTTGATCAGGATGTGGCGTTCGCGTCACAGTAACTTGGCCATCCGTTAGGGAGATCCATGTTGCATACGTCGGTGTCGACGGGATAGTGCTGCAGTTCCATCGCCATCTCCACGCCGTCAGCGATGTCGTCCAGTACATCGGCCAACATCGCGTCTTGGCCGCGGACCTCGGGGACTTGGCTGCGTACCCAGTTCGCAACCTCGTGCCGCTTCGATTCCGGCACTTTGAGTAGTATCAGCTCCCCACGGCCAATGGCCTCCAGCGTCGCATCAATGCTATTGTAGCCCATCATCTGTGCGATCTCACGTGCTCGGTTGATTATGCTTGACTCCTTATTCATGCTGATACCTGACCATAGTATACCTCTGATTAGTTTGTCAGGTCAACCTGGGGGATGAGTCCGTTGTAGTCGGCCACCGACCCCTGGTCCATGAAACAGTCGATGATGGCGCGTCCCAGGGGGTCCAGATCCTCAGTGAGATATAGATTGAGCTGCTCATTGAAGAAGTCGTAGAGCTGCTGGGCGCCAATATCATAGCCGGCGTTGCCCACTTCCGGCTGTGTGTTGACCTGCAGGAACCAGCGCGAGATAAAGCGTCCCTCCACCTGGAACTGGTGTAGGGCGTAGCCGAGAAGCGCGCAGCGCGCAGGCCGGATCTGTTCCGGCTTGAACTTCGCCGTACCGCGGCGAGCCAGATATTCACGCATGATCCACTCGGGCATGAATCCAGTGTGCCAGACGCCCACGTATTGGTTCGGGCAGAGGACATAGCGTGTATTCGGGTTGTCCCTAAATTGGGCCAGCAGTAGGTTAGCCTGATCGACCCGGCGTCCGGTGGCGAATGGCCAGTAGGAGCCGACGCCCTCGCTGCTCATCCCCTCGGTATCGATGATGCTTGGGTTGCCATATCCCCGCGGTGCCGTCAGCCGCCACAGCCAAGCCAGGGCGGGCGGCAGAATGTGGAACAGACCGAGGATGCCGTATGTGGGGTGGTCCTCGGTGCACGGTGGTGTCCGCACACCGAAGCTACGGATGTCGATTTCCACCGGCTCGTTGACGATGCTGGGGAACAGACGCCGTGGGATGATGACCCGGGGGTTGGGGCATGGTTTTCCCGGGGAATCCTCAATGTGTTCCCAGATCAACGCGCGGCTGCCGGGGACGGCGTAGATGTTTAGGAAGAGGAGGGGTTCCGGCGGCTCAGCGGTGAGGCGTTCCAGGTGCACATTGGTGCCGTAGTGGTCGATATGGTTGACCCTCAGGAACCAGGCATCTTCGGCGTCTGTTACCGAGAGCTTGCCTGAACCCTGTTGGAGCGATGGGTGGCAGAGCGCCATATCATCTGTTACGGGTTCAAGCGTACAGGTACGCGGGATCTCTATGTAGCGACGTTCGCCGGTGAGCATGTTTTCGCCCAACAACATCCGCCCGTCGTCCTCACGGTGTGCGTGCTCCAGTAGCTCACTCTTGCCGCCGCCGCTGGCGGCTTCGTGCATCATAGTGGTCACGTTGTCGTAGGGCGTCACAACTCTCACGGTTGAGCAGTGCGTAGTGACCCATCCTTCCCGTTCGCCCTGTGTGAGCAGCATACCGTAGACGCCTTTCTTGGCGCTAGGCCCCGGGTAGAGGTTGTAGGAGAAGACCTCATGCAGGTTGGGCAGCCGGTTGTGCACGACGACCTGCTTGCCGGCGAAGTGCGTGTGCCGGAAGACGGGGGCCACGTAGATGATGGACCGGGGGATGAAGTCACCGGTGATCTCGCTCTCCGGAATGATGCCCTGGAGCAGGGCCAGGCTCAGGGCGAAGAATCCTGCGTTGGCGGGAGCAATGACGACAGAATCCATCCCCATGCCGGGTTGTCCAGCGATGTAGCCGAACATAGCCAGCGGCTGTTCCGCCAGCCACTCAAAGGTTGCCGTGCGCACACCATCGAACTCCTCGCCATACCGCTGCCGGAAGGTCGGCTTGTCTGTGGGCAGGTTATCCCCGATCACCAGGCAGTCGGGGTCGCGCCGCCGCATATACGCCTCTGGGTAGTTGACCGATACGCCATTGCGCACGCGTGCCACGATCGCCTCGACGACCTGGCCCTGCTCCGGTAAGTCATAGGTGACCTCATAATGGCTGCTTCCCAGCCCGCCACACGCTAAGTTCACCAGTTCGCTGATGGTGCTGACGACGGTGACGCTGGGGCTCTCCGCAAGCACCTCAGCTACGTCTTCAGGCAGATGATACTTTTTCCAGCTCATACTCCCTCTCCTCTCTCTTGCTCATCACGGCTACCGTTCTCTGAGTGCTGTCCGAGTCAGTGCCTTGATCGCGTTCTCTCCTGGAAGTTGACCCAGATGAGAGATTGACATACCAAATGAAAAGCGGCACCTCTAAGGGCGCCGCCTCTGATACCGTTGTTTTGCCATTTACGTTGTGGTCTCTGGCGGCGCCTGGGCTTGGTGTGCTCTCCACAATCGCTCCGGAGTGACCGGGGTTCGCTTAAGCATGATGCCGGTAGCATCGTGGATGGCATTCAGTACTGCCGGTGTCACACCATTGACGACGATTTCGGCCACCGACTTGGCCCCGACCGGGTGAGAGGGCTCGTAGGTTTCGATGAAGAGTGTTTGCATAGGCGGACTCTCGTCGGCGCGGAAGACACGGTAGTCGTCAAAACGTGGGTTCACGGTCTTGCCTTGGGCGTCGTAGACCAACTCCTCGGTCAGTGCATATCCCAGAGCCTGATGCATGCCTCCTTCGGCTTGCCCACCGGCCGTCAATGGATTGATGATCTGGCCCGAATCCAGAGCAATCAGAAGGTTGTCGACCGTAGTTTGCCCAGTCTCCGTATCGACGGTGACCTCGGCGAACTGCGCGGCGAAGGGCGGCGGGCTCACGGGGCTCACAAATGAGGCATGCCCCATAATCTGATGCTGATTCTGCGTGTGCAACGCGTGCAGTGCGATCTCGCGGAAACTGAGGCTCAGCCCATCGTCGCGCCAGGCGCGCCCCTGCTTCAAGGCGAAGTCACCGGCCTCGCCACCGGCCATATCGGCGGCCACGGCCTTGATCTGCCGCGCCACATCCTCCGCCGTGCGCGCGACCGCGCCGCCGCTGATGTAAGTTGTGCTGGAGGCGTAGGCCCCCTTGTCGAACGGCGTGACGTCGGTATCGGAGGAGCGGATGATCAGATCGTCCAAGCTGCACCCCAATACTTCAGCCGCGATCTGGCCCAAGACGGTGTCTGATCCCGTGCCCAGGTCTGTTGCCCCCATCATCAGGTTAAACGAACCATCGTCGTTCATCTTGATGCTGGCTGCGGCCATGTCGAGGTTGGGAATGCCGGACCCCTGCATCAAGAATGCCACCCCGATGCCGCGGCGCAGATGGGGCTTCCCCGGCACGACGTGCCATTGCGTATTCCCGTACTTCTGGGCCCAGCCCACCACCGCTGCACCTTGAATGGCGGCCTCGCGCAGGGCGTTGGTCTCAATGATCTCACCGCGTGCCTCACGCCCCTCGCTCCACGTCTTGCTCATAATGTTCTCGGTGTGCGGGGAGATGATGTTCTTCAGCCGGAACTCCAGCGGATCCCATCCCAATTCACGGGCGGCCTGCGTAACCAGCGTCTCTGTCGCGACCACACCTTGTGTCACACCGTAGCCCCGAAAGGCGCCGG
>CAZEXX010000186.1:2987-7948 GCA_964516885.1 uncultured Anaerolineales bacterium | reverse complement strand
GAAATCCGGCAGTCGACTCTCTGACATACCCACAACCAAGGTAACCATTGCCTCTTGCTAGAACCCGCCAACAGCTTCCAACGTCGTAGCAGGGATATGGTCTTGAATGAGGGCTTTCATGAGATCCCTCGACTGGCTTCCATCAACGATGGTGATGGCCATGCGATCGATGAGCTCTTTAGGCATAGGTTTCCCCCATAAGCTTGCAGGTCACTCCCTCACTGATTATAGTGCCTTTGCACTTTTTGTAAAAGAATCGGCATCGTACGTGTGCGAGCCGTGGGTCTACCTCGACCAGACCCACGCCCTCTTACCGACAGAAGAAGAGTAATCCACAGATTTCACAGATTACACCGATTTTCCAGAATTCTTATGTGGGGTATGAGCAAAACGCTTGTACTGTAGTGACGGAGTTCCGAAATTGAGGAGAAGCCCAGTCTCGAACTCAGTAGCTTTCAGGCAGTTCAGGATCTGGGCCTCCTCAATGCCGCTCAGCTTTGCCAAAGCCTTCAGTTCGACGATGATATTGCCATAGCATACAAAGTCTGCCCGATATGAGGTCTGCAGGAGTTGTTCCCTATGACGAATCGGCAGTGCAACTTCCCGCTGAAGCGGGATGTCCCGATAGACGAATTCGATCGCCAGAGCTTCTTGATAGACAGCCTCTAGGAACCCACATCCAAGTTCCCGGTGCACCTGCATCGCAGCGCCGATGATCGCATATGTCTTCGGATCGCCCTTCGCCGGCATCACGCCTCCATTCCGAAAGACTTAGGGAAAAATCTGCGTAATCTGTGTGATCTGTGGATTGATTTCTTCCCCTATTTCACAGTACCGCGCGCGGCGACGGCGAAAACTTGCTCGACCTGGCCATTCCGGACACCGAACACCTCATCGAAGAGATTGCTCACCGGGCAGGTGTGGTTGGGAATCACCGTAACGCGCTCACCGATCTCGGGCTTGCGGGCGCAAGGTCCAAAATCGACGTGGCCGTGCTCCTCCGACATAGCGTAGAAGCGGGCCTCTGGATACTCCAGGATCAATCCATGTCCATCCAGGCCAAGGAGATCCGACGAGAACGTCTTGCTCCCACCATCCAGTATGCCGCGGTTCGCGGTAGGGCGGCTGACCACCGTCGTGACGACGCTCAGCGCGATCTGGTCCAACGTCATCGACCCAGCCTTGATGATCGCGCGATCTCCATAGATGTAGGTACCGGCACGGTACTCGGTCACCTCGGTCCGCTCGTGGGCCGACCACATCGCCGGCGTACCACCATAGCTGACACACTCCACAGGGAGCCCCGACACCTTCAGCAGCCCCTTCGTCGCGCGGACAAAGATGTCGCTATCCGCATTGTGCGGGAACGTCATCAAGCCACCGAACCGCAGGCCGGCTGAATCCGCGATCAGCCCTGCCAGCTCCGCCGCTTCCCGGGGTGTCTGAACACCACAACGGTGTGTGCCCGAATCGAACTCCACCAGGACCGGAAGTTCAATACCGGCCTTCGTTGCCGCACCGGCGTAGCCACGCACGGTAAATGCCGAATCCGCAGTGACGCTGAGCCGCACTCGCGCGGCCAGGCGCATCAGACGTGCCAGCTTGGCAGCCCCCACGATGTTGTAGGGCAGGAAGATATCCTCAAGGCCGGCGTCAGCCATCACCTCGGCCTCGCTGACTTTCTGACAGGCGATACCCACGGCGCCCGCCGCGAGCTGCTTTTTTGCGAATGCTGGCACCTTGTGCGTCTTGATGTGCGGGCGGTTGGCGATGCCGTGCTCATCCAGATAGCACTGCAGCCGGGCGATGTTTGCTTCCATTCGATCCAGATCGATAACAACCGCCGGTGTATCCAGATCGACGATGATCATTGGCCTACTCCTTGGGCACCACCGCGATGCAATCCACCTCGATCAACATCCCTGCGGGCAACCCGGCCTGGACCGTCGTTCGTGCAGGGTAGGGCTTGGTCAGATAGGTTTCGTACAGCGCGTTCATCTCCGCAAAGTCGCTCAGATCGGCCAGGAAGATCCCCACCCGGGCCACGTTCGCCCACGATGTGCCGGCAGCCTCGAGCAGCGTCGCAATATTGTCGAAGACAAGCTTGGCTTGCTCACCAAACGAACCAAGCCGGAATTCGCCGGTTACCGGATCCACCGGCCCCTGTCCCGACACATAAACTACCGACCCCTCGGTCACTATCGCCTGGGAGTAAGCGCCCTTAGGCACAGCCCCTTTCTCGGTGAAGATCTCTTTACGCGTCATGTCGTCGCTCCTTGGTTCAAGTGAAAGTTAATAAGGGAGAAGGGATAGGGAATCAGGTATACGGAACTATGGGAAAATCCCCAGGGTTCGCCACATTGCCGTGTATTCTTGTCCCCCCTTTGTACCTTGTTGCCCTGGTGCCTTGATACCTCCCCCTCCAAGCCTTATGCAACAGCCGCAGCCAGTTACCAACCACAATCGCAGTCTAGACACAGTATAGATCAACCGCCGAGAATCCGAAATTGCCCCTTGCATTAGAACGCAAGTTCTAGTATAATGTGGACAGGCGATAGAACATACGAGCTAACTCACCAGTTCAGCAGGAGGAACATCATGGAACGGCGAGAACCCAGGTGGAAGGCAATCGATTGGTGGTCATTGGTGATGGCGGGCGCGGTCCTGATCGTAGCGATGGTGGCAGGCTAAGTCGGCGGGACCGACGAGAGTAATCCACACCCGGATCAAGACACACAATGACAACAGAGAGGAACCGGTTACGGTTCCTCTCTGTTCTTTGCAGAACCACTACTGACACCAACTAGAAGCTGACCCTCAACTCCTTCGAGCAGGCACCATCATTGAGTTGACAAACCTGACAGCCCTTATTCAGCGACCTCGGCTCGCGACGCCAGCCCCAACGTCAGCACCAGCGCGACACACTGCAGCACGATGCCCAGCACAAAGGGTCCCCGAGACCAGACACCATACGCTATGCCGGCTAACGGGCCGGCAGGGAGCGTGACGAAGGCCGTCAACGCAGCGCTTGCGGAGAAGACCAATGCCCTTTGGCGATCCCCCACAAGATTCGCCCAATAACTGTTATTGGAGGAGCGAAAGAGCGCAACGCTTGCCGCGTTGCCGACGGCCACCAGCACAGGCCCCCAGATGCTGCCGGACGGAGATAGGACAAACAGAAGCGAGGCCACCACGCTCAGGCCTTGGCCCAGGATCAGATTGCTGAAGACGCGCTCTCCCTGGAGCCGATCGGCGGCCAACAGAATCATCCCCATCGTCACCAGTGCCGAGATAAACGGGAACAGGGCAACCGCAGAAGGAGCCAGGCCGATGCCGCGCGCGTCAGTCAGGTAGATGATCGAGAAAGTTGCCCACATCACCGCGTTGAACGTCACCAGGTTACGCACCACGAGATACGTTCGTATCCGCCGGTCCCTGCCGGCGGTGCGGATGGCATCGAGATACTCACGCAGCATCTCGAGAGGCACCAATCCAACGGTGTCCGCCATCCGCTCCTGTCCTACCGTAGTCTCTCGCAGCGTGAACTGTCGCGCGATCGCCATAGCCACCGACGACACCATCGTGACCAGCATGATCACCCGCCCGGCAGGGACTATTCCCCGTTGAGCCACCAGCCACCCCGCGACCGGCGCGAACAGACTCGCCCCGGCCATAAGGAACTGCAGCACACCATAGACCGCAGCGCGGTTCTCTCGGGGCACATCCTCGACAAACAGACACTCAAAGCTGGGCATTACGATGTACACAAAGCCGTTGATGAATCGCCCCACCAGGAAATACCAGGGATTGCGTGCGATAGCGTAGAGAAACATGGGCACGCCCCAGCAGAGGATATCAAAGACGACCAACACGCGCTTACGCCCAAACCGGTCGGCAGCATATCCTCCCAGGAGCGTGCTGATCAGCTTGGTGAAGATAAGGACGCTCTGGAGCAGCCCAATCTGCACAGCACTCACGCCCAGGGCCAGCATGTACAATGAGATATACGTCCCGTACCACTTGAAGGAGATCGCGGCAATACCTTCGGTCACCACCATCACCCGTGCGTTCCCACGCACAACGGAGAAGAGGCTCCGCACCTGGGTCCGTTGTCGCGCCATTCGTTGGATCACGTCAGTCCACGCTCCTATGGGAGATAAGCAAACAGCGGGGCGGCTGAGCGCCCCGCTGCTTTTGGGAAAATCCGAAATGTCGAAAGGCAGCCGTTGCTTGGCGCCTAGACGCTCAACACGACAACGGTAGCGACGGCGTCCGGGGCCTCCACAGGTCCTGTCACAACAACCGCACCCTCCTGTTCCTCAATGGCGAGCGCGACATCCGCATCCGCCAGCAGGGTCGCGCCGGTGACCGCCTGATCCATAGCCGGGACCACAATCTTGCCGTCTGTCGGCCAGTCAAGGACGTGCATATAGACCTTGCCGGGCTTGGCCGTGCTGCGGCACCAGCTCACGCCCTGGATCGGACCGGGCTTCGTGCCGTAGATGGCCTCGCCATTGACGTCGAGCCACGCACCCATACCTAGCAGACGATCCACACTGGGCTGCGGGATCACGCCCTCCGCGGTAGGCCCGACATTCAGCAGATAATTGCCACCCTTGCTGACAATGTCCACCAGCTTCTGGATCATCTCTTCCGTCGACTTCCAGTTGTGATCATAAGACTTAAAGCCCCACGTGTCGTTGATGGTGGCCGGCGTCTCCCAATCCAGGTCGACCGCTTCAGCCGGGATCCGGTTGTCACCGGCCGATGCGTAGTCACCCATCTGGTTGCCCACGCGCCCGCTGACCAGACAATCGGGCTGCAGCTCGTGCACCAGCTCCATCAAGGAGATGCTCTGCTCCTCCGTCATCGTCTTGGGGGTGTCGAACCAGATCAGGCCGATAGGACCGTAGTTGGTGAGCAACTCCGTCACCTGTGGCTTGACGTACTCCTCCACGTAT
>CAZEXX010000186.1:0-2887 GCA_964516885.1 uncultured Anaerolineales bacterium | reverse complement strand
ACCGTAGTTGGTGAGCAACTCCGTCACCTGTGGCTTGACGTACTCCTCCACGTATTTGGCGAAGTCCTGTTCCGCCAGGTCATAGTCCCAGTTATTGCCGTTCCCATCAGGGTGATGCCAGTCCTGCGTCTGTGAGTAGTAGAAACACAGGCGGATGCCCTGCTTCCGGCACTCCTCGGACAGCTCCTTCAAGACATCTCGCCCAAAGGGAGTAGCGGCCACAAAGTCATAATCCGTAACTTTGGAGTCGAAGAGACAGAAACCATCGTGGTGTTTGGCCGTGATGGTCAGATACTTCTGGCCGGCCCGCTTGGCCAATGAGACCCATTCAGCCGCATCGAACTTAACGGGGTTGAACTCCTTGGCGAACTCCTCATACTCGGCCACCGGGATACGGGCCCGCAGCATAATCCACTCGCCGATACCCCTGATCTTCTCGCCTTTCCACGTGCCGGCAGGGACGGCGTAGAGCCCCCAGTGGATAAACATACCGAACCTCGCCTCGCGCCACCAATCCAGCCGTGGATCATTCTTCGCACTGGCACGCTGTCCACGTTCAGCGGCAATCGCCGGCCGCGATTCCATACGGTCAAGCGCCCAGCGCACCAGGTATTCTGCAGCCTCTGAGGTGCTCGCACCATAGGTCCGCGCCGCCTTGGCCAATCGCTCGGCAAGTTCCTCAGACAACTCAATTGATCTTACGATCTCGTTCACTTCCTTTTCGGTCACGTCTGCGCTCCTCTGCTATAAGTGGATATACTTCGTTAATGTGCTTAGGATATCTGTTGTGGCTGTGGCGTCATCGCCAACGTGCACGCCGGGGCGCCTGTCACCGACACCGGCACCGAATCCGGAATCGTGATCCTCAGGCCGCGCTCTGTCTGGCGCCAGGCCAGATCCTCCGAGTGGCCCAACAGGCGCACCACCATCCCCGTATCCGCCACCAGCCCGTCCAGATCGAATTCGCCTGACTTGGGAGATCCCAACAGCGTGGCATAGAGCGTCTCCGCCTTCTGCGTGAACCGCACAGGCATCTCACCACTGCCGCTGCCTTCGGCCACGTGCCAGGGACGCGTCCCGAAGATCGCCTCGCCATTGACGTCGAGCCACGCACCCAGGCCCTCCAGACGCTCTCGCTGCAGCGCCGGGATCGTCCCATCGGCCATAGGACCGACATTGAGCAGCAGGTTGCCGTTCTTGCTCACCACATCGACAAATGAGCGGACCAGTTCCTCAATCGAGAGATAGGCCTCGATGCTCTCGTTACGATTGTAGCCGAAGGAGAAACCGATACCGCGGGTGGCCTCCCACTTTGGCTCGGTGATCTTGTCGTAACTGGCATACTCAGGTGTGGTGAAATCGAAGTGCTTGCTGCCTGCCAGCTCGCCCGCTTCAGGATCGAAGCTAAACGATTGCGTGAAGCGGTTGTTCACCAGTCCGTCGGGCACAGCATTGTAGTAATCCGCAAAGAGCTTGGGCAGGTCGGCCGCAGTGGGATAGGCGATATCATTCCAGAGGATCGCCGGGGCGTAGCGCTCGATGAGCTCGCGCCAGTGCGCATCGGCATAGGCAACGTACTCAGGCTGCTGCGGGACGGCCTTCTGCAGGTCCGCAATGTCCTTGACCACCGTACCGTTGAAAGTCCAGTCAACGCCACCGGAGTAGTAGAGCGCCATGCGCATCTTCTCCGCACGCACCGCTCCCGTGAGTTCGCCCACCAGATCTCGCGCGGCGTGGTACCCGTCCTTGTAGGGGTTCGGGTGATCGCTCGGCCAGAGCAAAAAGCCGTCGTGGTGTTTGGTCGTCAGCACCACATACTGCGCACCAACTTGGCGGAACAACGCAGCCCACTCAGCGGGATCCCAGCGTTCCACCGCTTCGTTGAACATCGGAACAAAGTCGTCGTAGGAGGCCCCCTCGCCATAGGTCTCCGTGTGATAGACCTGAGACACGCCACCGGGAATGCGGATCGAGTTGTAGTACCACTCGGCATAGGGATTGCGAGAGAACCACGCTTCCCAGCCCTCTTCGGCGACAACCTTGCCCAACTCTCCCGTCGTCGGCGCCCAGCCGGGCACCGAATAGAGACCCCAGTGGACAAAGATGCCCAGCTTGGCATCGTGGAACCACTCCGGTACCTGGTGCCGGCTTACAGAGTCCCAGGTTGGCAGATACTGCATAACCCAACTCCTTTGTCGCCAGATTGACTTTATGCCTACCGGTCGAAAAAGAACCGCCTAGATCGTGACGCCCGTCAACGAAAGCTCTTCAGCACGGTGGCAGCTGACGAAGTGCCCTGGCTCCAGCTCACGAAGATGCGGCGTCTCCTGAGAACAGACATCCTTGGCGTAGCGGCATCGCGGATGGAAGTAGCAGCCGCTGGGCGGATTCGACGGATCGGCGACTTCGCCCTCCAGCACAATACGATGCTTCTCTGCGCGTGGATCCGGCCGCGGCACAGCCGACATCAAAGCTTCGGTGTAGGGATGCAGCGGGTGACTATAGAGCGCCTCCGTCTGGGCCATCTCCACCATCTTGCCCACATACATCACCGCCACGCGATCGGCGATATGCTTGACCACGCTGAGGTCGTGTGCTACAAAGAGGTAGGTCAACCCCAGTTCGCTCTGGAGATCCTCGAGAAGATTCAGGGTCTGCGCCTGCACCGACACATCCAGTGCCGACACGGGCTCATCACAGACGATGAACTGCGGGTTGAGCGCGAGCGCACGCGCGACGCCGATGCGCTGCCGCTGTCCGCCGCTGAAGGCGTGCGGATAGCGTCGTATGTACTCCGGGCGAAGGCCGACCGACCGGAGCAATCCGGCCACCCGATCCTCCAACTCAGAGCCACGCATCCCCTTGTTGATAATCAACGGCTCGCCCA
>CAZEXX010000185.1:4837-7954 GCA_964516885.1 uncultured Anaerolineales bacterium | reverse complement strand
TTTGGCTCCCTGGAAGGGGCGTACGTCTGGGACGCGGCGACCGGCGAGCCGCTGGTCCACTTTGCCAAGCACACGGACTCGGTCTGCGAGCCCGACTGGTCGCCCGATGGGAGGCGCATCGCCACCGGATCCTGGGACCACACGGTCCGCATCTGGGATGCGGAGACGGGGGAGGAACGGCTGGTGTTCACCGGGCACGCGGACGCGGTCTTTGGCGCCCGTTGGTCGCCGGACGGGAGGCGCATCGTCTCGTGCGACGAATCGGGCATGGTGCGGATCTGGCAGGCGGACACCGGCGTCGAGGTGTACCGCTTTCAGATGCCTGGCACCGCGTACAGCAGCGAGTGGTCGCCAGACGGCACCCACGTCATGGTCGCCGGGACGTCGCCGGTGCCCGAGATCCGGCGCGTGTGGCCCAGCACGGAGGCCCTGGTGGCCTATGCCCAGGAGCACTGCGTCCTGCGCGAACTGACCGCCGAGGAGCGCGCCCAGTTCGGCCTGCCGGCGCGGTAGCAGCCTGCAGGCCCGTATTCCAGAGCAGGCCCTTGGGCCCGGAAAGCGGATCACAGAGGGCCATTCGGGGATGGATGTGCAACCCCTGTGAGACTACTACGTACTACACATGGCTGCAGCTTTGGTGCCGGATCTCATTGAGAGGTCCCGGGCTGTGCTGCATTCATGTTTTCTTGTCTTGTCTCATTTGAGGAGGGGCGATGGAACGTCGACAGGGGTGTCTGGTTGGCTTGTTCAAGCTGGCTGTTCTGGACGCTGTCTTTGATTGGCTGCAGGATAGGTTCGGATTTGGACGCGGCTGTTCGTGTACGGGGATGGGGTGCGGGGTCATCCTGCTGATCCTGTTCATCATGCTGTCGTGTGGGGTTGTCACCGGGACGGACTGGTTTCGCTTCTTCTAGAGGTGTGCGCCCTGATCCTGGTGCAGGAAGGCCCCGAAGAACCACCAGGTTCTTCGGGGCCTTTGGCGTCAAGAGCACTCAGACGTAGCGTTCGCGGATCTCGGCGCTGATGTAGTCCAGGATCGCCACGGTGATGGCGATGAACCAGACCGCAATGCCGGCCGCGCGGAAGTTGAGGAGACGGATGTACTGGATCAGGATGAAGCCGATGCCGCCGCCGCCGACCAGGCCGATGATGGTGGACATACGCACATTGATGTCCCAGCGGTAGATGGAGAAGGCGACGAAGGGCGGGATCATCTGCGGCACGACGCCGTACATGATCGTCTGCAGCCTGGTCGCACCAGTTGCCTGGACTGCCTCGATGGGACCGGTGTCGATGCCCTCGATCGCCTCGGAATAGAGTTTGGCGAGGGCGGCGACGGTGTGTATGGTCAGCGCGATGATCCCGGCGAAGGGTCCCAGACCCACCCATTGGGCCGCGATGATGACCCAGATCAAGGGCTCGATGGAGCGCACGATGTTCAGGACCGTGCGTACGATATAGTAGATGCTCATGGTAACCCAGGAGCCGGACATGAGGTTCTTGGCGGCCAGGAAGCTCATAGGCACGGCGAGCACAATGCCGAAGGCGGTCGCCATCATCCCCAGGAAGATGGTCTCGACCATGCGTTCGATGCTCAGCTTGAGCGGATCGCTGGGGATCAGGGGGCCGATCTCGGAGACCTGCCGGGCTTCGATCTCGTGTTCCTGCGTGCCCCGGGCACTGGGTGGTATCAACCGATAGGGCATGATCACGTTAAGCTCGAAGGCGCCCGTGTCGTCGGTCATAATGGCCAGATACTCGCCGTCCTGGCGGATCTGGAACTCATTGCCGCTGGGATCGCTCCACCGGATCTCGGCCAGGGTGTTGGGCTCGAAGCCCCGACCCACCAGCGACAGGTCTGTCCCCGGCACAATCTGGTTGTCCTCGTCGAGGTCGGAGAGCTCGCCGCACGTCGGGTCAGCCACAACGTAGGGCTGCCCGGGTGTCTCAACCGGTGGCGGCGGGGGAGTGTCGCTACAGGGGACCGCGATCTGAGCGCGCGCGGCGATGGTGTCGGTCCTGCGGGTAACCGCGGCCTCCCAGGGCCACAGTATCTTGGTGAGCAGCGGCAGTACGTCTGAGATCTCGGTGACGGCCTTGTAGAGGTTGATCTCGCTGATCTGCCAGCCAAGCGCGAAGAACAAGACCATGATCAGGACGAAGATCCTGGCACCACCGCGCTTCGTGGGATCTGCCTGCCGGAAGGCGTCCCAGGCGTTCCACAGCCACAAGATGACGATGCCAACGATCATCAGACCGATGAAGAAAGGCTCGCGGCTCAGTGCCCAGCTGAGCTTGGCGCTCCAGCCGGTCTGCCGCGTGGCGATCAGGTTGATCCGCCAGGCCAACAGCGTGATGGAGGTGACGATGGAACCCAGCAGCAGGAGCCCACGACGTATCTGGTGGGCCAGGAGCTGTCCCAGTCCCGGCACGATGAGCGATAGCAGACCCGCAACGGGTGCCGATACGAGGCTGGGGCTCAGCTCGGAGGTCCGGCTTGCGCCATTGTCCGGTTGGATCTTGTCTTTTCTCGCGGTCATGCCGCACCTCCCAGCGATCCCTCTAGGCCGCCGCCGACGCGCTCTGCTTCTTCCCCATAGATCTCTTGGAATTGCTCGTCGGTCATTGCCCGAATCTCGTTCTGCGTACCGTGATAGACGATCTCGCCAAGCCGCAGGCCAATGACGCGTGTGGCGTAGCGTTGGACGAGGTCAAGGTAATGGAGGCTGCACACGACGGTAATCCCCTCGGTCTGGTTGAGATCCTCCAGGTGGAGGAGGATCGAGTGGGCCAGAACCGGGTCAAGGCTGGCGACCGGCTCGTCCGCCAGGATCATTTTCGGCTGCTGGACCAGGGCCCGGGCGATGCCGACGCGCTGCTGTTGCCCGCCGCTGAGTTCATCTGCTCGCTTCTGGGCCTGATCCTCAATCCCGAGGCGCTCCAGCGCGGCCATCGCCATAGCTTTGTCCTCCGGCGAGAAGTGTTGGAGTAAGCTCTGCCATTGGTTGTTGTAACCCAGGCGACCGGTGAGCACATTGTTGATAACCTTGGAGCGTTTGACCAGGTTGAACTGCTGGAAGATCATCCCGATCTGGCGGCGGATCCGGCGCAATTGCG
>CAZEXX010000185.1:0-4737 GCA_964516885.1 uncultured Anaerolineales bacterium | reverse complement strand
GGTCCCCCCTCTGTGGCTACGACTGCTTACGGCACCGGATGATCTATGGGCGCCCGGTGACACAACCGGTACTGCTTTGTAGATGACCCGCCGCGGCGCACAACACTCGCCACGATCCGGGGAAAGGCCCAAAGCCTGGTCGGGATTAGGTGAAAGGCTTTGGGCCTCCCGGACGTACTACTGCAGATCGGTGATATTGAGACCCGCAGCCTGCAGGACCTGGCGGAAGGGATCGTAGAAATCGTCCCCGTGGGCCTCAAGTGCGGCCCAGCTGTAGGCTGTGTCGAGGGCGGCCTGGCCTTCCTCGGTTTCGGAGATGGCCAGCAGTGCATCCACGATGGTCTGCTTCATCTCAGCGTCCATTCCGGCGATGAACTGCACGCCGTCGTTAGGGATGTCCTCGGTGAGGCCGATCACCAGGACCTTGTCCATCACGTCGGGGTTGTCCTCCTCGATGGTGCTGCGGGCGTCCACGTACGTGGCTCCGGCGTCGCAGTCGCCGTTGTAGACGGCGGAGACCACGGCATCGTGGCTGCCGGCATCCACGATCTCGGCCAGATCGCTCTGCGGGTCAAGGCCTGCTGCGCGCATCGTGAGGTCGGGGATGATCCAGCCGCTGGTGGAGAGGGGATCAGGCCGGCAGAAGGTCTTGCCCTTGAGATCCTCAATCGTGCTGATGCCGCTATCGGCGTTGACGATGATCTGTCCGTTGTAGGTCGGGCTGCCGTAGCGGGCCGCGACCAACTCGGTCTCGACGCCGCATCGCTCATTGGCGAGGACGTACGAGAAGGTGTTGAGCGAGGACATCTGTGCTTCAGCGGGATCGCTGCACATCGCCTCAATGGCGCTGGCGTTCTCCGTGGTGACCAGAATATCAAAGACGTAGCCGGTCTCATCCTCCAGCAGTGCCGAAAGCTCCTCAGCACCGGTGGTGACGGTCTCGGTCTCACCTGATGGGACAAAGGCCCAGACGATGGGGTTGTCCGCGGTGCCGAGCTTGGCACCTCCACAACCGGCCAACAGAAGTACTGCGATCAGCCCTACAATCAGAAAGCGTGAAGGTGTGTTCATCGAATCGGCTCCTCGTGTGTGAATGGTGCTCGGGTTGATTTGGTTGCTACGGCTCTATGTTAGGGCAATCGTGGTTACGTGTCAAGTGATGTGGACGCTGGGTCGCTGTGGACGGCTTGCTGCTGTGGGAAGAGCGTGTGTTTGCCATGCCCTCACATTCTGATAATATGCTAGCGTACCCTCACCAACGTTCCTGTGAGTTATTGACCCAAGGATGGTAGTCTTGAGACAGCGAAATATGAGATGCGCCTTCGTGGGCGCGCTGCTGATTCTGAGTTCGTTGAGCGCCTGCAGACGCGAAACCCACATTCCCACGTTGGTAGAAGAGCAAGCAGCATTGACCGCCACCGCCGCGCCGCAGCCTGGACGAGGATCCGGTGCCGAGGCGGATTCGCCGGCGGCGATTTCCACTCCCCTGATGGCGCCGACGCCGACCCCGACGCGCGAGCCGCCCGAATCCACGGCGACGACCTACACTGTGCGGAGTGGTGATAACCTGCTGCGAATCGCCCTTGCCTACGGCACCACGGCTGAGTCCTTGATGGCCCTCAATGGGCTGGAGAATGCCGATCAGCTGGCCATTGGCCAGGTTCTGAAGGTCACAATGGAGGCCGCATTTACCGGCCCCGGCGATACGCTGATCCCGGACAGCGAGTTGGTCTACGGTCCGGGGTACGCCGATTTCGATGTCGCGGCCGAGCTGGCGGGGACCACCGGCTACATCAATCACTATTCCGAGGTGGTCAGCGGGCAGGAGATGTCGGGCGCGGAGATCGTGGACTTGGTGGCTCGGAAATACAGCGTGGGCCCTCGCGTGCTGTTGGTGCTCCTGGAGATGCGTGGCGGCTGGCTGATGAACGCCGTTCCCTCGCAGAGCGAACAACTTCAACCGTTGGGATATCAGAGAGGGGCCATCTGGGATGGCCTCCATATGCAACTCTGCCTGGCGGCCAACTCGCTGAATGCCGGACTCTACGGTTGGTGGCTGGATGACCTGTGGCTGGTGCAGACCCTGGATGGTACGTTCATCGAGTATTCGGCCGACCTCAATGCCGGTACAGCCGGGGTCCAGAAGATGCTGGCCGATACGTCGCTCAACCACGACACCTGGGTCGCCGATATTGACAACTTCACCGCGCTCTATCGTCAGCTGTTTGGCGATCCCTTTGGGTTTGCCGTGGAGCCGCTGATTCCGCCCCATGTGGATACTCCCAAACTAGTGCTGCCGTGGGCAGAGGGTGAGACGTGGTACTACACGGGCGGCCCGCACCCAGGCTGGGGGACCGTGGGCGCCTATGCTGCCCTCGACTTCGTCACCGGCGAACGCAATATCGGCTGCGCGGTGAGCCAACAGTGGGTGACGGCGGCGGCAGGTGGCCCCATTGTGATGAGCGAGGATGGGATGGTGCTGCAGGATCTGGACGGCGATGGGTTTCTCGGTTCCGGCTGGGTGTTGCTGTACATGCACATCGCCGGTCCGGGGCGCGTTCAGGCCGGCGATGTGGTGGACGTTGGCGATCCCATCGGCAACCCGTCCTGCGAGGGCGGGGTTTCGGATGCGTCGCATCTGCACCTGGCACGCCGGTTCAACGGCGTGTGGATCGCTGCTGATGATGTGAACTGGCCGATGTCGCTGTCGGGGTGGGTGCCGATTTCAGGGTCTGCTGCCTACGAAGGGACCATCGTGCGTGGTGATGTGGAACGCACGGCGTGCCTCTGTTGGGAGGAGTTCAACGCGGTAGCGCATTGAGTTCGATTGAGGCGAGGAGGTCGTCCCATGGCTGTGCCAACAATCCGGAAGATCGAGGTAAAGGGCTTCACGTGGGAGGTGGAGGGGATCACGCATCAGCGCGCGTTCCACTACGATCCCGAGAGCGCGCTGACATTCAACGGCGGCGCGCTACGCATCACGGCTGATAGCGGGGTCGTCGGCGAGTTCGGCGGCTGGCGCACAGATCCGCAGGCGGTTGCTGCAGCTGCGAGCCGCTATCTTGGACAACCGGCGCTGGACCGCGAGCGCTTCTACCAGCAGGCCAAGCGATCCGCTGTAATGGCGGTCTACGACATCGCGCTTTGGGACCTCGCAGGCAAGATGGCCGGGGTGCCGGCGCACGGGCTGATGGGCACGTATCGCACAGAGGTGCCGGCCTATGCCAGCACGATTGACGGCGCGGTGACCGGGCCGCTGTCTACGCCGGACTCCTTCGCCGACTTCGCCGAGCAGTGCCGTGACATAGGCTACAAAGGGTTCAAGATTCATCCCTTCGCGTGGCGGGATGTGGCGAAGCACGTCGAGACCGTGTTGGCGGTCGGCGAGCGGGTGGGCGGCACCATGGATATGATGATCGACCCTTACTGTCTCTACGACACGTTCTCAGATGCGTTGAAGGTGGGTCGTGCGTGCGACGAGGCCGGATTCTTCTGGCTGGAGGATCCGTATTCCGATGGCGGGGTTACGCCCTTCAGCCACGCAAAGCTGCGGGAGATGATCCGCACGCCGCTGCTCCAGGGCGAGCAGGTGGCTACGATCGAGGAGCGGATGGCGCTGGTCCTGGCGAAAGCGACGGACTTTGTGCGCGCCGATGTGGGGCGCCACGGGTTGACGGGAGCGCTGAAGCTGGCACACGCGGCAGAGACCGTCGGCCTGGATATCGAGCCCCACCGGTCAGGCCCGGCGGAGCTGCAATTCCTGGCGGCGGTGAAGAACGCGAACTACTATGAGGTGGTCTGGGTTCACCCGGTAGTCCGGGACTCAGAGCCGCCGATCTACGCCAATGTCAAGATCACGGGGCTTGATTGTATTGATGATCGGGGCATGGTTGCGGTGCCTGAGGGGGCGGGACTGGGCATCGACTACGACTGGGACTATATAGCAGCGCATTCGACAGGGTCTTGGTCGGCGACGGTGTGATGTGGCAAGGGGATAGTGAATAAGGCATAGGGAGTCGGGCGATGCGAGATACCTCGTTTGGGTCTGTCTTCGCAGTGCTGGGCTATTGCTATCAGGTGTTGCTGCTGGCGGATTTTTCTGCGCGGTTGTGGAGACCTGAGCTGGAGCTGCGCTGGGGTTGGGTGCTCTACACGCTGATGGCGGTGGGGGGTCTGGCAGTGGGGATCGGCTTCGTCGCGCGCGGTGCGCCGGTGAACCTGGTTATCGCGCCCTTTCTCCTGGCGCTGTGGGCGGGCTTCGGCCTCGTGGTGGACACGTGGCTGAGGATACCGTGGCGGCAGCCGCCGATGCTGCAGGTCTTCATTCCCTACATCGTGCTCTATACCGTCAGTCTCTTTGGATTCCTCTTCCCGCTCTGGGAGATGGGCTGGCGGTTGGGATTGCCCTACACGGTGCTGTTCGTGGTGCATACAGTGCTGAATGCGTCTTCGCATTTTGTCGGGGCGGAGGGATAGGGGACAAGGGATAGGGGAGAGGGGATAGGGCTTGCTGTTGTCGGTAGGGGGTCCGTTTTTGCGGGTGTGAGAAGGCGATTTGTGAGGTAGACGGCATGTTCGCCGACGCATACGACGCAGGCCGAAGATGCAGCGCGAAGAAGGCCCCAAAGCCTCGGCCTGAGCAGACTCAGGTTGAGACTAGGCGAAGGGCTTTGGGCCCGCAGAGCGGAGCGGAGGTGGGTGTTTCCGAGGTACCACCTCCGGTTCCCTCTCCCATTC
>CAZEXX010000184.1:6223-8003 GCA_964516885.1 uncultured Anaerolineales bacterium | reverse complement strand
ACGATCACCTTGCAGGTCTATGAGGAGACATCCGGTCTCAAGCCGGGCACGCCGGTCTACACAACAGGGGCTCCCCTCTCTCTCGAGCTTGGGCCGGGGCTGATGTCCGGCATCTTCGATGGGATTCAGCGGCCACTGCCGGTGATTGAGGCGCGCAATGGCGCGTTTATCCCGCGGGGTATTCAGCTCACCCCGCTCTATCGCAAGCAGGCCTGGGGATTTGTCCCTCGCCTCGAGGTCGGCCGGCCGGTACACGGTGGCGTGATTCTGGGCGCGGTGCAGGAGACGCCGCTGGTTGAGCATCGGGTGATGCTGCCCCACGGGATTTCCGGTGAGTTGACTTGGATCGCACCAGAGGGCGAATATACGTTGGAGGATAAGATTGCCCGTGTCGCCACGCTGCGGGGTGAGCGATCGGTGACGATGCTCCAGAGGTGGCCCGTTCGCAAGCCGCGCCCCTCGCGCATGCGCCTACGACCTAGCGAGCTACTGGTGACTGGCCAGCGCGTCCTGGACACGTTCTTCCCGTTGGCCAAGGGCGGGACGGCGGCCATCCCGGGCGGGTTTGGTGCGGGTAAGACGGTGTTGCAGCACCAGATCGCCAAGTGGAGTGACGCCGATGTCATCATCTACGTGGGCTGTGGTGAGCGCGGCAACGAGATGGCCGATGTGCTTAGGCAGTTCCCGGAGCTTCGCGATCCGCATTCGGGGCGCCCGTTGATGGAGCGCACGATCCTGATCGCCAACACGTCCAACATGCCGGTGGCGGCCCGTGAGGCCAGCATCTATACCGGTGTGACCCTGGCAGAATACTATCGTGATATGGGCTACGATGTGGCGCTGATGGCCGACTCGACCTCGCGCTGGGCCGAGGCCCTGCGTGAGATATCGGGTCGTCTTGAGGAGATGCCGGCGGATGAAGGCTTTCCCGCTTATCTTCCGGCCCGGTTGGCCGAGTTCTACGAGCGTGCTGGACGCGTGATCACCCTCAATGGGGACAACGGGTCAGTGAGCCTGATCGGGGCTGTAAGTCCGCCAGGTGGCGACTTCTCGGAGCCGGTAACGCAGCACACCCGTCGCTTTGTGCGCTGTCTCTGGGCCCTCGATAAGTCGCTGGCTTCCGAACGACATTTTCCATCGGTGAACTGGCTGGAGAGCTATAGCCAATACGTCGATGAGGTGGGGGACTGGTGGGAGGCGCAGGGGTATGGCACATGGCCAGCGCTGCGTGAGCAGGCCCTGGCCCTGCTACAGAGTGAGAGCCACCTGCAGCAGATCGTCCAACTCATCGGTGCGGATGCACTCCCGGATGACCAACGGCTTATTTTGGAGACCGCGCGGCTGCTGCGCCAGGGTTTCCTTCAGCAGAACGCCATGGACGATGTGGACACGTTTGCCGGCATCGACAAGCAGATGCGACTGTTGTCACTTATCCTGGACTTCCACGAGCAGGCGACCCGATTGATCGGTCTGAGCTGCCCGGTCATCGTCATCCGTGATCTTCCGTCTGTCGTGAAAATCGTGCGTCTCAAAGATACAGTGACGAATGACGCCGTCGAGCAGATTGATGCAGTGCGGGATCAGCTGCGAGATGAGATTCGTGAATTGGAGCAACGGTACACATGAGCAGCATGAGTTCTTTGGGCGGTCGTGTGGTCAAGGGCCTGTCTGAGATCAACGGCCCGATTGTTGTCGTGGAGGGCACTCTTGACGCCGGCTATGATGAGGTCGTTATCGTCGAGGGGGCCGATGGTGAAGAACGCCGCGGCCGGGTGTTGGA
>CAZEXX010000184.1:0-6123 GCA_964516885.1 uncultured Anaerolineales bacterium | reverse complement strand
AGTCTGTTTCCTCCACCGGTGGCAGTGGCTCTCACGAGGACTTCGCCATGGTGTTCGCTGCGCTGGGTGTGAAACACGATGTTGCGGACTTCTTCCGCGATGCTTTTTCCAGAAGTGGGGCGCTGTCCCGGGTGGCGATGTTCCTGAATCTGGCTGATGACCCGGCTGTGGAGCGTGTCGTCACACCCCGCGTGGCGCTGACGCTGGCCGAGTTCCTGGCGTTCCAGAAGGGCATGGATGTCCTTGTCGTTATGACGGACATGACGAACTATTGCGAAGCCCTGCGGCAGGTTTCCAGCGCTCGCGGTGAGATTCCGAGTCGTAAGGGGTATCCTGGCTATCTCTACAGTGATCTGGCGGCCTTGTATGAGCGCACCGGTCGTATCGCCGATCGTCCCGGCAGTATCACGCAGATTC
The DNA here is from genome assembly GCA_964516885.1 of uncultured Anaerolineales bacterium. Classification (GTDB taxonomy): domain Bacteria; phylum Chloroflexota; class Anaerolineae; order B4-G1; family SLSP01; genus PWVB01. The sequence goes on along the minus strand of CAZEXX010000184.1, from coordinate 5,706 downwards.
CGATCCTGACGATGCCGAACGATGATATCACACACCCGGTGCCCGATCTCACCGGCTATATCACCGAGGGCCAGATTGTGCTCAGCAGAAGCCTGCACCAGCAGGGCATCTACCCCCCGGTCAGCATTTTGCCTTCCCTGTCCCGCCTGATGAAAGATAGCATCGGCGAGGGCTTCACACGGAGCGATCATCCGCATGTTTCCTCTCAGCTCTATGCAGCCTACGCGGGGGCGCAAAACGCGCGTTCCCTGGCCTTGGTCATCGGTGAGGAGGAACTGAGCGTTGTCGATCGGGCCTATCTCCGCTTTGGTGAGGGCTTCGAGCGCCGGTTTATCGCGCAAGGACGTGCGGAATCTCGGTCAATCGAAGATACGTTGGATATTGGCTGGGATGTCCTTTCCGTGCTGCCGCGCAGCGAACTGATGCGCGTGCGTGAGGAAGAGCTAGATCGCTACTATCGACGCGGGTCCACGCAGGATAGCCGAGGTTCGACAACGGGTCGGAGGCGGCCTTGAGCCAACAGCACGTAGCCCCAACGCGCAGCAATCTGATGAGCACGCGTGAGACATTGGAGCGTGCGCGTGAAGGGCATGAGATCCTGGACCGGAAGCGCGAGGTCCTGACCACTGAGCTGATCCACATAGCTCACGATTCAGTCACGCTGCAGTCCTACGTCCAGAAACTGCTTGAAGACGCCTATGCGGCCCTGGAAGTGGCACGACTTGAGATGGGACGTGAGCATCTTGAGTGGGCGGCGCTGTCGGTGAACAGCACCATTGAGGTGGAAGTCCTGCCCAGCAGTGTGATGGGTGTTGTGATTCCGCGCGTTTCCAGTGTCGGGGCCCCTCCCGAGAATCCCTATGGCCTCGGTAATACGACGGTTGCGTTGGACGAGGCTGCCGCCCGCTTCCGCAGTGTTGTGGACAAGATACCGGAACTGGCTGAGACACTTACCACCGTGTGGCGTCTCGCTCGGGAGCTGCAGAAGACGAAGCGTCGTGTCAATGCGCTGGAGCACGTTTTTATCCCGCAATACGAGGGCACTGTGAGGTTCATCGAGAATGCTCTGGAGGAGCGTGAGCGTGAGGACCTCTTCCGGATGAAGCGCATCAAGGCCGAACACGGCACGGAGCGAGGTGCCGCCACACATTTGTCCGGCAAGGACGAGGTGTCCTAGCAAAGGTGTGTGTCCTCACGCATTCCTTGAGCTTACTCAGAGATGAGAGGAGAGCTATGGAGAATCCTGAATTATCACAGCGGAGAGCGCAAACAGCCGGCATTTGGGACGATCGGCCAGCCGATGATAGCCCATTCTCCCGCATCTTGGTTCCTGTTGATGGCTCTGACGTCTCTATTGACGCATGCCGTATGGCGGTGCGCGTTGCCAGAGCACACGGGCTCGCGGTTACGGCGCTCTATGTCATCGAGAATGAGGCGGTAGACAAGGTTGCCGCGTCGTCCGGAGACTCACGGGAGTCTGTACGCCGGCAGCTGGAGGATAAGGGCCGGCGCTATCTGGACCATGCCGCGAACCTGGCCGACCAGTATGGCGTAACGTGCCAGGGGACCATACGGCAGGGGATTCTCCACAATCAGATTGCGGATGTGGCTCGCGATGCCGGCATCGACCTTATCGTGATTGGCGACAGCCACTTGCAGCGCGGGCGCCACGCCATCGGTGGTAGTGTCACCGAGCGGGTCATCAAGTACGCATCGTGTTCGGTGCTGGTGGTACGTCCGTCGTAAGTGGTCCTCTCGCCGGCCTCGGCGGCCCACAACACCCACGGCCCGGAGGCCTGCGCGCGTTGCCTGAACCGGGCGTGTTTCAGAGTGGGGGCAATTACCCCAAGAAGGCGCGTCACCAGGCGATCAGTGTGCCCCTTGCCCATTCTCAAACACGCTACCTGACAGCCCGGTTGCGCAGGTATCCATCTGGCTGTTGCCCCTGAAGCGAAACGTGCTCGCTTGAACTCCCTATCTTGACAGGAACCATCGTCAAAGTATAGTCGCCACATAGCGGTGGCCCGCCAAACCAAACAAGGAAAAAGTGGCTATGGTTAACTTTGTGGATAGAGCCGACAACCGCGTGACAATCCGACGCGTGCTTCTCAGCGTCTCGGATAAGTCAGGCCTCGAGGAGTTGATCCCTGGATTGCTGGCGGTCAATCCTCAGGTTTGTCTGTACTCAACCGGGGGGACGTACAAGAAGATAGCGGAGATACTCGGCCCGGACAAGGCTGCTGAGCATCTGACTCCGGTGGCTGCATATACCGGCCAGCCCGAGACCCAGGGTGGATTGGTCAAGACGCTCGATTTCAAGATCTACTTGGGGCTCTTGACTGAGACCTACAACGATGCGCACCAGGCTGACCTGGCGCGTGCCGAAGCGGTGCCGCTCGACATGGTAGTCGTCAACCTCTATCCCTTCAAAGCGACGGTGGCTCGAGAGGGTGTGACCGTGGAACAGGCACGTGCGAACATCGACATTGGTGGGCCGTGCATGCTGCGCGCCGCTGCCAAGAATTACCTCCGAGTGGTGCCGGTTGTCAACCCCAATGACTACGGCGCGCTCCTGTCTGCACTCCGGGACGGGAATGGGACGCTGGATCTGGCCACGCGCTTTGCATACGCGCGCAAGGCTTTCGCGCACACCGCTGCCTATGACGCTGCGATCGCGGCGTATCTGCGGACACAGGACCCCGGCCACGTGCCGGACGTCTACACGTTGGTGTAGAGGGAAAGAGGAGAGGGAGATGGCTGTAAATCTAAAGAAAGCATATCGAACGATACTTGCTGATAACTTCCCACAACGCATGGAGATCAGCTTTGTCTTTGACGATGCTCGATCCACGATGATCTATGAGAAGGTGACGTGGGAGATCGAGGGGGAGCGGAAGGGCCTCCGCTACGGTGAGAATCCGGGGCAGGAAGCTGCTCTATACAAGCTGATCAACGGCAATCTGACTCTGGGTGGTGTGACGACCATTGCGCCGGGACGCTACTTGGTCTCCGATGCGGAGCTGCTGCAGTTCGGCAAGCACCCCGGAAAGATCAACCTGACCGATGCGGACAATGCTCTCAATATCCTGCGCTACCTGGTGGATCGTCCCACGGTGGCGGTGATGAAGCACAACAATCCGGCGGGGGTGGCGATGGCGGCTACTATTGAGGAAGCCTATATCAAGGCGGATCTTGCCGATCATACTGCTGCTTTCGGCGGCTGCGTGGCACTAAACCGACCGGTGGACAAAGCCACCGCTGAGGCGATCTCCGAGCGCTATGCCGAGGTCGTGGTCGCGCCGGAGTATGAAGATGGCGCTGTGGAGATTCTGTCGAGTCGCAAGAACCTGCGGATCATGCGCATCGGCAATATCGAGCGGCTGCAGAGCTTCAGTTCGGAGCGCTTCATCGATTTCAAGAGTCTGATCGATGGCGCCGTTATCGCGCAGCTCTCATTCGTACCGATCACGCAGAGCGCCGATGACCTGCTGCCGGCAGAGACCACGCGCAGGGGAGTGACCTACAGGGTGGATCGGGCTCCCACGGCGGCGGAGATCGATGACATGCTGTTCGGCTGGAAGGTCGAAGCCGGTGTGAGCTCCAACTCCGTGCTCTATGCCAAAGACGGCGTCACCGTTGGCATAGGCGCCGGCGAGCAGGATCGTGTCGGGGTTGCCATCGTGGCCCGTGACAAGGCCTATCGCAATATGGCGGAGGCGCTGGCCTACACGCGGCACAAGAACGCCTACCGTTTCCTGGCACCGGATCAGCTGGCAGAGATTGATAGCGATGTGCAGGCTGCCAACGGTGGGTTGAAGGGCGCCGTGATGGTCTCGGATGCCTTCTTCCCGTTCCGCGACGGAGTGGAGGTGGGATTGTCGGAGGGCGTGACGGCGATCATCCAGCCCGGTGGGTCACTGCGGGATTCTGAAGTCATTGAGGCCGTCAATGAGTACGGTGCCGCCATGGTCTTCACAGGGCAACGGAGTTTCAAACACTAGCTATGTCACAATTACCGTGGTACCGCAGAGCCGTACGTTGGGGACAGACCAACATCACCGAGCTGGACCCGACGCGTTACGATATCGACTGGTGGCGGAAGCATTGGCGGCGGACCCGTGTCCAAGGCGTGATCATCAACGCCGGTGGGATCGTGGCGTACTACCCGAGCCGCTTTGCGCTCCAGCATCGTGCTGAGTATCTTGGCGAGCGCGACCTTTTCGGGGACGTCGCGGCGGCAGCCAGAGATGAGGGCCTTGCCGTCGTGGCTCGGATGGACTCCAATCGCACGCATCAAGCTTTCTTCGATGCGCATCCCGATTGGTTTGCGCGAGAGCGGGACGGTGAGCCGTACCGCGCCGGTCCCTTCTATTTCACCTGTGTAAGCAGCCCCTACTACGAAACCTACCTGCCGGATGTATTGCGAGAGATCATCGAACGCTACCATCCCGAGGGCTTTGCCGACAATAGCTGGAGCGGGCTGCACCGGGACCAGATCTGCTATTGTGAGCACTGTGTCGCGAGTTTCGCCGATGCCACCGGGTACGAGCTGCCGGTGGCTGTGGACTGGGATGATCCGGTCTATAGGGCATGGGTTCGCTGGAGCTACCAGCGGCGGCTCGAGATCTGGGATCTGAACAACCGTGCCACGCAGGAAGCCGGCGGGCCGCACTGTCTGTGGATCGGCATGAACTCCGGCGATATCCTTGGCCAGAGCCGTTCCTTCCGCGACTACAAAGCGATCTGCGAGCGCTCTGAGCTGGTCTTCCTGGATAATCAGACGCGGCGTCCCGAGACGGGGTTTCAGGCTAACGGGGATATGGGGAAGCTGATCCACGGGCTGCTGGGGTGGGACAAGCTGGTGCCTGAGTCCATGTCGATGTACCAGAGCCCCTCGCCGACGTTCCGCGTCGCCAGTAAGCCGGTGTCGGAGGCCCGCATGTGGATGGTGGAGGGGTTTGCCGGCACGATCCAGCCGTGGTGGCATCATATCGGCGCCTATCACGAGGATCGTCGCCAGTATTGGACCGCTCCGCCGCTGATGCGCTGGCACAAGCGCTACGAGGCCTATCTGATACATCGCCGGCCGGTTGCCGCTGTTGGCGTTGTGTGGTCTCAGGAGAACGTGGATTTCTTCGGGCGCGAAGCGCCGGATGATCGGGTGATGAAGCCCTACTGGGGTATGGTGCAGGCGTTGATCCGCGCGCGGATCCCCTACGTGCCGGTGCACGCTGACCATATCACGCGTGACGGGCAGGAGCTGGCCGCGCTGGTGCTCCCCAACGTCGGCGTGTTGTCCGATGCGCAGTGTGAGGCGGTCCGGCAGTTTGTGGGAGCCGGTGGTGGGCTTGTCGCCACGGGCCGGACGAGCCGTTACGATGAGACGGGGGCGGCGCGTCCTGATTTCGCCCTGGCCGATCTGATGGGCGTGCACGCGCGTGGCACCCATCGCGGTGCGCTCACTATCGCGAGCCCGGATTGGGATGCCTGGGACTGCCATTCGTATCTGCGCCTTACACCGGAGCTGCGCGCCAGGGTCGATGGCCCGCAGATCGGTGACGAACCGGAGGTCTCCGCGGCGCGGTCACCGGTGCTGAGCGGGTTCGAGGAGACGGATATCCTCCCGTTTGGCGGTCGGTTGGAAGACGTCGAAGTGGACGCCGCGGCACCAGTGCCGGCGGCAGTTGTGCCGATGACCTACATCCC
>CAZEXX010000183.1:2320-8060 GCA_964516885.1 uncultured Anaerolineales bacterium | reverse complement strand
CGCAGGGCCTGGACAGCAGACGCAGCGCAGCAGGCAGATGGGGTGGACCGGCATCATTCTGCCGGACGGCGGGCATCTTGCCCGCGTGCGCACGCTGCACCCCGTCAGTGAGGCAGCCGCCTGCGCACTTGCCTTGCACAGCCGGAGCGGGCAAGATGCCCGCGGTCCAACTGCAACCACAGCTTTATGCCTACACCACCTCCAGCCCGGTCTGATCAGGCAGCGCAGGGCCTGGACAGCAGACGCAGCGCAGCAGGCAGATGGGGTGGACCGGCATCTTTCCGATGGACCGCGGGCATCTTGCCCGCATGCGCACGCTGCACCCCGTCGGTGAAGCAGCCACCTGCGTACTTGCCTTGCATATCCGGAGCGGGCAAGATGCCGCCGTCCAACTACAACCACAGCTCTATGCCTACACCACCTCCAGCGCATCCCGATCGGGCAGCTCGGGGAATGGCGCGGTTGGCAACATCTGGTATGTGAGTCTAGCTCAACAGCTCAAACAGATAGGTGCTGTACGGCTTCGCTTGCCACGTCACCTCAGTCACCGGGGCCGCGGCCTCTGTGACCTCGTGGAACACCTCGCGAACCACCCGGGCGATCGGCATCCGGAGCGTACGCTCTCCGCCGTTGCGGGTGAACAAGGCCACGTACGATGCACAGGTGTAGACGATGTCCTCGCGATCGGACGTGTAGACATGCACGCCGGCGGCCTTGATGATATTGTGGACGAGAACGGCATCGAGGACTGGCACGGCGCTGTAAATGCTGGTCCAATCAGAGAAGACCTTCCGCGCCAGGCCCACTGCCCCCAGCCCGTTGTAGGTCGCCAACGGCTCCACGGTTGGATCTTCGATGTAGAAGGTGAAGGTCTTCTCGGATCGCATCCCGAAAGATCGGTCCTCAAAGCCGGCCAGCAAAGCATGCCCCCGCCCCGTGGTCAGCCGCAGGAAGTTGTGCCAGACGTGGTCAGCTGTCTGGACCTTCATGCCGACCAGGTTGTGGACACCACGAAGATCGAACGAATCCGACCCCTCTGGGTCAAGGAATCCATCGGCCATGTAGAAGACCAGCGTGCGACCATCTCGCTTGAGGGTGTCGATGCGGGCGCGATCCGCTGCACTCAGCGCGAAGCAAGTAGGAAAGAAGATCGCCTTGTACCGGCTCATATCCGCGGCCTGCAGATCGGAGAGCATCAGGAGATCCACCGGCGCGCCAATGCGGGCAAATGAGTGGAAGAAATTCTCCCAGAATACCGCCCGCTGGAAGCCCTTGTCAAGCTGGGTGACCATGGGCGCCTTCTCATCCATCACGACCGCCACCTCGGAAACCGAGGATCGGTCGCGGGCCAGCGCCTCATAGGCGATGCCCGTGCACTGGCGAACGACGTCCAGGCGATACGCCTGGTCAAAGTAGTGCCCACCCAGGTCGTACCACCACTGGTTTTGTCCATTGCACAGGGTGAAGGTGAAGTTCCGCCGCAACGTCTCAACATCCTCAGCACGAGTCTGAGCACCCGCCCAGGTCACCAGCCCCTTGCCTTCAGGGACTCGGAAGTCATCCTCGCCGAAGTAGGCCTTGCCGTGAAGCCGCGCGGAATCGATGGCAGCACTCAGCGACCAGATGAAACCGCCGGCGGGCAGCTCGTGGGGATTGCGGGTGAAGTAGGTCAGCGGACTGCACGTGAAGTCCGGTCCGTCTTCCTCCATAATCCATGCCATATCAAGATGGCCCGAGTCGGCCAACCAGGAGAACTGCGCCAATTCGAGCATATACCCATAGAAGGTACCCACCACAATGTGATCCGGCTGATGCACTCGACGGAGAGCCTGACAGACGTTGACGACGGCCTCAGCGCAGAGACTGTTAGCGAACTCGTAATAGGCGACAACCGGGGCCGCAGACTGTCGAGGATCAGGATCGAAGAAATAGCCCTTGTCCGCCGTATGACGATCGAGGCAACCCGGCACCCGTGCCCCTGTGGTGATCCCATAGGTTGACTCGAGCCACGCCGCGAAGCGCACCTGCATTGCTGGACACAGGTCATTGACCTGCAATGGATCGTAAGAGCGGAAGAACCACTCGTTCGTGTTGTAGGAGGTCGGCAGGTAGCCAATCACCCGCGCAGCGTAAGACTGCACCTTGACGTGCTCTGCCAGGGCGACCAGCGCCGGGATCCCGGCCTCACCCCAGAAATCCGAGGCCAGGGACGGCGCAGGCAGTGTCTGGTTGGCCGGGCGCGGAGAATCATCACCCTGCTCAAACCCGAACGCTACTACGCCATCGGGATGCGCGTCCAGCCACCACTTAGGCGCCATCGAGATCGCTTGGACGCGGATGATGACCCACGCCTCGGGATCTGCCTGCAGCACCTGCCCAACGCGCCAGTCCATTCGCGAAAAGTCGTACTCTCCAGGGCTGGGCCAGTCGAAGAAAATCGGTACCAGATGAACGTGCACCCCGCGCGCAGCCATATCCGCCACGCTCTTGCATACGGTTTCCCCAAACAGCGCATCGTTTGGGGTCTCGGTTGATTTGTAGGTCACGCACGGTTGAGGCTGACCATTGATGAACAACGTGATGGCACCGTTGCGCAGTTCGAATCTAGCATCCATTGATGACCCCCTGTGCTATGTCCGACCGCCCGGTCGTTGCCGAGCCTGGTCGGAGTCTCGTGGTCTGGCGATACTCCGCTCAGCGTTCGCCGGGGCCGGTGTCGCCCACATGCTATTGGGGATGCGCCCTAGTCAGGGCCGCGCATTTAGCAGGCTGCCATCTTCGTAGCGCGAACTGTTAGTTCGCGTTTTCCGCGGCGGTGTCTGAATCACGGATCCGCCGGATTGCGCGGATTACACGGAAGGGGAGAGCCCTCTCCCGGCAGCCAGGAGAGGGGCGGAGAAGGGAGCCTCTGCGTGGCGGCGGATCCCTCTTCGGGGACAGGCTGTCGTCTTCGGCCCTGCGCAGAGCCGCGCATCCGACGTTCTGCCATCCTCGTAGCAGCGAACTCCCCTTCGGGGACAAGCTGTCGTGTTCGCCCCTCTGCGGTCCCAGAGCCTTCCGCTCAATCTCGACCCAGTCCGCTCGAACCGAGGCTTTGGGGCCTTCTGCTCGCTGCATTTTCATACTTGCGCAGTGTGCGCAGGCGCACGCGGCCCCTGTCCCCAAACGACGTCCGGCGTCTACATCGCAGAAGTGGGCAAGACAGCAGCTACAAAGCCCAGCTCCTTCTCGATGCGGCTCACATCATAGACCGCATCATAGGCGTGGTCAGGCTGCTCGAAATAGCTCACATCCACGCTGTCGCCCCACCACCCCCGCAGCACGTCGGCGACAGGATCGGCCACCCAGGCTTTGGGCGCGGTGGCATTGAGGATGCGCACACCCGGCGTATGGGGCGCCTCTGCCGCTAACGTCAGCGCGCGGACCGCGTCACTCAGCGCCATGATCGTGATTCCCCCCAGCGCCCACTGTCCCAGCGGGCTCACACGCCGCGGCTCGGGCAGGGTCTCGTCATCCGCGATGGAGGCCAGCCGCAGGTTGATCACATCGATATCATCATTCTGGCGCTGGTAGTACTTGGTGACCTCCTCCATCAGATACTTCGAGACGCCGTACCCATCGCGGTCCAGACAGGGGTGCTCATCGGGGATCGGGAGGGCCAAGGGGCGGAACCTGGTGCTCTGCATACCGACGACAGCGATGGAACTGGCCATGACGAACTTCCGGCAGCCGCGATCCATTAGGTAGCGCATCAGAGCGCGCGTGCCCTCAACGTTGACCAGGATCCCATCGCGCTCCAGGCAGCCGCCGGTGACGGCGGCAAGGTGCACAACAGCATCGATATCGTACTCGTCAAGTTGGCGCAGGTCCTCACACTCACCAAAGTCGCCGCGCACCCAGGGTATATCCAGACCCGGATTGCGGCGGCTCATACAGATCACATGGTGCGTCTCGGCGATCGACTTGGCCAATGCCTTGCCGATGAAGCCGCTTGCGCCCGTAATCAGTATCGTGCTCATGAGGTCTGCTCCCAATCGATCACCATCCCCAGGACACTCAGATCCCCAGTATTGATACGCTCATACATCGCCGGCGCCTCGGCGTAACTCACGCGGTGGGAGATCGTCTTCTCCCAATCCAACGCACCCATCGCGATATTCTTCAGGACGGCGCGGCGGCAGGGCTGCAGCCCGTCATCGCAGGGGAAAAACATCTGCAGGCGCTTGCCGTGGGGCACCAGGAAATGAAGCGAGACAGGGTCAGCGCCGTAGTTCCCCTGCCACACGAACTTGCCGTGGGTCCGACAGAGCGGGATCGCCTGATCGATGCACGCGGGAATGCCCGTGCTCTCGAAGACAACGTCGGCGCCCTCAGGTGCGAGCCCGCGAACCGACGCGACCACATCCTCGGTCGACCCATCGATCACGTGGTCGGCGCCCATCGCCTTTGCCACAGCCAGCCGCCCGGCATCGAGATCCACCGCGATGACCTCGCAGCCGCGATGCGCGCAGGCTGCAACCACGCCCAGCCCGATCAATCCGGTGCCAAAAACCACCACCGATTGCCCCATACGGGGATCAGCCATATCCACGCCATACAGCGCCACCGCGGGCATGACAAACATGCTGGCGACATCCATCGGCACGCCGGCAGGCAGCTTCTCAACGCCGTGGCTCGTGTGCGCCTTGGCCACAATATGCGAGGCGTGTGAGCCTGACACGCAGCTCACCTTGGTGCCGTCGGCCAATGTCATCACATTGGTGTTGTTACCCCGGCAGTAGACGCTGTCACCCTCCCGCAGATCATCGATATCGGCGCCGACGGCCTCAATGACGCCGGTGGCCATGTAGCCGGTGCACAGGGGATAGGGCCCCCACGAGATCTTGTTGCGAATCAGGGCGAACTCCGTGCCGATGCTCACGCCGGAGTAGGCCGTGCGGATCAGGACTTCGTCGGACGCCAAGTCCTTAAGGCTAATATCTCGTATGGCAAATCTCTGTTCCGCATCGCATATCAGTGCCTTCGCTTGCATAGGGCCTCCTAACTCAGATGACAATGGTCGCGGGTATGAGCTGGTGCCCATCCCCACGACCATTGTAGTCCTCAGCGACAATTGTGAAAATTACTTGACGGTGATCTTGAAGCAGTGCGCACACTGCACCGGACTGGCCTCAGGCAATCCCTTGATCTGGAGACCGGCATCTGTGTGCTCGAAGGAGAGCTTGCCGTCGTAGCCCAGCAGCGCCACGTTCTCGACCGCCGCGACTTTCAGACGATAGCCGCCGGACCCGGTGGTGAAGCTCTTGATCAGTGCCTGCCCATCCTCGGGCCAAGTCATCTGGAACGCGTAGACCGCCTTGCCCTTGCTGGTAAAGCGGAAGTCGTCCGATGTCCAATCCAGGGCATCCTCCCGGAAACGGGACTGCGAGGCATTGGTGCTGCCCTCCATCGCCAGGTACCAGGGCCGCGTGCCGTGTATGCCCTCTTCGTTGACCTTGTTCCACGCCGCCATGTCGCTAACGATCGACAGGCACTCGTCATCCAGCGTGCCGTCAGGCCGCTGGGTGAAGTTCAGCAGCAGGTTGCCGTTCTTCGCGACAATGTCCACCAACATCTCGATGACCTGCTGCGAGCTCTTGTAGATACGGCGGACGTCATAGAACCACCCGCCCACGCACGTATCGGTCTGCCAGGGGTACGGGAAGATGTCGTTTTGCACGTTGCGCTCGATGTCCAGAAC
>CAZEXX010000183.1:0-2220 GCA_964516885.1 uncultured Anaerolineales bacterium | reverse complement strand
CGCGGCTGATCGTGGTTGGGCAGATAGAGGTCCTCATACGCCGGATCATTGCCGTCATACGGCACACCGGCATAGGGCCCGGTCTCGTCGTGCCCCTTGTTGTGTGACCACCAGGCAAATGTCGCACCCAGATGCTCGCTGACGCCGAAGCGCAGACCGAGCTCCTGCGCAGCAGCCTGCCAGAGCCCGACGATATCCTTTTTCGGTCCCACCTTCACGGCGTTCCAGGGATTGTGCGCGGAATCCCAGTTGTCGAAGTTGTCGTGGTGCACCGCCTGGGCGAAGAAGTACTTGGCGCCGGCATCCGCGTAGAGCTTCATCAGGCCGTCGGGATCGAAGTTCTCCGCCTTCCACGTCTTGACCATATCCTTCCACCCGTGCTTGGAGGGATGCCCGTACACACGCCAATGATGCAGATACTGATCCGTGCCCTGCCGGTACATATTACGCGCATACCAGTCGCCGTACATCGGCACGGACTGTGGCCCCCAATGCGACCAAATACCGAACTTGGCATCGCGGAACCAGTCCGGGCACACATAGTCCCGCAGCGAGTCCCATGCCGGTTTGAACGGTCCCTGCTGAATCGTCTCCCACTTCTCCATACGACCTCCCTATTAGAAATCCGCTGTTGTGCTGAAATCAGGTACTTCGGTGCCATAGCTGTGAAATCGATTCCACATCATCTAATCATATGATGATTGTCGTGTGAGTCAAACCGATCAGGCTATTGAACTCATCGAGTACACCCATTGACAGACATCAGTAGATCAGGCAGGCCGGCGATGCCGTATGTCGCCGGCACCACAACGCACGAGGTCGCAACGGGGCCCGAACCGCCAACCCGCCCCCCCCCTTGCCCTATCCGTACCTGAACAGAAGACACCCCGGCTTGTCACCGGGGTGTTGTTCCGAATCAAGGAAGGGTGGAACTATCGCCTACGCCACCATCCTCGCCAAACACGCATCGACATCCATGCCCTGCCCAAGGATCTCGTCGAGGCGCACCATCCAGTCGCTGATCGGAATCGACTGCGGACACTTGGCCTCGCACTCCCTGCAGGCGATGCAGGCAGCGGCGCGCTTATCCTCGTCCAGCCGCAGGTAGCGCTCTCGGGCCTCGTCGATCTTGTTGTACATCACACCGCGGTTAAGAGTATCGAACAGCCGCGGGATGTTGAGCTCAACCGAGCACGGTAGGCAGTACTCGCACTTCGTGCACGGAATCGGGCAGAGTTCCTCGTACTTGGCGCGCACCTGCGCGACCAGCGCCTTGTCGTCCTCGCTCATATTGCCCACGCTATAGATGCCGGCGTTGGCCACATTCTCCACCACATGCTCCAATGTGGACATGCCGCTGAGCACCACGGAGACCTCCGGCTGATCCCACAGCCAGCGCATCGCACGCTCCACCGGCGTCTGCACCGTCGGCGCGGTATCCCACAGATCCTGCACCGGCTGCGGCGGCTCGACCAGACGCCCACCCAACAGCGGCTCCATAACCACCACGCCCAGACCCTTGGACGCCGCATACTGCAGCCCCTTGGTGCCGGCCTGGTTGTTGATATCGATGTAGTTGTGCTGGATCTGGCAGAAGTCCCACTTGTCGTGAGCATCAATGATCATCTTGAAGGCATCGAAGTCATCGTGGAACGAGAAGCCCAGGTGACGAATCCGGCCATCGGCCCGTGCACCCTCAGCCCATTTCAGAAGATCAAACTTCTGCACCGTCTCCCAGCGCGCCCGACGCAGACCGTGGAAAAGATAGAAGTCGATATGATCCGTCTGCAGCTTCTCCAACTGCTCGTTCAGGATGCGCTCAGCATCTCCTTCGGCCTCGATTGCCCACATAGGTAACTTCGTGGCCAGGTTGACCTTCTCGCGGTAGCCATCCTGAAGCACACGACCCACAAAGCGCTCGCTCTCTCCATTGTGATAAGGATAAGCAGTATCGATGTAGTTAAGCCCGTGGTCGATGGCATAGCGCACCATCCGTGTAGCCATGACCTCGTCGATGCTCGAGCGGTCCTTGGGATCAGTCGTCGGCAGCCGCATCGCACCGAATCCCAAAGCGGACACTTCCACACCCGTGTTTCCGAATTGACGGTATAGCATAGGTTGTTTCCCTCCTCATAAAGCTACGCGACATTTCCCCCAGCAGATCCTACTGCATCCTGCCGTCTTCGTCAAATCGCGCATTCGCGTGCGGGCGTGTCAGAG
>CAZEXX010000182.1:4014-8061 GCA_964516885.1 uncultured Anaerolineales bacterium | reverse complement strand
TCGATCCGCTGCTGTTGGCCTTCAGCCTGCAGCCCGGCGATGTCACGCTGCTGAGCTTGACCACGGGAGCCGACGGCACCATGCGCTTCGTCGTCGCCGAGGGAGAGGTGATGGACTTCCCGTATGTCAGCGACCTGCGGCGGCCACACTACAAGTTCAAGCCCAGGAGCTCGGACGGGCTGCCCGGCTTCCTCACTAGGTTCAGCCAGGCCGGCGGATCTCACCACCAGGCCCTCGCCTATGGTCACTGGAGCAGCACGTTGGAGAAGCTCGCCGCGCTTCTTGGCATAGCCTGCGTGCGCGTCTGAGATGGGAGAGAGAGTAATGCCCCAAGATGCACGAACACCCATGCAAACGGTCTCCCTGTCGCTGAGCGGTCTGGTCGGGAGCGCCTACACGGACGCCGTGTGCCGGGCGCGCGCTTTCCTGACAGGCACCTCGGTGAAAGCGCTGAAGGCGATCGCAGACGATCGGGTCGATCTGGCGCCACCCTGGTACCAGAACCGCCTGGATGATCTTGTCGACAAGATCGGCGAGAAAGTCTGTGCCGGCATCGATCAATCGGCAACCGGCGCCGGCACCGACGCCTTCACCCACGCCATGAAGCCGGCCGCTGCCCCCCTGAGCGGCTTCGGCTTCATTCGCGTCGGCGAAGATGGGCGCGCCTATCTGACCTCCAAGAGCGAACACTACCATGCCTCACTGGGCCACAGTTTCCCCGGCTATCGGCTGATCGAGAACGCCAAACAGCTGGGCATCCCCAGCGCGACCCACAACAACACCCGTGGGCACATCACGCGCTACCTGGAGGAGGAACTGATCCGTGTCGCCAACGGCATTCCGAAGGGAGAGGAGGAGCGCCTTCAGGATGTGCTTGCGAGTTCGCAACCCCACGTACTGAACCGCGTCATCAACCTGGAGACCGGCAGCCTGGCGGTCGAGGCCGCTCTCAAGATGATGTTGGCGCGGTTCTACCGGCTCCAGGAGGCTTTCGACGCCCCTGTGTATGAAGGGCGCACGCCCGTCTTCCTGGTGATGGCCGACCAGGCCGGGGGCCGCAAGGCGAACTACCACGGCACCACGGTGCTGACGCAGATCATGCGCGATATGTGGCCCGAGCTCGGGATGGGACTGGATCGCGAGGGTCTGTTCATCGTCAAGCCGGTCCGTATCAATGATGCCGGCGATTTCGAGCGGACCGTGGCGGCCTTCGACGGGGGCGCCACCAAGATCGCCGGCTTCTTCCACGAGATCGTGCTTATGAACTACGGCGGTATCCGGCTCAAGGAGGACTATCTCGCGCGCGTCTACGAGCTGTGCCGTGACCACGATATCCCCATCATCGTGGATGAGATCCAGTCCTGTATCTGGTCACCGGAGCTCTTCTTGTTCCGGGAATACGGTCTACAGCCCGACTTCGTCTCCCTGGGCAAGGGCTTCCCCGGGGGCGAGTATCCGGCCTCCAAGATACTCACCACAGCGGCGATGGACAACCTGAATCAGTTCGGCGCGCTGGTGACGAACGGACAGGAGGAGTTGGCGTCGATTGCCTACCTGGTCACGATGGCGTTCGCAGAGGCGAATCGGGACTACATCCGCGACCTGGGCGATTATTACGAGAACGAACTGCGCGCGCTGGCGCGCAGACACGCGTCGGTGATCGACGCCATCGAAGGTCGCCGGCATCTTGCGTCTATCTTCTTCTCCTCCGTCGAGGCCACAGTCCGATTCGCCAGCTATCTCACGGCAGCCGGCATCGATATCAGCGCTCACACCTACAAAGCGGAATGCCCACCGGCAGCCCTGACCAAGATACCGCTGATCTCAACCTACAAGATGGTCGACTTCCTGGTGGGGAAGATGGATGAGGCACTGAGACAGTTGAATGTTGAAACGTCTGAACGTTCGAACGTCTAAACGTTTCAAGCTCCCGAGGAAGAAGAACCTATGTCCAAGAGAACCGTCAAACGGATGCAACAGTGTCGCTATAGCACGTAACCAGTTGGGGACTCAGGAGATGGCAATGATGTTTGCTGATGATGACGAGATGATATGGTTCAACGCGTAGAGACCGTGGTCGATGTAGCCGCACCACGACAGGCCGATGACCGGGAGACAACAACCCCTACGAACAAGCGTCAGTTACTCGTCGCCCTGATGCTACCTCAGGCTATGGTCGTGACCAATCTTGCAGTCATGAGCGTGGCCTTGCCCGCGATCCGCGAGACCTTCAATGCGCCAATCGACTTGATGGCCTGGGTGATCACAATCTACACACTGCCCTACGTTGCCCTGATGCCGCTCTACGGGCGTCTGGGCGAAAGCTTGGGAATCCGTCGTATGCTCCTGGTCAGTGCCGCGATCTTTCTCGCGGGCACAGCGCTGAGTACACTGTCGCAGAGCCTACCCCTGCTACTGCTGGGACGCTTCATCCAGGGAGCAGGCGCCAGCGGCATCGTGCCATTGGCCATCACTATGATCACGCGCGTCTTTCCTGAGGCAACCCGGGGACGCGCACTGGGACAGTGGAACTCTATCGGGCCGGTGGCCAGCGTAGTCGCCAGCCTGCTGGGCGGCATCATCATCGACACCTTGGGATGGCCCGTTATCTTCCTCCTGCCCCTTCTGACGGGAGGGGCCGCTATCGCTATGGTATACCGGGCCGCACGGACGCCGGAGCCACCCCTTCGACTGCGCGCCCTCCACGGATTCGATTGGGGCGGGGTGTTGCTGCTGTCGGCGACGTTGGCAGCCTTCCTCTTCTATATCACCAGCCGATCCATCACGGGGCGTCCCCCCCTCAGCGATTGGCGGCTTTTGCTGGCCTCGATTGCGCTATCGGCAACCTTTGTCTGGCATGAGCACCGCAGAGCGACACCCTTTATCGACCTCTCCATCCTTTCAGACACCAACCTGCTCAAGACGTGTCTCTGCTCGGCGACACGTATGTTTGTGATGAGCAGCACCGCCTTCCTCATCCCGCTCTTCCTGGCGGATCTTGCAGGACTCAGCGCAACAACGACTGGCGTAATTGTCATGATTCGCGCTGCTGCGCTTTTTCCCACCATGTACTTCGGAGGGCGAATTGCCGACGCCTGGGGCAGCCGTCGCCCAATTCTCTTGGGCCTGGGCATCCAAACAGCCAGCTTGGTGTTGCTGGGATTGGCCGGCAGCAACGGGGGTAGCGTCTGGGTAGCGGTAGGTCTACTCGTGAATGGACTGAGCGCGGGGCTAGCCCTGCCCGCACTGCATCGAGCCGCGATGGAGGGACCGGATGAGAAGCGGGGAGGCGCAGCAGCAGGTGTCTACAGCATGATCCGCTTCTGGGGGATGATGTTGGGCACCGCCGTGGCCGGCGTGCTCCTGCAGTCCCTGCTGGATCGAGGCACATCGCCGCTCACCAGCTATCGCCTTGCCTATGCAGCTACTGCCATTGTAGGCGCCATCGGCGTCATCACCGCCGCCACACTGCGGAAAGATCGGTAGGACGACAGGATTCTTGTGCGGGGTGTGCTACACGCCCTACACAAGAATCCTGGACAACCGCACAGAGGCCAACGGCAACCCCAGGCCGCGTGGCGGCGATCAGGTAGCTCTTCAGCCAGCTTGGAGTGTAGTAGCAAAGCGCTCGACGTCAGGTATGAAGTCATCCTCCATAACCTTGGGACCGTGGAAGGGCTGAATAGCTGTGGGAGCCTGTCCGCATGCATCGGTCATCAGGTCAAAGACATGAGCGTTGTTGGGGTCTTCCCCTGTGCAGAAGAAGGCTACTGACTTGAACTGCCCCTTGTACTGCGTCAAGTAGGTGCGTGGTTCAGGCGGCAACGTGTTGGCATACACCGGCGTGCCCACCACAACCAAGTCATAGTCGGCCGGATCGTGTTCGTTCTCCTGCAGGGCGACCGTACGTTTCAACTTGCCGGCGAAGACCACGCGGCCCATATTGCCGAAGTTGCGAGAGCCCTTGCCCTTGATATTCGCGTCCACCCGTTGCATGGGCTGGATCTCTTCAAGATCGGCATTGAGCTTTGTCGCCAGCACTTGGGC
>CAZEXX010000182.1:2827-3914 GCA_964516885.1 uncultured Anaerolineales bacterium | reverse complement strand
TAGGAACATCAGACCCTCCTCACGCCGCCAAACTCTACGCATGTTAGCACAGCTCTCTATGCCGAACACCTCACTTCCTTGACACGCCACGATCGTGGGCTAATCTCAACGTGAGACGGACTCGCCAGATCAGTGGAGAAAGCAGATGACCATCGTGGCAACTGAACAGCTCTGGGACACCTTCGAGACACTCCGAAACCATCTGTTCAACCAGTTCGAGACGCCACCCTTCGACCCAGAGACCGGCGTGCCGCCCGATGCCCTGGAGCTTGAGATGCTTTCTGAGTCCACTTGCTGCCATAAGACCCTCCCTGAAATACCTATGATGCCCAAAGCATACCAGGAAAATGGATGGTCTGTCATCCACCAAGAGTTGGAGTGGGGTTGGATTTGGCGCTGAACCAAGCGAAGAAAGATCACTGGGCCGAAATCATCTGAGCTGTCCTCCCGTCCTCCGCAACAGATCCTACTTGAGCATTCGCCTCCATTCGAAAGTGCCCCCCACCGAGTCGCCAGGCCCGGGTGCGTTTCATTTCGCGGACATAAGGGGGACAATAGTCAGATTCTTGACATTCTGCCCGTCCTGTGGTAGTATTTGCTTGCAAGTACCGCCGCCATTGTAGCCTTCATCGCAGCAATCGACATCCACGGAGTAGTAGAACAAACCTGCCCATGCGCTGACTGGCGCCACAACACAGTCGGCCCTGCGGGTCGGTACCCCCAATGGCGGCGTGCCCGTGCAGCTTAAGCATGCTGAAGTCACCCTTCTCTTCTACTTTCACTATCGAGGATTGGAACACCTACTTTCGCACCATTGAATCCTGGATCGCAGCCAGTCCGATTGAGCCCACGGGGTGTTGCCCTGTGGGCCCTTTGTTGTCACCTGAGGCAAGATCGGCGCCAGGCTGTTCTACAGCAGATCGGACTGGCAAGGAAAAGTCTGCCTAGCCAGGCATCGAGCCCGGTGTCCGGATCCGAGGTCCTCACCGGAAGCGAACGGAGCTAGTGTAGAGCGGACCAGCAACCTGACAAAGGCAGCCCGGCCACCGAACGGAGGTACGGGAAACCCGGCCGTCTACATCCTGGC
>CAZEXX010000182.1:0-2817 GCA_964516885.1 uncultured Anaerolineales bacterium | reverse complement strand
ACCCGGTGTCCGGATCCGAAGTTCTCACCGGAAGCGAACGGGGGCACGGAAAACCCGGCCGTATGCATCCCGGCCGAGAAACGGGAGGGCGATGTGAGCAGAAACAACCACTCCACAAGTACGGTTGGCCGCTTGAAGCTATCGTTGTCTGCAGTGCTGATGCTGCTGGCGTTGCTGTTCAGCTCAGCCGCCGCGACCGCCCGAGTCCCGGCGCCGGGCAAGGTCAAGGTGCTGATCGCTTTCTCTCAGCAACCGGGCCCGGCAGAACAGGCTCTGGTGCGTGGCTTTGGTGGCGACATCAAGTACACCTACCGCCTGGTGCCGGCTATCGCGGCAGCGGTACCTGAGGCGGCCCTCGATGGACTGCGCCATAGTCCCCGCGTTGTCGCTATAGAGCCCGATCTGCAGGCCCACGTCATCGATGCCGAGCTGGACAGCGTTTGGGGCGTCGAGCGTATCGGGGCCGGTATCGTTCATACGCAAGGGAACCTGGGTGCGGGTGTGAAGGTCGGCATTTTGGACACTGGGATCGACATAGACCACCCGGACCTGGCGTATGACCCTGGCTGTAGCGCCAGCTTTGTGGAAGGTGAAACGCTGGACGATGGGAACAGCCACGGCACCCACGTGGCAGGCACGGTTGCGGGGCTCGATAACGATATCGGTGTGGTGGGGGTCGCGCCGGGAGCCACGCTGTGCATCTACAAGGTGTTTAACAACAGCGGCGCCGGGGATTACAGCGATATCATCGCCGCCCTGGAACGCGCGGTGGCAGACGGCGTGCAGGTGACAAACAACAGCTACGGCAGCTCCGAAGACCCTGGCACCACGGTCAAGGCGGCCTTTGACAACGCATACCTCGCCGGCGTCCTACACGTCGGTGCGGCGGGCAACGATGGCAACTTCTCCGGGACGGGGGAAAACTGCATCTACCCGGCCCGCTGGGACGCAGTGATCGCCACAGCGGCCACAACCCAGAGCGACACGCGTTCCTATTACTCCAGCACCTGTTCCGAGGTGGAGTTGGCCGCGCCCGGCGACCTGATCTACTCCACCATGCCTGGGGAGAGCTACGGCACCAAGTATGGCACCTCCATGGCCTCGCCTCACGTGGCTGGTACCGCCGCCCTGGTTCTGGCGGAGAATGTTGGCTGGAGCAACGTCGAAGCGAGGACTCGACTACAGATCACGGCGGACGACCTGGGCGACGCGGGGCGGGATCCTTGGTATGGCTATGGCTTGGTGGACGCCGACGAGGCCGCAGCAATGTCCAACAATCCGCCTGTGGTCGACGACCAGACGAGGGTCACTGATGAGGATACGCCGATGGAGATCACCCTCACCGGGAGTGATCTGGATGGCGATCTGCTGACTTTCAGCGTGGTTACAGGACCGCTTCCCGGTACCCTGAGCGGCACGGCGCCCGACATCACCTACACGCCAGCTCCGAACTACAGCGGCCCGGACAGCTTCACCTTCGTGGCCAATGACGGGCTGGTGGACAGCAACATCGCCACCGTGTCCATCACGGTGGCGCCGGTCAATGACCGGCCCAGTGCCACCTTTAGTTACAGTTGCACAGGGCTCAGCTGCGACTTTGACGCCTCTGGTTCCTCTGATCCCGATGGCAGTATCGTCAGCTATGCGTGGGGCTTTGGAGATGGTGAGACGTCAACTGGAGACATCGCCAGCCACAGCTACGCAGCGGGCGGCAGTACCTACAGCTACAGCGTCACTTTGACGGTGACCGATGACGGCGGGGCCTCTGACATCGATGTCCAGACTGTCACTGTCATCAAGGCTCCTGCCTCGATGCACATCGGCGACCTGGACGGCAGCCTGGTATCCGCCAACAAGAACTTCTGGTGGGCTGAAGTGACCATCACGGTTCACGATCAGGATGAGGATCGAGTGACAGAGGCGACGGTCCTGGGTACCTGGAGCGGTGGCGCATCCGGAAGCGGCTCCTGCCTGAGCGGCGCCGATGGCACGTGCACTGTGCTCAGCCCTAAAATCCCCACTACCCAAGAGACTATTACGTTCGTGGTGGATGGCGTAGCGCATGCCACCCTGTCCTACCAGTTCGCGGAGAATCACGACCCAGACGGGGACAGCGACGGGACCAGCATCGTGGTCTCGCAGTCCGGCAACCAGTCACCGGTGGCGCATTTCACGTACGAATGCAGCGGGCTGGACTGCACGTTCGACGGCTCTGGCTCCTCCGATCCTGATGGCAGTATCGTCAGCTACGAGTGGGACTTTGGAGATGGGGCCACCGCAACTGGAGACAGTGCCAGCCACACCTACAGCGCGGAAGACACCTATGCCGTTCTCCTGACCGTGACCGACGACGGCGGTGCGACGGACACCGAGCCCCAAAACGTTCCCGTGGGTGTCAGCCCTGTAGCGATGTTCGTCTTTGATATCACAATGTCGGGCAAATCGGCCGGTCCGAACCGGAGCGCGGCGGCGGTGGTGACCATCTACGACACCAACGACAGTCCGGTGGCAGGGGCCACGGTCTATGGCACCTGGAGCGACGACTACAGTGCAAGTGTGAGCGGCGTCACGGCCGCTGATGGCACGGTGGCCTTCTCCTCGGGCAAGGTGCGCCAGGCGAACGCAATCTTCACCTTCACGGTGGACGACGTTGTGCACGCAGATTTCGACTACGATTCGGGGCTCAACAACCCGTCGGCGACCCTTGTCGTACCGTGAGCTGCCGTCGGGCAGAAAAAGGAGGTTTGTCCTATCGAACATTTCCATTCTCGGCAAGGCACGAGGAAGCGCGTGCACCACGACATCCGCCGTGAAGGC
>CAZEXX010000181.1:1588-8080 GCA_964516885.1 uncultured Anaerolineales bacterium | reverse complement strand
CCTCGACGGTCACCCCAGTGTACACTGTCCGAGACCGCGTGACAACTCCCCAGTCCTAAGTACACTTGCCTCAGACGAGAACAACACACGGAAGCGAGCACATCCATCAACACAGCACCTGAGTCGTGAAAGGAAAAGCACCAGAAGTCAGAAGTCTCGAGTCAAGTACCTGCGGCTGTTGGGTACTGTGACTTCGGACTTTTGACTTTTGACTTCCCTAGAACAAGGAGGCTTCGATGAAAAGAGATACCCTGACCGTATCCGGACACACTCTGCCGATCACCAGCGTCCACACGCTCGTGATCGGCAGCGGGGCCGCAGGGCTCAACACCGCAGTCCAGCTCCGGGCCAACGGCGTCGAGGACGTGATGATCCTCAGCGAGGGGCTGCAGATGGGCACGTCGATCAACACCGGCAGCGATAAGCAGACGTACTACAAGCTCGCGATGTGCGGCACGGAGACCGACGCGCCGGAGATAATGGCCGAGACGTATTTCGAGGGAGGGAGTATGCACGGCGACTTGGCGCTGGTGGAGGCGAGTCTGTCGGCGCGCGCCTTCCTGCACCTGGTAAACCTGGGGGTGCCCTTCCCACGGGATGCATACGGGCAGTTCGTGGGCTACAAGACGGACCACGATCCGCGCCAGCGGGCGACGTCCATCGGGCCCTATACGTCGCGGGAAATGTGCCGGGCACTGATCCGTGAGGTGGAGAAGCTGGGGATTCCGGTGCTGGAGGGGCGGAATGTGGTGGAGTTGATTACGGCCAGCGATCAGCGGTCAGCAGTCAGCGGTCAGCAGGAACCGGCACCGAGTGACCAAGGCGAAGGCCGGCGCGTTGTTGGCGCATTGGCGCTGGGGCCGGATGGCGGCATTGAGATCTATATCGCCGAGAATGTAATCTTCGGCGTCGGTGGGCCGGGTGGACTGTACAAGACGAGCGTCTATCCCGACGTCCACACCGGCGCGATCGGCTTGGCGCTGATGGCGGGAGCCAAGGCGCAGAGTCTGCCGGAGTCGCAGTACGGGATGGCGTCGATCAAGTTCCGCTGGAACGTCTCCGGCACCTATATGCAGGTGGTGCCGCGCTTCATCAGTACGGAGGCGGACGGGATCAGCGATCCGCAGGAATTTATGGCACCCTATTTCGACACCGCTGGCGAGATGGGTTCGATGGTCTTCCTGAAGGGCTACCAGTGGCCCTTCGACTGGCGCAAGGTGCAGGGCGGCTCGTCGATCGTGGACATCCTGGTCTACATCGAGACGATGCTGAAAGGCCGCCGCGTCTTCCTCGACTTCCGCGAGAACCCCAGGGACTTCACCTTCGAGGGGCTGAGCGACGAGGCGCGCACCTATCTGGAGCGCTCGGAAGCGGTGCTCGACACGCCCATCGCACGGCTGGGGAAGATGAACCCCGGCGCCATCGAGCTCTATCTCGACCACGGCATCGATATCCGCACGGATCCGCTGGAGATCGCGGTCTGCGCGCAGCACAACAACGGGGGTCTGGCGGGCAACCTGTGGTGGGAGTCCACCAACCTCAAGCACCTCTTCCCCGTCGGCGAGGTGAACGGCTCGCACGGCATCTACCGCCCCGGCGGCGCCGCGCTGAACTCGGGCCAGGTCGCCGGCTTCCGCGCTGCGGAGTTCATCGCCAACCGCTACGCCGAGTGGAGCCTACCGGAAGAGACGGCCGAGGCGGCAGCAAGCGCGGCAGCGACGGCTCTTGTCAACTGGATGGCAGCCTCCGAGGCCGCACCAGTCGCATCGTGGAAGGTGGAGCGCGAGGAATTCCAGAGCCGGATGTCCCGTGCCGGCGCGCACATCCGCTCGCTGAGCGATCTCGAGCAGGCCGTGCCCGAGGCCTGGGGCCAGGTCGAGCGGCTGAGCCTGGCCGGCGATCCCACGAACTTCGGCGAGAGCTTGCGCAACCGCCAGCTCTGTTTCGCCCACGCAGTCTACCTGGAGGCGCTCAAGGCGGCGCTGAAGAGCGGCGTAGGCAGCCGTGGCTCCTCGATCGTGCTGGACCCGGAGGGCGCCAGCGTTCACCCCGGCCTCGGCGAGCGCTGGCGCATCGTTCCCGAGGACGAGTTCTGGCGCGAGATGGTCCTGGAGACCGTGGCAACCCCGGAGGGTGACGTCGCGAACGTCTGGGCCGACCGGCGCCCGCTCCCCCACCCCGACTCCTGGTTCGAGACGGCCTGGGCAGCGTATCGAGAGGGGCAGATCTACGACTAGACAGAGAGAGCGAGCAGGCGAGAAAGCGAACACCCCACATAGTGGGCCAGAATCAGCGAATGGAGAATGAGCGAATAGGAAAGGACGAAACCGCCAGTTGGGGTCACAAGTGACCTGGCGTTCTCTTTCGTTTTCTGCCCTATCCCTTGGTGCCTTTTCCCCTCCCCATTCGCTGATTCTCCCATTCTGCATTCTCGCCTTTTCGCTCTCTCGCCTATTGCCATTTTGTCAATAGTTGCGTATAATCGAATCAGCGCACCACACTCAGGAGGGAATCGTTGAGAACGTACTTGGACTGCTACCCGTGTTTCCTTCGCCAGGCGCTGGAGGCCGCACGATTCGCCGGCGCGACCGGTGAACAACAGGCGGAGGTCCTGCAAGAGACGTTGGAGATGCTGAAGGACATCGATCCCAGCACCGTTCCGCCCGAGATCGGCGACCGGATCCACCGCCGGGTGCGGGAGATGGTTGCCGACAGCGATCCCTACAACGAGGTCAAGCGCGCCGCCACCGATGAGGCACTCAAGCTGCGCCCGTGGATGCGAGCCACCATCGCCGGTTCGCAGGATCCGCTGGAGACCGCAGTGCGACTGGCCATAGCCGGCAACATCATTGACTACGGCCATAATCCCGACTACGATCTGGAGGCCACCATTGCGATGGCTGCCCAGAGCCCATTGGACGTCAATGATATGGGCGCCCTGCGGTCTGCCCTGACGCGGACCCAGGAAGAGGGCGATGGCATCCTCTATATCGGCGACAACGCCGGCGAGACGGTCTTTGACCGCGCACTGGTCGAAATCCTGGATTTGGACGTGACCTACGCCGTCAAGGGCGCGCCCGTGCTCAATGACGCGACACTGGAGGATGCAAAACAGGCGGGTCTGGATGAGTGCGCAGCACTGGTCAGTACAGGGGCGGATACGCCAGGCACGATCCTATCCCGGACCTCGGAAGCGTTCCAGCGCATGTTTGCCGAGGCCAAAGTCATCATCGCCAAAGGCCAGGCCAACTACGAGACGCTCAGCCCAGGCGACGAGCGGATCTTCTTCCTGCTGATGGCCAAATGCCCGGTCATTGCCCGCGACCTGGGCGTGGAAACAGGTGGGCTAATCGTGAAACAAGGTCACCCGGAAGGGGATCCCGTGGAGGTCTGGATGGCATGCTAATCTTCGGTCCCGTTCCGTCCCGCCGTTTGGGACGCAGCCTTGGCATCAACCACATCCCACCGAAGATCTGTTCCTACGCCTGCATTTACTGCCAATTGGGCCGCACACCGCGAATGCAGATCACGAGGCAGGCCTTCCATTCAACGGAGTCGCTGGTCGAGGCCGTGAAAACGCAGTTGACTGCCGCCGCAGAACGGGGCGAGGAAGTCGATTACCTCACCTTCGTCCCCGACGGCGAGCCCACGCTGGACGAGAACCTGGGCGACACCATCAGCGCCCTCAAACCGCTCGGCGTCCCGACCGCCGTTATCTCGAATGCCTCCCTCATCTGGATGGCGCCGGTGCGACAGGCGCTGATGCAGGCCGATTGGGTCTCACTCAAGATGGATGCCGCCGATGAGGATACTTGGCAGCGAATCGATCGACCGCACGGCCATCTGGAGCTCTCGGGAATCCTGGATGGTGCACGCGCATTCGCCCAGCGCTACAGCGGCAGACTCGTTACCGAGACCATGTTGGTCGCTGGCGTCAACGACAGTGAGGCCGCGCTCACCGCAACAGCCGATGTCATCGGCGATCTTCAGCCCAGCGTGGCCTATCTGAGTATTCCCACGCGCCCGCCGGCTGAACCTTGGGTCCATCCGCCCGACGAGGCAACCATAGCCCAGGCCTACTCGATCTTCTCAGAGAAGACGCCGCAAGTCGAAACCCTAATCGGCTACGAGGGCAATGCCTTCGCCTTCACCAACGATGCTGCCGCAGACATCCTCAGCATCACCGCCGTCCATCCTATGCGTGAGGACGCGATGGACGCCTTTCTGGCTCGGTCGGGTGCCGACAGGGGGCTCGTCACTCAGCTCGTTGCGAACAGGCAGCTCACGGAATCCGCGTATGCGGGACACACGTTTTTCCTAAGAACGTTCCAACCTTCGAACGTTTCAACACGTTAGCGTTTCCTGGAGGTACTATGCGCATACTAGTCACCGGAGGCATGGGCGAGGTCGGTCGCCCGACCGTTCACTGGTTGTTGAGCCACGGACACGAGGTCCGCGTGCTGGATCTGGCCATCGACAGGCCTATCGAGGGCGCGGAGTGCATCCAAGGCAGCGTCACGGACTTCGACAAGCTCGGACCTTTGATGGAGGGTGTGGACGGCGTGGTTCACCTGGCAGCCTACCGCCACCCGGGCCTGGCCCCCGAGCACCGTCTCTTCGAGGTCAACGTCGGCGGTACCTTCAACGTCTTCCGCGCCGCAGCCGATGCGGGGATCAGGCGCGTGGTCTGCGCCAGCTCCATCAACGCTCTGGGCTACAACTTCGGGATCAGATTCCACGAAGGGCAGCTGCGGTACTTCCCCCTTGATGAGGACCATCCGACGTACTCCACCGATCCCTACTCCTTCTCGAAACAGACGATCGAGCAGATCGGCGCGTACTTCTGGCGCCGCGAGGCCATCTCCAGCGTCTTCCTGCGCTTGCCGGCAGTTTACGATCTGCAGGCCGATGGAGGCGGCCTCCTGATCTCCTTCGTGACAGGGTGCGGTCGCCAGACCGCCGAGATCATGAGCCTGCCCGAGCCCCAGCGCAGCCGGCGTATCGAGGGCATCATCGCGGACTTCGAACGACGCGCCACCGCACGCGAGTGGGAAGCCGAGTTCAGCTTCGACTTCCCCGACGCCTACGTGATGTTCGGACGCAGCAACTTCTGGACCAGCGTTGATGTCCGCGATGCCGCGCAGGCCATCGAGAAGAGCTTGCTCACAGATCTTGAGGGCAGCCACACGCTCTACATCATCGATGAGCACAACTTCACTGATATGCCCAGCCGGGAGTTGGTGAAGGCATGGCTCCCTGAGGTCACCACCTGGAAGGCCCCCACCAAGGGCACGGAATCTCTCATCAGCATTGAGAAGGCGCGAGAGCTGATTGGGTTTGAGCCGAAGTATCCGTATCACGACAGAAATAAGCAGTAGTGAGACAGAAGTAAGCAGTAAGGAGCAAGGAGTAGGACGAGTGCGCAGAGTTGTGTCCGCGATCACGACAACCAGAACACCAGCAGGCAGCATCCCTGGGACCGCGGGCATCTTGCCCGCTCCGGTCTACTGATAGCTGATCGCTGAAAGCTGTCAGCTTACTCCATACCATACAATCCACCCAACAAGAGGAGACACCATGACGAAGGACCTTTACGGGATCATCCCCCCACTCACCACACCGTTCACGCCTGAGGGCGACGTCTACGAAGCCGGCCTGCGGCGTCTGGTCGAATTCCAGGTCAAGGGCGGTGTCCACGGACTCTTCATCTGCGGCACGTACGGCTCGGGCCCCATCATGACCGTGGAGCAGCGCAAGCTGGTCCACGAGATCGTCGTCGACCAGAACCAGGGCCGGCTCACCATCGTTGCCCACGTCGGCACGACATCCACAGCACAATCGGTAGAGCTGGCCAAGCACGCCGAGGCCATCGGCGCGGACTTCGTCGCGTCGATCTCGCCCTACTACCACCAGCACGCCGAGCGCGCCGTGGTCGAGTTCTTCCGCGCATTGGTCGCGGCGGTGGACCTCCCCGTCTACGTCTACAACAACCCCAAGGCGTGCGGAATCGAGATCACCGACAGCTTCCTGCGCCACCTCGCTGAGATCGGCGTGGCCGGCATCAAAGACAGCGCCTTCAGCTATGTCACCTTCGCGCACTTCATCCTGGAGCTGTCGGAGGACTTCCCCGACTTCAAGTTCATCGTCGGCACCGAGGGCATCGCCCTCCCGGCGCTGATGGCTGGGGCCAAGGGCATCGTCTCCGGTCTGGCCAACGTCTTCCCCGAGCTGATGGTCAAGCTGTGGAACGCCTATAACGCCAAGGACTATGAGACCGCCGCAAAGCTGCAGATGGACGTGGTCAAGGCGCGCAAGCACCTCCACATCCCCAGCTCCACCAACGCCGCATGCTACACCGTGCTCCAAGCGCGTGGCATCGACGCCGGCATCCCCAAGCTCCCGATCCTTCCGGTCACCGAGGACAAGGCGGCTAAGATGCTGGACGCGTACAGGAAGATGGGGCTACTCTAGCGATCAGCGATCAGCCGCCAG
>CAZEXX010000181.1:0-1488 GCA_964516885.1 uncultured Anaerolineales bacterium | reverse complement strand
CGCGTCCTCGCCTTCGGCGAAACGATGCTCATGTTCGCGCCGCCGGAGCACGAGCTGATCGAGCACAGCGAACACTTCCGCGCCTTCATCGGCGGATCGGAGGTCAACGTTGCCGTGGGCCTGGAGCGGCTGGGCATCCACGCCGGCTGGGTGGGCAAGCTGCCGCGCAACGCCCTCGGGCGGAAGGTCGTCAATGGCGTCCGCCGCTACGGCGTGGACACATCCGGCGTGGTCTGGGCCAACGAGGGCCGCGTGGGCACCTTCTACATCGAGCGCGGCGCGAGGCCGAGGCCGACCAAGACGATCTACGATCGCGCCGGCAGCGCCTTCGCGACGCTGACCGCCGATGAACTGGATTGGGACGCCATCGGGCAGGCAGAATGGCTGCATCTCACCGGCATCACCCCCGCGCTGAGCGAGACGTGCCGCCGGAATGCGCCCGAGATCCTGAAGCGGGCACGCGCGCGCGGCGTCAAGATCTCCCTCGACCTCAACTACCGCTCGAAGCTCTGGGCACCGGCGGAGGCCCGCAAAGCGTGGCTTGAGCTGCTGCCCTACGTCAATCTGCTCATCGCCACCGAACCCGACGCCGCCATTCTGTTGGGCGAGACGCGGGACCGCGAGGATACGCTCCGTCACCTATTTGAGACCCATGGGCCCGACGCCGTGGTGATGACGTGTGGCGGGGACGGCAGCATGGCCTTCGACAGCGACGGTATCGTGACCTACCCCGCATTTCCGCTGGAGCCTGTCAACCGCCTCGGCGCCGGCGACGCCTTTGACGCCGGCCTGCTGTACGGGCTCATCACCGCCGACCTCAGGACTGGGCTGGCCTACGGCAACGCCATGGCCGCGCTGAAGTTCACCATCCCCCAGAACCTCCCGCTGATCGATCCCGAAGATGTGGAGGCGCTGGTGGCCGGACAGGTCGGCACCCGACTGGTGCGATAGAGCAGCTTCTTGTGGAGACACAGCGAATCCCCGGGTTCACGGTGCCGCGTTTTCTCTAGCGATGCACAGCGATCATCGAGGAAGCCCGGGGCATAGACCCAGAGCACGGTTGCACCATTGCGCTTGGCAACGCGGCCTATCGTCCGGCGGTCCTCGTCGGACGCGTAGAAGACGTTGGCGATGATATAGAGCTTGTACGCCGGGAGGTCGGGACGCGCCAGGTCGCTGAGCAGCAGTTGCTCAAAGGGCGCGCCCACACGGGAGAGATGCCAGTTGCGGAACATGAGTTGCGTGGCGTTGTGCAGCCCCTCCCGCGGCGCCTGAAACATCATTGACCGTTGGCTGACAACCAGAGCAATCTCGCCGAAGCCGCAGCGGTCCATATCTTGCAGCCGTTCCTCGATCGCCTCAAGCTTGCGGATCGCGACCGCTGCCTCCGGCGCGTCGAACCAGCCATTGTTCGTCAAGTCCATCCACCACTGGGCGGTGCCGGAGGCGAGTTGGTAGGCCGCGTCCTTCTTCATCATCTCGATCGTG
>CAZEXX010000180.1:0-8116 GCA_964516885.1 uncultured Anaerolineales bacterium | reverse complement strand
CATCGACCACGACTTCCTCGGCGTTGGACGCCGGCGGGGTGGGGGCGATGGCTAGCGGATGCTCATCGGGTTCTTCGATGAGCATCTCTTCGAGGAAAGGCGGCGGTTCCGCAGTCCCGGTGGCCGCGGCGTGGTCGGCGAAACTGCCGAAGGTCTCGGCCAGCGAGGGTTCCACGTGGCCGGCCAACTCATCGGCGGTGGGGATGGTGATCGTCAGGCGGTCGGCCAACCCCTCATACAAACTGGCGCTGACGCCATCGACTTGCGTGATGTCCTCTTCGAAGAGAAAGGGCCCGTGCTCGTCGCGATGGGCAATGATGCGCGCTGCGAGTCTGGGACCGATTTCGGGCAGGGATCTCAATGCAGCTTCATCGGCTCGGTTTAGATCAATCGAGGGTGGCTTGGGTTCTAGCATTGTTTCACCCCCTGTCGCGATACGGGCAGCCATGTTGGTCTCCTTTGGTGATGGTCTGCCGGCGCAGGCTTGGTCTTGCCGGGGCCGGCGGCACGTGTACACAAAGCAGAATCACTTCACCTTTATTATAGAGAGACGGAGGCCAAAACGCAAGAAGGACTAGAGCGGCTGGACAGCCATGAGGTAGTTGAGAAAGACGATGCCCCTGTAGCCCCTGGCGTGGGCGCCACCGAGGGCAAAGGCGCCCGCCGGGAAGTCACGGTAGTAGACGAAGAAGGGATAGAGGCCGCCGGGCGTCTGGATGTCGACCTGGATGGTTTCGTCACGTTTGAAGCCGCGGAGCCAGCGTGGTAGCCTCTCGGCCTTGGCCTGGTAGACGATGTAGACACGACTGGGGCGGGTGAGTTTGAAGCGCAGCAGCTTGTTGCTCTCCGAGTCATAGTCCAGGTCGGCTGGTCGGACGGCGTAGAGACCGCTCAGCGTCAGCGGCAGGTTGATGATCCGGTAGTCACGGTCCGTGTAGCAGTCCATCCGAGCGCGCAGGATCGTCTGTTCGTAGTGCCTGCCGCTGGTGGCTCGCACGTAGACGAGCGGGTTCTCGTACCGGTAGGCGTAGGCCGGCGTCGGGGTGGATTCCTCGTGGGCGACAATGGCCATCCCACCGACGACCGAGGTGAGCGGATCCATCTCGCGGATGTGATCGTGGCCGAAGATGCGCTCCAGCATCGCGACGTAGGCCGGGACCAGTGAGGTGCCACCGGTGCGCAGGACGACGTCGACCTGGCGAGCGCCAATGCCCGCATCGCGGAGGACGGCGTGGATGTCGCGCTCGACCTGGATCAGCTCGGGTTCGATCATCTGCTCAAAATCGCGCCGGAGCAGTTGCTTGCGGATGTCGATGCGCTCGTGCTGGAAGGTCAGCCGGGCCATCAAGTTGGGTGTGAGGGCTTTCTTGGTCCGCTCGATCTCGCGGAAAAGCTTGAAGCCGACGTTCTGGGTCACCAGGGTCTCCAGCGCCAGCATCGCCTGTGGGTTGTCGCCGGTCTTCTGATAGCGCCTGATCTTGCTCAGCGGCTCTGGTCGGGAGAGCTCGGGCATCGTCTGCCAGGTATGTAGTTCATCCAGAAAGTCGGGCGGGAAGTCGGCGCCGCCGTCGATCTTGGCACCTTTCCCGAAGTAGGGCAGCAGCGAGGCCATAATGCGGCGGTCCAGATCATCCCCACCGATGAGGACACCGCGCGTGGCGATGACGCGGGGCGGATGCCTGCCTCCGACCTCGACGACGGTCAGGTCCAGCGTGCCACCGCCGAAGTCGAAGACCAAGGCGACCTCGCGGTGGGCGGTAGTGCGGTGGTAGAGATGGGCCGCGGCCACAGGTTCCATCTGGAAGGTGATATCACGGAAGCCGGCGAAGCGGGCGGCGCGATAGAGGATCTCCTCGGCGCGAGCCGACACTGCGGGGTCGTCCGAGAAGCTCACCGGCCTGCCCAGGACCACGCCGCCGCAGGAGTCGGAGAACTGGGCCTCAGCCCGGCTCTTCATATCTTTGAGGATGACCGCGATCAGTTCATCGATAGTGTAGTATCGATCGAAGATTCGGGTGCCCTCGTAGCGCGGATCTCGCAGTACAGTCTTGACGGATTGGAGCAGGCGTCCGCTGGCGTTGATGTCGGTGACGATGTGCACATCGTGCCAGTAGTGAATGGGGCTTGATCCGGCGCCGGCTACGATGATCTCGATAGCGCCGAGGTCCTGTCGCGACCAGACGATACGGCGTCCGGTCTCCTTATCCAGGTATTCGGATGCGGCCTGCGAGCCGAGCTTGGTGTTGTAGTCGCGATCGATCCAGATGAGCGATGGTAGAACCCTGGGGTTCTCGTTGGCGGGGTCCAGGTGAACCGGGTGCAGCTCTGATCCGTCGTAATAGGCTACTGAAGAGTTCGTGGTTCCGAAATCAATGCCAATTCGCATCTCTCCTCCTTGGGGTGAGTGAGGCTCCTGGCGCGCCGTGTCGGAAGCGCGAATGATTATTATAGCGCCGAATGGTGGGGAGGACAAACGGAGGCGCGTAATTGGAAGCGAGGCAGGCTAGCTGACGGCTGCGCGTTGGCAAGTTGCACGTTGGCAAGTTGGAACGTCTGTCGTCCGTTCGCTTGGGTACACCATGTAGCACGAAACTGCACGCGTCGGCAGAGGGCCTGAAGCTTCCTAAGGGGCGTTGGAGCCTTTTCTGTTTCGCCGCAGAGCGACTGCCGACCGGTGAGTTCGTACGTTGGGCGTGCTAACTGCGGCGGCTGGCGGCGATGACGAGCAGGGCAGGTAAGAGCAGCGCGGTCAACAGCATAAGCCAGGGAACGGTGTCGCGCAGGAAGAGGGTCACACCGGCCTTGATCGGCGAGGCCTCCTCCGTGAGTTCTTTCCCGTCCTGCTCGACCCAGAGGCGCCACTCGCGCTCCAGCTGTGTCAGAGACTGTCCGATGACACTCTCTGTGCCGGTGCTGCAAGCCTGTCCATCGGCATAGGCCCAGAGCAGTTCGCGAATGGCAGTCCAGCCGTATTCGTGGCGCAGGTAGTGCACCAGACTGCCGCTCTGCGCGTAGGCGAGCTGGGCTCGGACGGGTTCCTCGGGGAAGGGCGCGCACAGCTCCGTTAGCTGGATCAAGTCGTTAATGTCCTGCGCCGTCCGGATTGCCTGGGCATACTCGGGATCCGGGCGGGTCTCGAAGTAGGTCGCGAGCCCTTCATTGAGCCACGTGGGCAGAAAGGCGTAGCCTTGTGACCCGAGGAGATTGAAGAGCGCCATATGGGTCAGTTCGTGCGGAATGTACTTCTGCATCGCCAGCAGACCGTGGGAGTTAGGCGGTGCGGCGATGAGGATGACCCTCAGTTCGGGATAGGCAACCCCGCTGGCCCAGCGGTGGCCGCCCAGCTGCATGGCGGACGCCAGATCGGTCTGCGAGGGGTAGACAAAGATGTCGACCGTCTCGATCTGAGGGGACTGCAGGGCGGCCTGGATCGCTCCGAGGGCGACATGTGCGGCATCCATGGCCTGCTCCATATCGGCACGCTCTCCCGTGATCCAGTGGATACGAATGGGGTCAGTCGTAGCCGTCCGCCAGGTGAAGCGATCATCCCTATACTGGAAGCTTTGCCGGGGGGTCTCGATGACCTTGCCTTCAGGCGTTTCGTAGGTCCACCAATAGGTAATCGCCGCGAACGGTGGCAGTGGTGCGCTTTCAAGGTTGCGTGACACGACGGCCGAACCTTCGTTGAGGGAGGTGGTTTCGCTCTCGGTATAGCTGTCGTTGACTCGGAGGAAGAGCTCGACCGCGGTGCCCTCGGGCAAGCCTGCGACATTCATGCGGAAGAGCGCGATCTGTCCGTAGGTGTAGGAGTGCGAGAGCAGTGGCTGCTGCTGTGCTATAGCAATGCCGGGCAGTAATAGGAGCAGTGAACATCCCAGCCCGGCTAGAATGAGCGCACGCGACCAGGCTGGCCGCAGCTTGGTTTGGCGCGCGTGCAGTAGCTGTTGATGTTGACAGTGAAGGCTCCGTCTACGCCCAGTCCTCATCCTCGTCTTGGCCCTCGTCGTCGCTGTCCTGGTCAATCAATCCCGGTACATGCCACAAGTTGTCCGCCTCGTCATCGGCCCCACCCGGTGGACCAAAAAATTCGGAGAGGTCATCGCTGAAGAATTCCAGTTCCTCAAGCGCGTCTTGTGCGGCGGTGCGCAGGTCTTCATCTTCGGCGCTAGTGAACTTCGCCAGGGTCCTGTGAGCAGCCTTGCCGCCGATCTGCCCCAGCGCCCACAGCGCGGCGGCGCGGACGCGCTGGTCGACGTCGTCGGCAAGGTCCACGATTTCGCCGATGGCCTCTGTCAGCTGCAGCTCTCCGCTGGCGCGCGTCGCTCTCAGGCGCATACCGGGGAGCGGACTGGATAGCTCACGACGGACGATACCACCCCATTCCTCGTTAGCGCTGCGCCCCATCGCCAGGATTGCGCTGCTGCGCATCGCTTCGTCGGGGTCTTTGTAGGCGCCCGCGATCATCTCGGGAACGCCATACTCCTCGGTATAGGCGATGGCCTCAAGCGCTTGGCGGCGAACAGGTGGCGACTCCGAGGTATTCAGATGGCTCTCGCGCAGGGCCAGAACTGCACTGCTGAAAAGCTTGCGCCGGATTTTCTCCAGCTCGCCCAGCAATACGTATTTGGCCAGAGCCTCCGCCGCCGCAACTCGGACCGCTTCTGACAGGTCGTTCTGGAGGATTTGGACGAACGCCGGCACCAGCCGCACATCATCGGTCTCGTCAAGCCCGGCAATCGAGACCGCGCGGATTTCTGCGTCGATATCCTCCATCGCGATGCGGAACACCGCGCAGAAATCCGTGGTGTATTCATCACCCGCTATCTGGCTCAGGCTCCGGACCAACTCCTGACGGACCTCAAGGGGCAGCTCGTGCCAGGCTCTGCCGGCGCGGGCGATGTCCCCTTCCGGAAGTCCCGAAAGCATCTGCAGCAGGTGCGGTGCCGGCATGTGTTTGCCGTCCTCCAGCGCCTGCCATAAGGCTTTCTGTTGCTCAGGAGGCCGGTCTTTTTGTTCGCTATCCGACTCTTGCCACGTCTCCATATGATTCAGCGGTTTCTCGTCTCTTGTCATATGTTAGGGAAGCGGCACCGGCATAAAGATGTCCAGCAAGGTGATGCCGATGAAAAGGACGATCATCGCTGCAAAGGCGATCAGATGGATGCGCTCCTCAAGTGCCGGCGTCAGTGCCTTGCCGCGGATGGCCTCGATAAGTGAGAAGAGGATGCGGCCGCCGTCCAGCGCCGGTATGGGCAGCAGGTTGAAGATGCCCAGACTGATGCTCAACATCACGAGTAGGCTCAAGTAAGGGTAGGGGGCCGCCTGCTCGATACTCTGGTTGACCGACTGCTCGGCGATCTGGCTGATACCGATCACGCCGACGGGCCGTGCTTGTTCGAAGGGGATGCCCATACGGACAATGTAGACCGGCAGCATCACGGTCATCGAGGCGAGGTTGCCAAAATACCGCGTGCCGTAGACCAGGGACTCGGGCAGCGAGTAGCGCTTGATGCTACCGGTGACTTCCTGATCCATTATCATGATGCCCATCGACCCTTCGCCTTCCGGCGGACTCTCGCGGGGCGTGAGGGAGATGCCGAGCTTCTCGCCGTCACGTTCGATGGTGACTATCGCTTCCTGTCCCTTGACGGCCTCGATGGCACTCTGAAGCTCGACCGAGCCTGCCACATCTGTGTCGTTGACGGCGACGAGGGCGTCGCCGATCTGGAGGTTGGCGGTGGCTGCCGGCGAATTCGGCGCAACGTCTGTGATCACTGTCTGCACGCCCGGGATGCCGCTGGTGAAGATCAAGACGGCGATCAGCCACGCCGTGATGAGGTTCATGGCCGGGCCACCGAGGTAGATCAGGATGCGCTGCCAGGGCTTCTTGCTGTAGAGGCTGTGTGCTATGACTTCAGGATCGACGGTCTCTTTGTCGTCGGCGAAGGTTGACTCGCCCTCCATACGCACGAAGCCCCCGAATGGGATCCAGTTGAGCGTGAATTCTGTCTCGCCCCAGTTGAACAACTTCATAATGCGCGGCGGATAGCCGATGCCGAACTCCCGCGCCCACACGCCCATGATTTTGGCCATAGTCAGGTGTCCGAACTCGTGTATGACCACCAGCGGGATCAACCCGACAAGGAACCCGAAGACCGGGCCCAGGATGCGGTTGAGTCCCTCTGCAAATGTGAACATAGTTGTCTCCTTGGTGTCTGTCCCGGATGAATGGTCGCTATCAGGCGGCCGGCTCTGCGCCGGCCGGCGCAGTGTTGCGGCCGCGGATGACCTACGCTATAGACGGGCAGACAGTCTTATATACGTACGAATTATACCGGATTGGGCAGGCAGTGTCCAGGCTTTCTGTGCTCCAGGTGGCTCAGGCTCACCCAGCACGCAGGACGTGGCGATGCCTTCCTCATTGAAGGGATGATGATCCGCCGGATCATAGATTGGACTGGCGCGGTCTGCTTGTGCCACGCTGGGTCAGGCCGTATACTGACGTGCGGTACAATCTTCGTGTGGTTCACGACAAGTGGCTCACTGTGCAAGGAGGAGATCGGTGCGGCTTGGGCGTCCCCAATGCTACCTATTGGCGATTGGCATGGCCGTGGCGGTGTTGGCTGCGAGACCTGCGCCCCTCCGCGCGCAAGAAGCCAGTGAAGAGACGCAGCAGACTGCAGAAGATGCGCCCCAGACCGTAGACGAAGGGCGGCTGGTCCTGGCCTTCTACTACGCCTGGTTCGACTGGTCCACGTGGGCTTCACCGGTGTGTGACCAACCCACAAGCCTCTATGTCTCCGCGGACGTGGCGGCCGTCGAGCGCCATATCCAGGAGGCGCAGAGTGTGGGTATCGATGCGTTCGTGCAGGCCTGGTACGGCCCCACGTTGGCGGGGAACCCCACGGAATCCAACCTGGAGATGCTGTTGGAGCAGGCCGACCGGCACGGGTTCAAGGTCGCTGCTATGTTGGATATGACGGGTGAGTTCCTGCAGACGACGGGCGACATCGCCGATGCTCTGGTGACGATCCAGGAGGCACACGCCGCGCATCCTGCTTATCTCCGTCACAAGGGCCGGCCCGTGGTCTTCTTTCTCGGGCAGAAGGTCTTCTCGCTTCCCGCTTGGGAGGCGCTGCGCAACCGCGTCGATCCTGCGGGCGACATGCTATGGATTGCACAGGGTTTCTCTGCGGAGTGTCTGTCGGTCTTCGACGGTCTGTATCTGTATGATGTAGGAGACGGCGTCTTCTCCGCGGCCGATATGGCGCGGTGGGCCGGTGAGGTCAAGCAGTGGAACCAGGATCACGACAGCGCGCATCTGTGGGTGGCGACGGTGCTGCCGGGATACGACGACAGCAGATTGGTGGATGAGGACGAGGCTGTTGTGCGGTCGCGGCGCGGGGGCGGGACGTATCGTGATAGCTGGGCCGTGGCTGTGAGCAGCGATCCCGACTGGGTCACCATTCGCAGCTACAACGAATGGGCGCACTGCACGCATATTGAGCCATCGGTCGAGTATGCCCGCACGTATCTGGAGCTGACTTCGGAATTGGCCGCGCAGTACCGCCACCCGGCGACGCCAACACCGCTGCCAACGGCTACTCCTGAGCCGGCATCGCCGACTCCGACCGAGACTCCGGTGCCGGGAACGCAGGAGCCAGGACCCACGGCCATAGTCACGCCCACGGCGGTGCTGACGCCGACGGCGACGATCACCCCGACGGCGACGCCCTTCCGCCTGTCTACGCCGACGCCGACTTTGGTAGCGGGTCAGACCCAGCCCGACGAGCCCACCCAGACGCCTGACCGGGAGCGCCCCGCGGATTCCCCGGCCTCTCAACGGCCCGGCAACACGGCGACGCCCACTGTGATGCCACGGCTGCCGGTCGAAGGGAACACCCCACGGCGCTGTTCGTTGCTGCCGGCGCTGTTGCCGCTGGTGGCCGCGTTCGTGGTGCGCCGGCGGCGGAGTTTGGTCGCGCTGTGAGGAAAGACACCGGCTGAGACGTACCACAACGCCGTCTTCCGGCGCCACGTCTGTACGAAGTTTGATAGCATCTTGTACAGAGGACCCGGCGGGCCGTCTTCTGCCTGCGGATGCAGGCTGCGTTAG
>CAZEXX010000179.1:0-8120 GCA_964516885.1 uncultured Anaerolineales bacterium | reverse complement strand
TTGGCCACATTGTTGCTCAAACATGCGGACATCATTGTCACGATGGATGATGACCGGCGCCGTATCTCCGACGGCAGCATCTACGTCCGTGACAACGTCATCGAATCGGTCGGCCCAACCCAGGACTCGCCCGACCAGGCCGATTATGTCATCAATGCCGCCGGTATGCTTCTGATGCCTGGCCTGGTCAACACGCATCACCACCTCTACCAAACGCTTACGCGGGCCATTCCTGCCGCGCAGAACGCCGAGCTCTTCACCTGGCTGAAGACGCTCTATCCGATCTGGGCCAACCTTGACGCGGACGCTGTCTATACCAGCGCGAAGGTCGGATTGGCCGAACTGCTGCTCTCCGGCTGCACCACCGCCGCGGACCACCTCTACATCTTCCCTAACGA
The DNA here is from genome assembly GCA_964516885.1 of uncultured Anaerolineales bacterium. GTDB lineage: Bacteria > Chloroflexota > Anaerolineae > B4-G1 > SLSP01 > PWVB01. The sequence continues at coordinate 7,722 of CAZEXX010000179.1, read as the reverse complement.
TGTAACGTTGGATGACGAGATTCGAGCGGCTCGGGAGATCGGCATCCGGTTCCACGCCACGCGCGGCTCGATGAGCCGAGGCGAGAGCCAGGGTGGACTACCCCCGGATCGCGTTGTCGAAACGGAAGCCGCCATCCTCAAGGACACGCGCCGCGTCATTGAAACCTACCACGATCCGGCCCCCAATGCGATGCTGCGGATCGCCGTGGCGCCGTGTTCGCCGTTCTCTGTTACAGAAGATCTAATGCGCGAGTCCGCGCGACTGGCGAGGGCATATGGTGTGCGCCTCCACACGCACCTGGCCGAGACCAAGGACGAAGAGGACTTCTGCTTGGAGACCGTCGGCAAGCGTCCCGTGGCCTATGCCGAGGCCCTGGGCTGGATTGGGGATGATGTCTGGTTTGCCCACGGCGTTCATATCAGCCAGGATGAGATCACGCGATTGGCCGCCACCCACACCGGAATTGCACATTGTCCCTCGAGCAACATGCGGCTGGGCTCCGGTATTGCCCCGGTTCGAGCCTATCTGGACGCCGGCGTGCCTGTCGGCCTCGGAGTGGACGGATCGGCCAGTAACGACAGCTCACACATGCTGGCTGAGGCGCGTCTGGCCATGTTGCTACAGCGTGTGATGGGCAATCCGGCCGGGCTCAGCGCAGAGGAGGCCCTGTGGGTGGCCACACGAGGCGGCGCCGAGGTCCTCGGTCGTGATGACATCGGGCAACTGGCCCCGGGCAAGGTTGCGGATATCATCGGCCTGCGGTTGGACAAGCTTGCATACGCAGGCGGAGCGATCCACGATGCCCAAGCCGCGACCGTCTTCTGCGCTCCGGAGCGCGTAGACTTGTCCATTATCGACGGTGTCACCGTCGTTGATCAAGGCCAGCTGGTCACGCTGGATCTTCCTCCTACCATCGAACACCACAACGCAATCGCAAGACGACTTGTCACGAGGACCTAAGAGCGGCCCATCCTAACTAATGCTACTCGGTGAGGAGAACGTGGATCACGGTAATCATCTGCGTCGCATGAACCGTCTGCTGACCGGCCTGAGCCGCGTCAATCAGACCCTGTTGAGGGTGCGAGAGGATCGCCGCCGGCTGTTGGGCGAAGCAAGCGGCATCATCCACGAGCACTTCCTCTATGATTTTGTCTGGCTCGGCGAGATCAACCGTAGAGGCGAGGTACTCTACGGCGCCAGTGCGGGGATGCTGCCGGGAGAGCCGGCGACCTCCGCGGCGGCAGTTGCAGGGCCACCCGCGCAGTCGCTCAGCGCGAACAGCGATCTTTCTGCCCTCCGAGACATCGCCGTGCGCGCTGTGACCGAGAACGAGGCCATCATCTCAGAGTCTGTCTCCCTCAGCCATCCCGACGGCGCGTCATTGGACTGGTGCGTCTCGGCGATTCCGGTACCGATCGATCCGAATGTCACCTTTGTGCTGATGATCTGCACGCCACAGGGCCGTGAGTTCGACTCCGAAGAGATCAGTGTCCTGGTCGAGATGGCGACTGGTCTTGGTGGTGCACTTGAGACCATAGAGGTTCAGAGCCGCGCTCAGAGCGCTGCACAAGCATTGCGGGTATCCGAGGACCGCTTCCGGCGGCTTGCCGAGAGCTCACTCGTCGGCATTGTCCTGATTCAAAACGACCTCTACCGGTACGTGAATCCGTCGTTTGCCGAGATGTTCGGCTACAGATCCCCGAGTGAGATTATCGATCAACTGGGGCCTCTCGACCTAGCCGCTCCGGAAAGCCGAGAGCTTGTTAACACGAATGTCCAGAAACGAGTTCTAGGCCAGATACGTGCCGCCCGGTACCAGTACCACGGGCTTCGCAAGGACGGCACAGTCTTCGAGGTAGAGGAGCACGGCGCGCGCACTATCCACGCGCAGCGGCTTGCCGTTGTGGCTACCGTGATCGACGTGACAGCGCGCGAAGCTTCCCGTCGTCGGATCGAAGCGCTGTCCAAGGCCGGCCTGGTCCTCTCATTAGCTCAGACACCTCAGCAGGCCCTCAGCAAGGCCGTTGAGGAGGTCGCGGCTATCCTGCCCTGTGATGCCGCCACCATCGTCACGTTCGATCGACAGAGCCGGCGGCCCGACTTCCTGATCAGCCACCCACACAACGGCGGCGCTATCCACGAGATGATTTCCTCCGGGGAATACCTGACGCATGAGGACCGCCTGCAGCATCTGCTCGAAACCCAGGAGTCGGTCGTTGTTCTCCGTGCCGGCGCACGCCTGACGAGCACCGACACGGCCACATGCTCGTACGCCGCCGCGCCACTGGTGGTACGCGGTGAGCTGATTGGCCTGCTAGCAGTCGAGGCGCAACAGATCGGCAGGTTCAACAGTGAGGACGGGCGCCACTTGCGGCTGTTTGCAGATCATGTGGCTGCAACGCTCCAGCACCTGCGCCTGATTTCTTCGTTGGAGGCAGAGCGCACCAGACTCCAGACCGTCAACAGGCTATCGCGCATGCTATCCGAGACGCTGCTGCTGCAGGAGGTCGCCACCCGCGCGCTTCGTCAGATCGGCACCGCGATTGGGGCAAATGTCAGCTTGCTCTATCTATGGGATGCTCCCTCAGAGACCTTCTCAGCCATCGCGGCCGAGGGGCTGCATCCCTCAGCGCTCGTGAAGCTGAATGCGGCACTTGCGTCCAGGAAAACAACGATCGCCCGGAGAGTTGGTCAGAACATCGAAAGTCGCTCCACGGCGAGCGATGCAGATCTTGTGTATCTTGACTGGGAGTCTCTCGAGTTGATCCCGGGCAAGGACAGTATCGACACCAGCGAGATCGCGTGCACGCTGGAGCTCCCCTTGGAGGCCCACGGGGAGCTCGTCGGTATGCTCTCCTTTCTGACCGACAGTGAGGGTTTCGACACCCCCGACACGGAACTAGCGAAGGCGCTCGGCGTGCCGGTCGCGCTGGCGATCCAGAATGCGCGGTTCTACGAGAGGGCGGCGAGACAGGCGGATATGATGGCTGAAGCTCTGCACCGCCAGGAGGAGCTGGATCATATGAAGGATGAATTGATCCAGAACATCTCACACGAACTCCGCACTCCGCTGTCGCTGGTCTTGGGCTACGCAGAGATGCTGTGGAGCGGCGAGCTGGGGCCGGTGCCGTCAGAGCAACAAGCAGCGGTTGGCGTCATTGCCCGACGCAGCCGCATGCTGAGCCGTCTTGTGGAGGATATCGCCCTGCTGTGGCATTTGGAGCGCCGGACGGCCCAGAAGGAGATCGTCGATCTGCGGGAAATCGTGATGATCACGGTGGCCGACTTCCAGGCCCGTGCTGAGGAAAACAGCTTGACTCTAAGCGCGCGGATGCCCAAAGAGGTCGTGATGATCGAAGTCGTGCCCTCGCAGATACGCCGCCTCCTGGACAACCTGATCGGCAACTCACTGAAGTTCACGCCCCCCGGAGGAAGCCTCGATGTGACGCTCCAGGTCATCGAGGACTGGGCCGAGATAGCCGTCTCGGACACCGGAATTGGCGTGCCTGGCGCAAAGCTTGAGCAGATCTTTGAGCGCTTCTACCAGGTCAATGGAAGCCCTCGGCGCAAGTACGGCGGGACTGGATTGGGGCTGGCGCTGGTCAAGGCAATCGTCGAGATGCACGGTGGATCGATCTATGCCGAGAGCCCCATTACCGATGACCCTGCGAGGCCGGGAACCAGGGTCGCGGTCAGACTCCCCCTATCCGGCCTCCTGGACGAGCCGGCCCTCCCATAGGACACACTAGCCTCGATCGGGAGGATCCTCCAGGCCGACGAGCGCATCGATGGCACGCATCCACGAGGTGGCCTCTTCGGGCGTCATAGATTCGTCGGCAAAGCGGTAGTCGTTCTTCCGAACGAACTCCTCCAGTTCGCCCATCAACTGAGCCCAGGCCTGTCGCTGCGTGCGCATCAGAAGCTCGTAGACGCGTTCTGCGCCTTTGAGCGTCAGAACCTGACGGAGATGAGGCAGACATAGCCCCCCGCACGCTACAAGCAGTGTCTGCACCTCTGCGTCGCCGATGTCTGCCAAGAGCCGGCCGCCAAAGCGCGCCGCTGCATCCTCGCCGATGGTACACGCAGGACACGACGCCCCAGCCTCCAACCGGCTGGCCGTTGCTGACGGGCAACCGTTTCGACCGCGACGCCAAGAGAGAGGTCCTGGTTGAACCTTGCTCGGTTCTGTGTCTCGCAGCAGATCGAGAACCGAGATGCGATAGACGATAGCGACACCCAGCGCCGAGCCCTGGACATGCTGCCAAACACGGCTATGGTGGCCACAAAGACCTCGGGAACCCTTGAGGGCATCACGGGTTCTCAGATCCAGCACCCGCTCGTAGTTCAGCGAGTCGATGAAGGTGCGTTCTGCCTTGGTAGCGAGTCGGCACAAGGGGCATCCCTGGGATGACATCGCTGCCCTGAGTTCTAGCTGCAGCGGCGCCAGTTCATGAGTTGAGCCACTGTTCTTCATGGCAGTCCAGTATAGCTGCTCCCGCCGGGTTTGCCAGGCACGCATAGCGCCGGCGACCTTTGCCCCCCACCCTTGGAGCTGACTTCGGAACGCACCGCTACCGGGCAAACGCGCGGAAGGGGTTATCCCGGGTTAGCTGGTCGATCGTTGCTGCATCCACGCCGGAGGCTGCCAGCTTCGGGAGGAATATCTCGGTGATGTAGGTGAACGGGCGCGGCACGCCGCCGTGGGGCTTGGCAGGGTCATACCACCCGCGGTCGTGGCTCAGCAGCACCCGATCCCCATAGCCTGCATCCAGCATACGGTGGATGTGAGCGATGTAGACGTCGTCCGCTATGCCGCCTCCGATGGCATCGTACTCTAGCCAGAGACCACGCCTCGCCGCGGTCAAGTGAAGCTGTACATCCGGCTCGGCCTGCGTGTGGATCCAAATGAAGCGCTCTGCAGTGTAGCCGGATGATTCGAGTGTATCGAGCTGATCCATCACCACAGAACCGCGAATTGTGTGACTGCCGATGACGGCGTTCGTGGCCGCGCCAGCCTTGGCCGCCGCCCGTAACACCTTGCGTTCGCAAGGCGTCACACCGTCATCACCGGCACTCAGCTTGATCCAGGCAGCCTGCACCCCGGTATCGGCGACGGACCCTGTCAACTCGCCCACCATCCAATCCACCAACGCTGCTTCCGAGGCATCCTTGATCCAATCCGGAATCCAGGGCTCCCGGTAGGTGCCAGTAGCCACGACCACAGGGAAAGCCGCCGCCTGGGAAACAGCGAGGTCGAGATCCACACGCCGCCCTACCCCGGTGGGCGTGCACTCTACCAGGGCCACAACGCCGGCGGCCCGCGCACGGTCCAGCTCTGGTACCATGAGGGCGATGACCTCTTCTGCGAGTACTGTCGCCTGGCCCGGATGCTCTGGCGTTCGAAGATCCACAAACACGTGCTCGTGGGGGAGGATGACGCCGGGCCCCAGTTCGGTCAAGGACTTGGGACCAAGTGTTGTGATAAGCTTAGCCATAGTTAGCCTCCTGTTGCGAATTGCGCGTAGACCACAGCATCAAGCCAAGGACCAGAGCAGCCAGCAACACCGCCAAAGCGATTGCCAGGATCGTGACTCCGGGACCGATTGACTCAAACAGTTGCCCGATGAGCAAGGGCAGGGACATGCCTCCCAGACTCGCACCGACAAAGAAAAGGCTCGTGACTGTCCCCGTGATCCTCAGATGCCTCTCTGCCAGTGAGATGGCGGTAGGGAAGATCGACGCCATGAACAGCCCCGCGCCAAAGGTCCCGATCCACGTCGCAATTGGGTTGCCCATCCACACAACCAATACCAGCACACTGACGAGGCAACCGGCAAGATCGCCGGTCAGCACCTGGCGTGGCGAGAAGCGGGCGGCCAGTGGCACCGACAGCAGCCGCCCCACCATCATCGCGCCCCAGAAGGCCGACGTAAGATACGCCGCAGTAACAGCATCGCCCATTCCCGTTGCCTTCGCGTACGTGGCGATCCACCCGCCGAAGCTGGACTCTGCGCCCACGTACAGGAAGAAGAACAAGGCGATCAGCGCGACCAGACGGGTGTTCGGCAACCGCCTGCTTCGCGGTCGGTTCTCAGCGCGGGCATGATTGCTGCCCTCATCGTCAGGGAGTCCAGAAGGACTGGGAATGCGCGCCAACAAGAGGGCGACAGGCAGCAGCAGAACCGCCAGTCCCCAATAGCCCCATCGGATGCCGCCGGTCAACGTCACAGCCTGCGCGATGATAACCGGAGAGAGGAAGGCTCCAACGCCGAAGAAGAGGTGCAGGCCATTCATGTACGGACCAACTTTGTCCCGGTGTAACCAGACCAGGAGCGTGTTGCCGCCGACATCCACGGCGCCCAGAAAGGCACCAAGGAGGAAGGCAAGACCGATCAGGAGCCACAAAACGGACACGAAGGGCATTGCCAACAGGGTAGCCGCAGCCACCAGCAGGGACCCAGCCATAACCGGATTGCCCTTGATCGTGTCGTAGAGCCGGCCACCCACCAGTGACCCGACCAGGTAGCCCAAGCCCCGGGCACTGAGCACGTAGGCAACGCGCGTGAGATCTGCTCCCACGTTGGCAGCCAGATCAGTGAGGGTGGGACCCAGCACCGCATAGGCCAATCCCAAAGCCACAAACCCGGCGAAATACCCAATCGTCGCCGTTTTGTGTTTCGCCCGCTGCTCCGCAGCGATAACCGACACAGAGTGATCCATAATACCTCCCAAGACCCGCGGTTAGTAGTTACCTAAGTGATGAGTTCCGGCGGCAGAAAATCCCTACGGTTCACATACTGGATGCCGACGCGCCCCTCGCCGTGGAAGTCGATGCGCGTGATGGAGGTGTTGTTGAGCGTGAACCAGAGCTTCTCCGTCTCAGGAAGTCCAAGGATAGCATTGATGAGATGGTTGAAAAAGCCCCCGTGGCTGACCAAGACAACCTGGTCATCCGTGTCGCCATGTTTGTGCAGTAGCTCCGCAAGCACACGGTCTGCCCGTGGCTGCATCAGTTCCGGTGTCTCGCGAGGCCGGTTCCACCAACCCGAATCGTCGACACTGTCTGGCAGAATCAACCGCGGATAGTGAGCCTCAAGATGTCCGCGGGATCTGCCCGGCTCGGGGTATGAGGTATCTCTCTCTGGATCGTAGGTGAACATGCCGCCGGTCTCGTGGATATCGATCCAGCTGAGCAGCGGGCGGTGGAGGGCGGCAGCAATCCGGTACCCGGTGACCACAGCGCGTTCCATCAGGCTGGTATAACAGTGCGTAATGCCGAATCCCGAAAAGCCCGAGCTTGCCTCATCCCACTCGGCAACATCCACGTCGCTGCGGGCAAGAAAGGCTGCAACCAGATCCGCCTGCTGCTCTCCCACATCTGTCAGCAATGGATCCGGAACGCGCCTATAGGCTGAACTGTCTGCCATCCAGTGCGCATTGTTCTGCGACTGCCCATGTCGTACGTAGTAAAGTCTCATCGTTTCCTTTCCTGGTACGTGTGGCCGGTGCCGCTTGAGCGCTGCAATCTCTGCGCCACGCCATCACACCCAGTACAAGAGAGATACTATATTGGCTCTGCAATAGCTGTCAAACCCGTGACAAAAGGAACCAGCGAATGGTAGAATTCCATTCGCTGGTTCTACATTCGCGGATTCTACTCCTATAGCTTCACCACCCGACCCTCTCTCCGCGCCTGCTCCGCAGCGAAGACCAACAGATGT
>CAZEXX010000178.1:0-8128 GCA_964516885.1 uncultured Anaerolineales bacterium | reverse complement strand
GAGGAAGCTGAGGATTTGCTGGCAGTCAAATACGAAGAGAGCAGGTAGTACCACCGCCGAGGCTTTGTCCTCCGTTGACCGAGCCCTCAGCATCCACAATGGGGCGATCAGGAACGTGGCCGGTACCGGTAGGTAGGTCACGAGCGCTTCGACGATGCGCCGGACGCGGGACGGCTGCCAGTGGTCAAGGAAATCCAGAAGCTGCATTCTCAGGCAGGGGGGACCAGTGCCAAGGTAAGATTAAGTAGAACTCCATCGTCAAAATAGCGAGGAAGAGTGGAATAGCACTACGCGACGGTGGAGAAGATGAACAAGCGATTGTTGCTCTGGTTGATTGGTGTTGTTTTGCTGAGTGGTTGTATGGCGGTGTCCTCAGCGGATACGCCAGAGGAAGCAACGCCAGGGCCGGTGACTCCCAGTCCGACGGCAGACGCAGTACTCGATACGGCGCCGCCGGTATCGGATGAGCTGTTGCCCGATGAGCCGGCTCCCCTGGGTGCTCAGGCTCAATTCAGCACGGACTTCAGCCGTCACACAGTGCCTTACAGTGATATCCTGTCAGGCGGTCCCCCGAAGGACGGGATTCCGGCGGTGGAGGAACCGTCGTTTGTTAGTGCCGGCGATGCGGACGGTTGGATCGAAGATCTAGAACCTGTGGTTGTCGTGTCAGTGGGCGACGATGTGCGTGCTTATCCCCTCCAGATTCTGACATGGCACGAGATCGTAAACGATGTCATCGGGGGTGTTCCGGTTGTCGTGACGTTCTGCCCCCTCTGCAATACAGCGATCGCCTTTGAGGGGAGCATCGATGGGATAGACCTGGATTTCGGCACCACGGGGCGCTTGCGCTACAGCAATCTTATTATGTACGATCGTCAGACGGAGACGTGGTGGCAGCAGGCGACCGGCGAGGGCATCGTCGGGCAGCTTGCGGGTCGGCAGCTCACGTTTATCCCGGCGACGATGATCTCCTGGGCGGACTTCAAGGATACCTACGCTGAGGGCAAGGTGTTGTCGCGGGAGACGGGACTCAGCCGCCCGTATGGTAGCAATCCATATGCCGGATACGATAATATCGATAACTCACCTTTCCTCTATGAAGGTCCAGAGACGCCGGGCCAGCTCCCCCCGATGGCGCGGGTGCTGACTCTGGACCTGAATGGGGACACTGTGGCCTATCCATACTCGGTCTTATCGGAACTTGGGGTTGTCAATGACCGCGTCGGTGACCAGGACATCGTGGTGTTCTGGCAGCCAGGGGTGGCTTCTGCGTTAGATCGGGGAACCATCGCCGACGGGCGTGATGTGGGCACGGTTGTCGCCTTCTCACGGCAGTTGGACGGTGAGCTACTGTCATTCCGGTTCGACAATGGCCAGATTCTGGATGAGCACACCGGCACCGTGTGGAATGTTTTGGGTCAGGGGACTAAAGGGCCGTCGTCCGGGTCTCAGCTTGAACCCGTCGTTGGCGTCAACCACTTCTGGTTCTCCTGGGCTGCATTCAAACCGGAGACCCGTGTTTACGAACCTGCCGAATCGATGCAGACCCCGGCGGATTCCGAATCGCCGGACTCCGAGTCCGCCGAGGCTGGTGCTCTGTCAGAAGATGCAGCCGGCACGTCGATGGGGGAGGTTGAGCCCTCCGCTGTCGTTGTGGATCAACTCAAAGTGGATTTCGAGATCCGTGTCTATCAGGGTGACGTGACACTGGGAGGCGAGCAGGTGCTGTTTTCAGAGATTCTGGCCCAGGGGAAGCCGGTAGTGGTGGAGTTCTGGGCGGGACAGTGTCCGGTCTGCCGTCGAGGGCTGCCCGAGGTAGAGGAGGTCTACCGTGAGCTTGGGGAAGAGGCCACCTTTGTGGCTCTGGATGTCGGTGTGTTCACCGGGCTGGGAAACGAAGCGGACGCGCGCGCTCTGATCGCCGATCTGGGGATGACCTTCCCCGCTGGGACAATCGCTGACCCGTCGCCGATGCGGACCTACCGGGTCACCGGAATCCCGACGACGCTATTCTTCAAACCCAACGGGGAGCTATTCAGTCGCAGCGGGAGTCTGGTCGGCGTAGAGGCGTTGAAGGAAGAGGTGTTCGCATTGATTGCGGCTTCCGAGCTGTAAGACACGAGGTATCAGATGGACCAACCAATGTTGAATCTAGATATCAACCAAGAAGAACATCGTGGGCGAACCGCTGTCCTTACGCTACTGATCCCTGCTGGCCTCGTGTTGGTGCTTCTACTTGTGCTGGTCGGGCTGCGTGACGGCGCAGAGGGAGCGTTAGCCCGTCTGGTGGATCTGCTGCCAGTGAGCTATGCTTTTGCTGCCGGGATGGTTGCCAGTGTGAACCCATGTGGGGTGCTGATGTTGCCATCGTATGTCATCTATCAGCTGGGGGCCGCTGAGGATTCCCGCCGTCACGTAGTCCGTCGTCTGCTGCGGGCTGTGCGGCTGGCGTTGGTTGTCACGGCGGGTTTCACCGCCGTCTTTGCCCTTGTCGGCGGTGTTATCGCTGCCGGCGGACAGTGGCTGGCCACGGTGTTCCCCGTTGCTGGACTACTGATCGGTGTGGGGATGGGCTCGTTGGGGGTCTGGCTGCTCACCGGGCACAGAACCCTGGGGATCGCCGCTGCCAGCCGCGTGCGCATCACGCCGGCCCGCAACCTGGGCAACATGTTCCTCTTTGGCATTGTCTACGCGATTGGCTCTCTCAGTTGCACGCTGCCCGTGTTCCTGGTCGTGGTTGGAAGTGCTTTGGCCGGAGGTGGCGCGGCGGCATCATTCGGGCAGTTCCTCGGCTATGCACTGGGGATGGGGAGTGTCATTCTGGCAGTGACGATCGGGACGGCGCTGTTCCGGCGCACGATCTCCCGGTGGCTTGATCGCCTGACGCCCTATGTCCACCGGTTCGGCGCTTTGTTCCTGATCGGGGCGGGCGGCTATCTGGTCTTCTACTGGATCTTCATCGCCGGCATCGTCTAGTCTCAGCCGTCTGCAACCAACGGGTCAGCAAGTCTCCAGAGCAGGAGCCCCATTTCTCGTCCGTCGCTCTGGAGATTTGAGATCTGGCTTCTGTGATCGCCCCCCCCCTTTTTGCTCCGATTGTTGACATTTCCTGGACCCAATGCTAAGTTATGCAAGCGTAGTAGTGACGAAAGGATCGTCTGTAGACTAAGGAGCGTAATCGTGATGTCGTGGCTCGTTGCATTCATGGGGCTGGTAAGTCTGATGTTCTCCGCGATCGGTCGGTCACTTGAGAGCGGTACGTGGGAGGGGTTCTTCACGTCAGGGCGTGCAGGACGGATATTCCGCCCGTGTGGTTCGCGGGCCACGTGGTGGGTCCAGAATCCCTCATTCAAGAACACGGCGGACGAGCTTGAGCAACGCTACCAGGAGATCACATCTCACCCCTATGAACAGATCTACGTTCGCATCCGTGGAGAAGCGAGTCGCAAAGGTCAGTACGGGCCCTTGGGCTCCTACCAACGTGTGGTGTATGTGCAGGAGCTCCTTGAGGTGCGGCCCAAGCAGGATACCGATTGCTCGAAGGACGAGGACGAGGAATAGGCGCCAGCGTGCAGGCTGGGAGGTGGTCAATGCAGGGCACAGAGTTCTTGATTGTCTTGGGAAGTGGGGCTTTCCTCCTGGGGCTGGCCCTCATCATCTGGATCTCGGTGACGAAGCGACGCGGATATGGGACGCCCAATTGGCCCACGGTGACGGGGCATGTGCTCAGCGCCACGGCTGTGGAGCTCGAGCGGGAGACTTCGGACGGGAGGGTCTCGACGTTCACACCGATTATCCGGTATGAATATGATGTGGCAAGCACACTCCACACCTCTGCCCGCCTGAACTTCCTCTCTGATGAGCACAGGACCTTCAAGGATCGTCGTGCTGCCGGGCAAGTTGTGGCCAAATACCCCATTGGAGCATCCGTTGACGTCTTCTACAATCCTGCTAATCCAAAACAAGCCGCGCTTGATGTCCCAAGGCCGGCGGCTCACAATGCCGTGCTCATCTACGGTGTGACCAACCTGATCGCCGGTGCCTTGATCATTGCATTGGGCATCGTGCTCCTCTGAGCGTGATCCACTGCGGCCGGGAGTTGATCTTCCGGCCTTTATTGTGGCGTGATTATCAGATATAATGATCGTGTATATTGTTGAGTGCGTCGACTCCGAGTCGGCGATGCCCGCTGAGGAGGGTGATCATGCCAGAAGTTAAGGGACATATTGAGGGAAAGCATAGCGACTGTAAGGTCTTGCTGTATGCGCTTTCCACCTGTATCTGGTGTCGCAAGACGCGACAGCTTCTTGAGGACGAGGATGTCACGTTCGATTGTGTCTACGTGGACCGTCTTGATGCGGAGGAACGCAAAGCTTGCCGGCAGCATATTCGCCGGTTCAGTGATCGGACTTCGTTCCCTACCATCATCTTCGATGACACAGACTGCATCACCGGATACAAACCCGATGCGATTAAGGAGCGGTTAGGTCTATGAGTGATGAGATCAGCATTTCCCCAGAGGCGGTTGACAAGCTCTACCAGCGCCTGGACCGTGAGGCCAAAGCCGGAGGGTACAATCTCAACCCGGATATTGCCTTCACGAAGGGGCTGGTAGAAGGGCTGCTGATCAATGAGGCGCGGTACGGCTATGGGTCATGTCCGTGCCGGCTCGCCGACGGCGAACGCAAACTGGACCTGGACATCATCTGCCCTTGTGACTATCGGGATCCGGACCTGGTTGACTGGGGAGCGTGCTACTGCGCGCTCTATGTGTCTGATGAGATACGCGATGGCAAACGGCTGCTGCAAGCGATTCCCGAGCGACGTCCGCCGGAGGAAGTGCGCGAGGCCGGGGGCGCTGCTGCCAAGCCCACAGCTACTTCCGCGGGCGAAGCTGCGCACGATGAGGAACTCGTTGGGTTCATCTGGGGCGGTATCCCGGTCTGGCGCTGCAGAGTCTGCGGATATCTCTGTGCTCGCCGGCGCCCCCCGCTCAAGTGCCCGGTGTGTAAGGCAGATCAGGATCGTTTCGAGCGATTTATGTAGTGTGTTACGAACAACGGGATGAAGCTCAGCTTCACCCCGCTTTTGCTGCTTCGCGATCGTCTATAGGTCTTGGTAAGCCACCAGAATGACGCCCAGCTCCTTTTCGACGATCTTCAATTTCTCAAGCTGTTCCGGTGCCAGGTCTGCGATCTTGATCACGGGCTCAAATGCCAACACGTAGGTACCCAGAAACTCTTCCAACTCATGGATCTTCTCGATCTTCGCTTTGTCCAGTCGGGCAAAGCGAACCTTCGGTGTTTCTATCCGTCTCTCGTTTCGTCGCATCAAGGGACCTAATCTCATTATAGGGGTTCCCTCTGGCCGGCACAACCGCTGCTATTCCCGCCGTTACGCTGTTTGACCCGGCGCGCTCCTCCGGAGCTTCTTGCCGCGCGTCTCTCCGACACTATAATGGCTGGTATGTCCATCTATGTTGATGTCTCAGCTGCCGTGCACCACCGGGCCGGGCTTGGTCGCTATGGTGACAGCTTGGTGCGAGAGTTGTCCGGTATGATCCCCGACCGGCTGGCGCTGTTCTACAACCAGGAGCAGGGCGTCAAACCTCTGAGCGGGCTTGAGCATCTACCATCACGGACGGTTTCTTTGGGCTATAAGCCCTGGCGCATGGCAGTATGGATGGGGCAACTCGCGCGGCTCCCTTTCAACCGGCTGGTCCCAGGAGCCTCGCTCTTCCATGCCACGGAGCATCTCCTGATGCCTTTGTGGGACGTGCCGACCGTGTTGACCATTCATGACTTGGTCCCGCAGCTGCTCCCGGAGCATCACAAGCCGCTGAACCGCTGGTACCTGAATTGGACGATGCCCCTCTACTGCCGGCGCGCGGATTATATTATTGCTGTCTCAGAGGCCACGCGCCGGGACCTGCTGGCCACGTATCACCTGCCGGCGGAGAAGGTAACGGTCATCCACGAGGCGGCTTCGCCGCGGTTCCGACCGCAGACCGAGTCAGCTCACGAGCAGGTACGTAGGACGTATGGGTTACCGGAAGAGTATCTCCTATATGTAGGCACGATTGAGCCCCGCAAGAACCTTGAACGATTGCTGGAGGCATGGACGCCCCTGCGCCGGTCGGGCGAGTGTCCTCCCTTGGTGATTGTGGGCAAGCGTGGTTGGCTTGCCGATAGCTTCTACGCCGCGTTGGAGGACAGCCCGGTCCGCGAGGATATCATCCTCACGGGGTACGTTCAGGATGTGGATCTTCCCGTGATCTACAGCGCCGCCACTGCCTTTATCTGGCCCAGTCTCTATGAGGGATTTGGTCTTCCGCCGTTGGAGGCGATGGCCTGTGGCACGCCGGTGGTCTGTGCCGATGCGTCGTCGATGCCCGAGGTCGTGGGTGATGCGGCCCTGCTGTTTGATCCGCTGGATTGTGAGGCCATGAAGGCTGCGATGCGACAGATCGTTTCGGCTGCTGACCTGCGAGTTGAACTGCGGAAAAGGGGACTCGTACGATCATCCAAGTTTTCATGGTCTCGTGCGGCGGCAGAAACATTGGCCGTTTATACGCAGCTATTGGCGTTTCGTTCCGAGTAGCGTCTTATGCCTCACTACGTCCTTGACGCCCGCACCGCCACACCTCATTTCCCGGGCATCGGCCGGTATGTGCGCAACCTCGCGCGCGAGTTGGTGCCGCTGCTGGCGCCGGCGGAACGTCTGACCGTCTTGGTAGCTCCGGATCATCCGGTGCCCCTGCCGGAGACCGGGCAGGTGGAGACTTTGCCGGTGGCGGCGTCTCCTTTCTCTCTGCGCCAACAGTGGGTGATCCCGCGCCTCCTGCATGAGCTACAGGCCTCGCTGTATCATAGTGCCTACTACCTGATGCCCTATAGACCGGGTGTCTCTAGCGTACTCACCGTCTATGATCTGATACCGATTCTCTTTCCTGAGTATAGTTCGCTGCGGGCTCGATGGCTGTTTCGTATCATGACTTCGTGGGCATTGCGTGTATCTTGTCACAGTATTGCTATTTCTCATGCAACTCGACGTGATATCCTGGCTCACTTCCCAGTTCCAGAGGATCGCGTATCTGTCATTCCATTGGCAGCGGACCCGGTGTTTCAGCCTCAGAGTGTGCCATCTGTTGTTGATCTGCGCCGGCGATATGGTCTCCCGGACCGTTTCGTTCTTTCTGTAGGGAGCAACAAACCCCACAAGAATCTTGTGGGGCTGGTGGAGGCGTGGGCAGAGGTTTGGCCTGAGTTCATGGAGTTTTCACTGGTGATCGCCGGGCCTTGGTTACCGGAGTACCCGGAGCCGCGATTGAGGGCTGAGGCTCTGGGACTCGGTCCTCAATCAATTCGATGGTTGGGGCGGATCGCGGAAGAGGATTTGCCTGCACTGTATGCTGCAGCGACACTCTTCATATTCCCCAGCCTGTATGAGGGATTCGGATTACCGGTCATTGAATCAATGGCATGCGGCACGCCGGTTGTCTGTTCCAATACATCATCACTACCCGAGGTTGTTGGAGACGCCGCGCTCCAGTTTGATCCCCGGGCTGTTGACGACATGAGGACGGTCATTGTGGGAGCCTTGAGCTCACCAGAGCTTCGCCTTGAGCTGAGCCGCCGTGGCCTGACCAGGGCTGCCGGCTTCTCATGGACAAGAACGGCACAGGAGACGCTAGCGGTCTACCGGCGGCTGGTACTTAACGGTTGAGGTGAGACCATGCGAATTCTACATGTCTACAAGGATTACTATCCGGTTCTGGGCGGGATCGAGAATCACATCAAGGTTCTCGCCGAGGCGCAGGCAGCGGCCGGACACAAGGTGATCGTCTTGGTCTGTGATCCGGGTCGACGCTCGCGTGTTGAGGACCGGAACGGTGTTCGCGTGGTCAAGGCCGGCCGGCTGGGGACGTTCGCGTCGATGCCGCTGAGCTTGCGCCAGTGGGTCTATCTGGCGCGACTGCGCGCGGACGTGGTCCACGTGCAATCCCCCTACCCCCTGGGCGAGGTGGGGGCCTGGTTGCTCAAGTCCCGCGTCCCGCTGGTTGTCAGCTACCAGTCGGATGTGGTGCGCCAAAAAGGCTGGCTGAAAGTCTACGGACCGATTCTGCGGC
>CAZEXX010000177.1:0-8162 GCA_964516885.1 uncultured Anaerolineales bacterium | reverse complement strand
CCTGATCGTGCGCGCACAACTCCGCCGTGGTGCACGGCTGCTGCCATAGCACCTGCCCACCGGCATCGACCACGGTTCGCACCACCTGTGGGGTAACCGCATAGCCACCGTTCGCGAAGGCGGCATAGGCTCCCGACAGCTCAAGCAACCGCACCTCGCCCCCGCCCAGCGCCACAGCCAGCCCCAGGCGCTCCGGGTCATCGAAGGACGTGATTCCCAACTCCCCCGCCAGAGAGATCATCGCGTCGATGCCCACGGCCTCCAGCACCTTGACAGCCACGACATTGTAGGAAGATGCCAGGGCCTCGCGAAGCCTTACGGGACCGCGGAAAGCCAGGTCATAGTTGAGGGGGACATAGGGCGTCCCCTCCTTTGTCGTAAATGCCGTGCGCACATCCATCATCACTGTGGCTGGCGTCATCCCCCCATACGCAAATGCGGCAGCGTAGGTCACCGGCTTGATCGATGAACCGGGTTGGCGCAGGGCTGTGGTGCCGTTCACCGCGCCATCAATCCGTGCAGAGAAGTAATCGGGGCTGCCGACCATAGCCAGTACCTCGCCGGTGCCCGGAGCAAGCGCCACAACGGCAGCATTACGTACGTTGAATCCGCCACGTGGGCACGCATCCGCGTGGTTACACACAGCGAGGAGCTCCAATCTGTAACGCATCAGGTCTCGGACGGTCTCGTTGAGGTCGATATCCAGGGTCGTGGTGATCTCAAGCCCACCGGCCTGCAAATGCTCCAGCCCCAGTGTCGTCTCCAGCATAGCACGGACGTACATGACAAAATGAGGAGCACGGATTGGGAACGGCGCGGCAGCGAAACTCAAGTCCTCTTCCTTGGCCATCTCCGCTTGCAGGGCCTCAACATAGCCCTCCTCAACCATCCGGTCCAGCGCAATCGCCTGACGCCGCTTGGCTTCCTCGAGGTTCTCCAGAGGATTCCAATACGCCGGCGCCTGAGGCTGCACAGCCAACATCGCGCATTCCGCCAGATCGAGATCTCTGACGTGTTTACCGTAGTAGGCTTGCGCCGCGGCCTCCACCCCATAGGCCATATTGCCGTAATAGATCTCGTTCAGATAGAAGGTGAGGATCTCATCTTTGCTATAGCGCTGCGTAATCCGGATGGCCAGAAACAGCTCCCGCAGCTTGCGTCGCAGCGTTGCCTCATATCGTTCATCCGGCAGCAGGAGATTGCGGGCCAACTGCTGCGTGATGGTGCTGCCCCCCATCAGATAGTCGTCACTGTTGAGGTTGTACCAGACCGACCGCGCCACAGCCACAAGGTCAACCCCGGGGTTCCGGTAAAAAGTGGCATCCTCCAGAGCAACGGTGGCTTGGCACAGCGCATCGGGGATCTCGTCCAACGGCACCGGCGTGTGGCTGCCGGTGTAGGGGGGCGGCATCTCGAAAAGCAGGCGCCCACGGCGATCGTAGATCTTGCTGCTGGGCGCCGAGGTATAGGCGCTAAGATCGTCAGGGGAGATCAGATCGTGGAACAACCAGACATAGAGAGAGCTGCCGGCGCCAAGCACCAGCAGCCCGAGCACGACAAGAACCCGCTGCCACTTCGCGATCTCTATCGTCCGCTCCCCCATTCGCTGATTCTGTATTCTTTCATTCTTCTGAAGTTCTAGTCCCCTATGCTACAACCTCATTAGCAATCGTGGTGCCATCGGGCACCTCCGCCCCACGCAGAATGACGGCGTCGTGCACCATCACGTTGTCGCCAAGCCGGCAGTCACGCTCGATATAGACATTCGGACCAATCGTGCAGTTCGTACCGATGACCGTGCCGTGCTCGATGTGCAGCGGCGTGATCAGCCGCGTGTTCGGCCCCACGGTATTTGGCGCCAACTGCGGATGATCTCCGCCGTGGATCAAGTACTCACGGTTCAGTGCCAGCAAATCAGCAGCGTTGGTCAGGGTCAGCCGATGATCTATGATCACGCCGCCGACCCGCCCATCGCGCTCTATGACCATCTGGATCGCATCTTGCAGCTCATACTCACCGCGCGCGGAGAGAGACACCTCCGGCAGATAGTTCAGGATACGCGGGGTAAAAGCATACAGAGGCAGACTCGAGATATTCGACGGCGCATCTTCGGGATTGGGTTTCTCAACGATGCGTGTCACCCATGGGCCGTTCATCTCCACGATGCCCACAGTACCCAGCCGCTCCGGCTCGACCGGCATCAACGTGAGAACCGCGTTGGGATGCTCCTCGCCCTGCATCATCTGGATAAGGCGTCCCGCATCGGCGGTCGGAATCAGGTTATCACAGGCCGACAGAACAAAGCTCTCGGTAACCAACGGCGCCGCGTAGGACAGGGCATTGGCCATCCCCTTGCGCTCAACCTGGTAGACGAAGCGCACATCAGCATCCAGCTTGGACTCACGGCCGAAATAACGAACGATATCCCGATCCTCGGGACTAACAACAAGGATGAAATCATCGATCCCGTTCTCAGCCAGCATCTCCATCACGCGCTCGACAATCGGCTTGCCCAAAATCGGCACCATCGCCTTGGATCGCGCGACCGTGATCGGATGAAGGCGGGATCCCCTTCCCGCCGCGAGTATCACACCTTGCATGCTAGAGTTCCTCCACGTCTAGATCACGATATCAAAGAGAATGCACGTTGCCCATATGCATCCTCCCCAGCCTTCTACACAGCACCCAACATCCGGATTCTACCACGGGTCCCCCATTTGGCGCCGGCTGCGCTCATATGACCTTCAGCCACAGGAACTCGTACCGGGACAAAGGGATCGTCCACAAACCCGATACCCCCACAGTCACGACATCGCCGGTGAGCAAGTTCTCCAGGCCGCGTCCGGCATAGGCGCCAAGATCCAGCACCGCCTCCTGACGACTGGAGGAGAGATTGTGAATGGCGAGTATGGATTGCCCCGCATGTCGGCGAACGTAAGCGAAGACAGCTTTGCTTTCCGGATGGAGCAAAGTCAAATCGCCGCGTCCGAAAGCCGGATGCTCACGGCGGACCTGTAGCGCGGCGCGCGTCCAATTCAACAACGATGCCGGGTCTTGCTCCTGTGCGGCTACGTTAACCCGGCGGTATCCGTAGATGGGATCATCGATAACCGGTGCATACAGCCGGTCTGCCGGCACATCACCGCCGGAGAATCCCGCGTTCGGCCCATTATGCCACTGCATGGGTGTGCGAACGCCGTTGCGGTCTTCCAGCCAAATATTGTCCCCCATGCCGATTTCATCGCCGTAGTAGAGGAATGGTGAGCCGAAGAATGTCAGCAAGATCGAGCTGATGCAGCGGATTTGGTCGGGATCATCCTGCAGCAACGGTGCTAGACGACGTCGGATACCACGATTCAGGCGCATGCGCGGTTCCGGCGCGTAGAAGTCCCACATGAAGGATCGCTCCTCCGGGGTCACCATCTCCAAGGTCAACTCATCGTGGTTGCGCAGAAAGGTGCCCCACTGGCAATTGTCCGGCAGCGCAGGTGTGCGCGCCATAATCCACTCGATGGGCGAGCGATCGGCCTTGGCAAAGGCCATATAGATCCGGGGCATCAGCGGGAAGTGAAAGTTCATATGCATTTCGTCGCCGTCGCCGAAGTAGGGGCGTACATCCTCGGGCCATTGGTTAGCCTCCGACAGCAGCATCGTCCCCGGCGCATAGGCATCGACCAAAGCCCGTAGACGCTTGAGGTAGCGATGCGTTTCGGGTAGGTTCTCGCAGCTAGTGCCCTCGCGCTCAAACAGATAGGGTGGCGCATCAATGCGAATGCCATCCGCACCCGCGTCAATCCAAATCTGCAGCGTGCGCATCATCGCGCGCTGCACTTCGGGGTTATCGAAATTCAGGTCCGGCTGGTGGTGGAAGAACCGATGCCAGTAGTATTGCCCGCGCAAGTCGTCGTAGGTCCAGTTTGAGGGTTCATAGTCGATGAAGATCACGCGAGCATCCCGGTATGCGGCATCATTGTCTCGCCAGACATACCAATCACGATACCTGGCGTGTTCCGGATGCTGGGGGTCTCGCGATGCCTGAAACCAGGCGTGCTGGTCTGAAGTATGGTTGGGAACCAGTTCCACGACGATCCTGAGACCACGCCTGTGAGCCTCTTGGACCAAGAGGTGGAAATCATCCATCGTTCCGTAGTCCGGATGTATCGCACAGCAATCGGCTACATCATAACCATCGTCGCGCAGAGGAGAGGGGAAGATCGGAAGCATCCAGATCGCATCGATGCCAAGCAACTTAAGGTAGTCCAACTTTGATGTAAGCCCAGCCAGGTCCCCAATGCCGTCGTCGTTACTGTCGGCAAACGCGCGAATGGAAACCTCGTAGAAGACAGCGTCCTTATACCAATCGTGGGCCATAAAGTCCTCCTTTCACAAGCGCAGAACCCCTGCTACGTAAGCTCTAGCCAGTCGTCGGGTCAGCGCAGCTAACACACTGCCTGAACTGCACAAGCTGGAAAGATCGGAGAATCGGAGAAGTGATCTATGATAGCACCCGTGACCGATTTTGAAAAATGCCGCCCACGTATTAGAATGGGGGTATGGTCACAGGCAATCCAGAGCGTCTAGAATGTTTTCGCCGTCGGTACGCGATGCTGAGGCCGGGCTGGGAACCCGCCACGATGCGATATCAGCGTTGGGTCGCCGCCGCTGTCTCTAAAGAAGATCGAGTTCTGGACCTGGGGTGTGGTCGAGGTGGCATCGTCGAGCGGCTGGGGAGTGTGGGCAGCTGGACAGGCGCGGATCCGGATCTCAACTCACTGAGAGAGCATCGCCGGCCCTCTCTATCGCGCTGCTGCGCGCAGTCGGAACGTTTGCCCTTTACCGCAGCAACGTTCGATATTGTGGTGGCTTCCTGGGTGCTGGAGCATTTACCAAACCCGGAACAGACGTTTCGAGAGATCGCGCGGCTGTTACGCCCGGGGGGCAGCTTCTTTTTCCTTACGCCCAACACGTCACATCCGCTGCCCCGACTAAGCAGGACCATGTCCGCGTTGCACCCATTGCAGCAGCGCGTCGTCACGTTATGTTACGGACGTCAGCCCGCCGACACATACCCGGTGACCTACCGGGCGAACACCGCCGCGGAGATCGAACGTCTGGCCGCCCAGGTGAACCTGCGATTGGCGAGAATCGAATGGATTGAAGATCCCAGCTATCTGGCTTGGGGGCCACTGAGCTTGCTGGCGGCCATAGGTCTTGATCTAGTGCTGCCGGGCACCTGGCGGGTGCACCTGATCGGGGAACTTACCAGAGCATGAGACCACATCGTAAGACTGCGTGCTGATGACCAGCAGGCTAGGCCAGCGACTTCGAAAACAACCCGGCAGAGCCCTCACCCTAACCCTCTCCCATCCTCCGCGGACGGAATGGGAGAGGGAACCGGACGTGCGGCCCCGAACACCACCCTCTGCCGGCCCCAAGCCCTTCGCCTAATCTCGACCCGAGTCTGCTCGGGCCGAGGCTTTGGGCCGTTCTGCGCGCTGCATTTTCATGCTTGCGTGGTGTGCGCCGGAGAACGTGACGTCTACTTCGACAATCACCCGGCAGAGTCCTCACCCGCGCGCTGGGAGGCGCGTTACCCTCCCCTGAAACGGGGATTTCACCCCCTAGATCGGGGGTTTCATCTCCTATACTCCCCGGACGGCGCCTCCGCAGCCGGAGGTGAGAAAGGGAACCGGAAGTGTTGCTTCGGGAACGCCCACCTCCGATCCGCTCTGCACTTCGCGTCGCATTCTCGTGCTGCGTGGTGTGCGCTAACGAACATTGAATCTAGGTCGTGGCACTTCTACAAAAGCTTGGCTTGCCCTGAATATCCGGGCGGTAGGAGGTCCAAAACCACAACCACGGGGGTAGTATGGATGTGAAATGCTCCCAAGTGCCGGGTTCAGCGTCCAAGTTCTGCTCGTGCCCCGCCCATTCCACCATTTGGAACGTCACTAGGTGGTTCTCGGCCAGTCCGGTCAGTATCCGGCCCAGCGTCTGCCGGTACTCACGAGGACCTGCTATGCGCTCACGCGCCTCCGATGCCGCCCTGAAGACCCAGTCCTCATCCTGATACGTAATCTCCGCCGCTTCCACATAGGGACGGCGCATCAGGTATCCCTCTCCGTTCCAATCCTGCGTTCCCATGCCTGACACAAAGGGGTTGGCGACAGCAAAGTGGTAAAGCCCCCCGGGCCGGATCACCCGCGCGACCTGCGCAAAGACAACACGCGGGTCCGGCACAAAGCTCAGCGAATAGGGCTGCCAGACTATGTCGAAAGTAGCATCTCCAAAAGCCGAGAGATCCCGCATATCGCCTTGCTGCGTGACGATCTCGACGTCGTAGTGGACGGCAACCACGCGGTCCTGCTGCAGCTGGCCATCTGAAATGTCCAACACGGTGACATTGGCGCCCAGAACGGCAAAAGCCGCAGACTGTTGTCCACCGCCACTTGCCAGGCACAGTACATCTTTGCCGGTCAGTTCATCCAAGACACCCTGTGGGTCCATCCGTTCACGGGCCGCACGCACATCCAGGTCCAACCAGGGCCGCGTGAAGAGCGCATCGGCTTCCACCAGGCCCTCCCATCGTTTGCGGTTATAGTCGTAGACGCTATCCATATTGGTCCTCAGGCCGGCACGCGTGCAGCACACACAACAGAGCGCAGCAATCGTCGCAGAGGGTCACTCTGCCGCCCCCTGCCCTCACGATTGTGACCCTGTCTCATCGAAGATCAGGCGCATCGCCACGTCCCCATACCTCACGTCCATAGCCGGCGCAGGGAATGCGGTCACACAGTACGGGTTCTCAATGTGCGTGTCACTCCGCAGGGCAGCGGGTTCGCCGTTCTTAGTCAGCGGGCCGGTCCAGTCGAAGGCCAGTTCATCCCCGCGCAGCGTGGTCCAGCGAACTCCCTCGCCGGTGAAGGCCACCGGCATAGCCAGAACCTGCACCTGGAAGGCCGCGAAGTCGCCGTCCAGCGTTGCACGCCCCATCTGGCACAGCCACACATTGCGCTCGCCCAAGGAGCGCAGCTCCCGCTCGGCTGCGGGCCCCGACGTGGTGAAGACCATCTCCTCCGCGGAGCGCAAAGCCAGGTACCCATCTCCCTTTTTAGCAAAGGCCCACCCATCCCGTAGCTCGTAAGCGTCAAACGCGTGCGCCGGGAAGTACGCGTGCGTGAACCCCAGCCAGTCATCCTCGGGCAGACGATAGAGAGCGATCAACGCGTCCTGCCACTGCGCGACACGGGGCAACGCGCCGTTCCCCCGCCAGAAGTTCGGGCTGCGGGCATCGTCCAGACTTGCGCATACCGGATGGTTCACGAAGACCGTCGCGCCGGCCCCCAGGGTTGCCTGCCAGACGTGTTCCTGACAGCCCGGCTCACCGCGACGATAATCCTGAGCTGCACTGAGCAAGAAGTCAGGCGTCTTGAAGGTCACCAGATCGACACCATCATCCGAACCCTCCGGGGCGTGGTGCTCGCGGCTCCAGAGACCCTCCTCAGGCAAATCCACAGCGCTCTCCTGAAGCATCACGGGGAGCTGATAGTCCTCCATACACGCAAGGCTCACCGCAGCCCGGATATGGGGGTTGAAGATCCCGGTGCCCCACATCAGCTTGGTGGTGCACAACAGAGCATCAAAGGTGCCACCTAGCACGGCAGCCGTCGAAGTCACCCGTGTGGGAAGTCCAAAGATGCCCTTGAAGGAACTCACTGCCAACAGGAAGAGCATCTTGTCCAGCAGCACCGTCGACAGATTCCAGACGCCATCATCGTCAGCTAGCTCCACGAGGTGCGCAAGTGCCAACAGCGTCTCCTCATAGACAATATCAGAGCCCCACGCGGCAAATCCCTTCATCGCCCGCTCGCGCATCCCCGCCAGCGCAGCCGCCTCACCGCGCTCGCGATGCCAGGCGGCGGAGTGCCCGGTCCGGGCCAAGGTGAGCTCCGGATAGAGCTGGCCGGCCAGAATCTCACACACGGAGGAAAGGAAGCGGGGGCCCTCTACACCGGCATCCTGGACCTCAGCCTGCAGCTCGGGCCAGAAGGCGACATCTATGAGCGCGTCCGTCAGGGCTGCAGCCACCTCCGCGGGGAACTCCGGCGCATCGCCATACCGGGCCACCATCCCCAGCAAGCCGATCAGATCCCGGAAGACAG
>CAZEXX010000176.1:1355-8246 GCA_964516885.1 uncultured Anaerolineales bacterium | reverse complement strand
TGGCGGCGAGCTTTCCCCAGGCCCGGCTTCTTGGCGATGTACCCGAGTTCGCAGCCACAGTCACTCAGGTGCTCTCGTTCTTGGAGAGCCCGGAGCAAGGACTGGAGCTGCCGCTGGATGTGCAAGGAACGGCGTTTCAGCGCCGGGTGTGGGCTGCGCTGCAAGAACTCCCAGCAGGTTCCACGGCGAGCTATTCGGATGTGGCTTCACGTATGGGTAAGCCGAAGGCCGCCCGTGCGGTGGCCGGCGTGCGCGTCCAATCAGATTGCGGTAGCTATCCCCTGCCACCGGGTGGTTCGCAGCGATGGCGCCTTGGGTGGCTATCGTTGGGGCTTAGAGCGCAAGCGCGCACTCATGGACCGCGAATCAACACAAGCTTAGGCTCAGCCCCCTGTCACCAAGGTCTGCATGCGCCCGGTAGTTGCCGCCAGGGCCGTCCAGTCGCCAAGGTAGGCGTTATATGCAAGATGTTCGAGTCCGATATGCAGATAGCAGGCCCTAAGCCTTGCATCTTTGTTTTCCGGGACGTATCCTAACTCACGCCATCGTCGCTCAAGCTCCGACCTCAAGTATGGTATGTCCAGCTTGGGAAACCAGGGCGCCCAGAACTCAAACCACGCAAGGTCGTGCAGGTGGTCACCGTATACAGAGCATCCCCAGTCAAAGACCCCAGTAATTCGGTCCTCATCGACCAGCACATTGCGGTTGACAAGGTCGCTATGCACCAGACAACGGGAAACTGAATCGCCGGCCACACTCTTGAGCAAATGATAGCCCCACGTAAACGCCCCATCACCTTGAGGTGACGCAGCCAGTCGTTCTCGCCAACCGTGGTCGCGTTGGTCGCGTGTATCATCTGCTACGGCCAGGAGACGACTGGACCAACTGACGTGTCCTGCCTTGCCCTCTGTTCCCCAACCGCCGAATCCTGACGTGGAAGATAGATCAGTCGTGCGCATTGCTTCCAGAGCAGAGACGACCGAAGGAACAATGGCACGCCATTGGGTCGCGTCCAGACTCTCAAGCGGGACGCCGTATGCTCGTGTGGAGATCGCGAAATATCCGTCGAAGGCTTGTCCGATGTCGAGCACCTCAGGGATCGGCAAATCCGGAGTGGCATAGGTGTAGGCGCGTTGATCTTTCCAGAAGTCATCGACGTAGCCTCCAAATCGGATTGCGAGTTCCTGATCGCTCAGACGAAAGCCAAAACACCGCGACCAGGCACCTTCTCCTATCAGGGCAACTTCCGAGGGTTCAGTGTCAAAACGATCGGCAAGGAACGCCTGAGCCTGCCTGACATCGACGTCACCGCCTTTAGTTTTGCTCATTCTTCACCTCACTTTAGTGGACCCTAGATGCCTAGCCAGTTATCAATTCCGAGGATAACTCGCGTCGGGTCGCAACTTCTGCGGACCGCGTGCATCAGAATGCCGGGCGTCTCGCACGCTCTGCTCCCGAGGGCCCGAAGCGCGCACTAGCTACCTTGAACATCGCGGTTCACAGTGGCGCGAAGATGCGGGCGAGACGCCCGCGGTCCAAGAGGGCACGTTGTGCCGCCGCTTTGAGAGTAACGTCCTGCCCGCAACCTTTTCCAGCTTGCGTGGTCCGCCAATGCACACAGTGTTTATACCACAGATTCCAATCTTCTGTGGATACACCTGATGGGGTCTTGGCAGGCGTATCACCCGTAAGGCGGGCCGGTCGCCAATTCGGCTCGCCCGGGGTACTTCTGTCTGCCGTCCGCCCGAGGTGCGCGCGCTTTGATCCTGCGCTACCCTCTGTGCGGTGAGACGTGGTATGATTGGGACAGACGGATTCTGTCGTCGTCTGTGGTGAGGGATGGTCAGGAGGGATGGGACATATGCTCAAAGGACTGGAGAGACGCAGAATACCCCGTATGGACACGGAGGTGACCTTTATCGGTTTTGGTGCCCTGGAGATCGGGCGCAACTGGGGCCTGGGCGGTGCAGACGAGACGAGAAGGCCCAGCGATGAGGAAGCCGATGAGGTGCTCCGATCTGTGTTGGATCTCGGTATCAATCTGGTCGACACCGCCAGTGCCTATCACAGAAGTGAGCAGCGCATCGGCGCGACCATCTCGGGTCGACGTGGTGAGTATGTGCTGGCGTCGAAGTGCGGGGAGCACAATGACGAGCCGGGCACTTTCTATGATTTCTCGTATGCCGGGATCAGCGGATCCATCGATCGAAGCCTGAGTCTGCTCAAGACTGACGTCATCGATCTGATGCAGATACACTTTGGTCCTGATCCTGAGGGCACGCTGGATCGCGGTGAGACGATTGCTGCTATGAAGGATGCCCAAAGTGCCGGGAAGGTCCGGTTTCTCGGGGCCTCTATCGACGGCGAGCTCGCCACGCGTTGCATCAACAGAGGCGACTTTGACGTCATGCAGCTTGGGTATAGCCTGATCGCCCAGAGAAACGCGGAGAACATCCGCCTGGCGAAGGATAAAGGGATCGGCGTCCTGATACGCTCAGGTCTGGCAGCCGGGGCGTTGACGTCTCGTGTGATCCCGCACCTTGCCGGCGATACCCGCTTCGATAAGCAGAAGGTCATCAAGCTGCTGGAGCTGGTGGGGAATGACGGTGATGCTCTGACGTCGCTCGCGCTCAACTTCCTATATGCGAACGACGGCATCAGTTCAGTGCTTGTGGGCACTAAGAACGTCCATCACCTCAAGCAGAACATCGACCTATTGGAGCGTCCAGTGGCCCCCACGATCATGGAACAAGCTACTGCGATTGGTCACTAGACGCCGGCAAGAGTCACAGCAGAGCTCGGACTCCGCTCGCGGTGCCAGGGGTGTGCCGGGTGGTCCAAACTGAGGAGGAAGCATTGTGGACAGTGCGATCAGAGTGCAGAAGGTCGTGAATGCTATGTTGGGCATGCAGCGGCGGGCCTGGGAGCAGGGCGTCGCGGCGCAGGCGCTGCTTGAGCTTGGGGAGACAGATCTGGTGGTGCTGCTGGCCAAGGATGCCGTGGTCAACCAGCTGAAGGATGGCCGGTTGGGGCTCAACGAGGGCAAGGGCGCCGTTGCCGATCCGGCCAGTAACGGCGAGCCGGTGCTGTTTGCGGCACGAGTCACTGGCGACGCCGTGCTTGCTAGCGCGGCAGCCCGCATGCTTGACTTTCTCCTGTACAAGGCTCCCCGGACGCGGGACGGTATCATCTACCACAACCATATCGAAAACCAGATCTGGGTGGATGCTTGCTATATGCTGCCGCCTTTCCTGGCGGTCGCCGGGCACCCCGAGGAGGCCGTCAAGCAGCTGGTTGGCTACCGTGACAGGCTGTGTGATCCTGAAACGCGGCTCTATTATCACATCTGGGATGAAGACCTGCAGGAGTACGGGCGGAAGCTCCTCTGGGGCGTCGGCAATGGCTGGGCGGCAGCGGGGATCGCGCGCGTGATCTGTGCGCTGCCTGACAGTATGGCCGAGGATAAGGCCATGCTCGCCGGGTTCGTCCGGGAAATCCTGGATGGCGCACTCAGGCATCAGAGGGAAGATGAGCTGTTCCACGATATCTTGGACGATTCTGCGACATTTGTCGAGACGAATGCGGCGCAGATGTTCAGCTATGCTATCTACAGAGGTGTGACCGGTGGGTGGCTTGACCCTATCTATGTGAAGGACGCAGACAGAATGCGCGAGGCAGCGATTGCCAAGGTGGATGCGTATGGCCTCGTGCAAGGTGTCTGCGGCGCGCCCCACTTCAACCGGTCAGGGACAGCTACGGAGGGTCAGGCTTTCTTCCTGCTGATGGAGGCTGCCCACCGCGATCTGAACAGCTGACGGTGTCCTGTCGGTACCACATCCTGGGGCCACGGAGGCCATTGGAGGGTTGTGACGCGCTTCGTAGTTCACAACCTTGTAGCCTTGCCGGAGGCTGAGCTGAAGCCATTGCTCAAGGAGAGCCGGACGCAGGGCTTTGAGTTTGTGGATAGGTTGGCTGCTGAGTATGCAAATGGCACGAACCTGTTCGATGGCCCGGGCGAGGCGCTGTTTGGTGTCATCTATGATGGATCGTTGGTCGCTATCGGCGGTCTGAATCGCGACCCATATGCCCGGGACGATCACACAGGCAGGGTCAGGCGTGTGTATGTGCTTGACGAGTGGCGCAGTCAGGGTGTAGGTCGGTTGCTTGTGGAGCGGATCATTGCCGAGGCACGCCAGCATTTTCGTCTGTTGACGCTGCGAACGCTCAGTGAGCAGGCAGATGGGTTCTATCGTGCACTCGGGTTTCGGACGGAGCCCAAGCGCGACGGGGCCACGCACCACATGGTCCTGGAGTAGTGAGGTGTTCAATGCTTTCGATTACAACGGACTACGTGCACGATACCGGGTGCCCGGAGCCCTATCTGCGGGATATCGCCGATACGGGGTTCACCCACGTGCATTGGTGTCATCACTGGAATACTGACTTCCTCTACTCGGATTCTGAGATCGATCAGATCTCGGCCTGGCTGGGGACATATGGACTCCGTGTCCTAGATATCCACGCAAGCCACGGTCGCGAGAAGGCCTGGGCTTCGCCTTACGAGTATGCACGGCTGGCCGGGATTGAGTTGGTCAAGAATCGCATCGGGATGGCAGCAGCTCTTGGGAGCGACGTCATCATCCTGCATCTTCCTCCTTCTAACGAACCCGGTGGCGGAACTGCTTCTGCCGCTGGATCGATGGACGTGGCTGATTCTCGGTCGGACCCGCGTGCGGCCACGAAATCCGCCGATCCCTGGCTGACGCAGGTATGCCGGTCGCTGGACGCATTGGCTCCCTTTGCGCGCGCGCGCGGCGTCAGGATTGGATTGGAGAACATGGGGCATGATGACTTTGTGCGCCTTCGTCAGCTCTTCTCGCTGTATGGAGCGGACTTCGTCGGGCTCTGCTACGACGCAGGCCACGGTAACCTCGACGGGCAGGGGCTCATACATCTGGAGCATCTCAAGAGCCGCCTGATCTCCGTGCATCTCCACGACAACGACGGGAGCGGCGATCAGCACAAGCCGATCTTTTCGGGCACGATAGATTGGGATCGGTTGGCTCGGATCATAGCTGCGTCGGCCTACAAGAAGTGCGTGAGTATGGAGGTCTCGATCCATAGCTCGGGTTTTGAAGATGAACGGGCGTTCCTGGAGCACGCCTATCAGACGGGAACAACCTTGTCGACGATGATTGATAGCTTTTTGTAGCCGGCGGTGGTCCAATCCTGCTCGTCTCGATGGCGTGCCTGTGGGGTCAGCAACTTACAGAGATGGAGTACGTAATGATGTGTGGAGTCTGTGTGTTAGTGTGAGCCTGGTCAAGCCGGCGGCTTTGTATTCCGGGCTTGCGCTCTGGTGCATAGAAAGGACATAGCTGTGACGGAGCCAAAGATGGCTAGAGAGAAGAGGATGGAGGACCGTGACGACCTCACGGGTGAGCACGGCGCGGGTGATGCCGGACAGGCGATATTCGCTGTCCTGTTCTTTGCTGTGTGGGTGGCGGATTCGTTTTTCCTACACTTGACGACTCAGCTGACCTTGTGGGTACCCTCGTGGGTGAGGGGGCCATTTGCCATCCTACTGCTGGGCCTATCGATCACCTGCGCTTGGTCGGGCTTGATGATCGTCTTCGGTGAGGTCCGGGAGACGCCCGAGGTGATCCGCAACGGGATCTTCGGCGTGGTCCGGCACCCCGTTTACCTCAGTGAGGTGCTGCTCTACGCAGCGCTCTCCCTGTTCACGATGTCACTTGCCTCTTGTGTGGTTGGGTTGGCTGCGTCCTCGTTTCTCTACTATCTGTCGCGCTACGAAGAGAAGCTGCTGCTCAAACGATTCGGCGAGGAGTACCGGTCCTATATGCACGAGGTCGGCATGTGGTTCCCGCGGCGGCGATTGTGATGGCATGCGACTACACTATCCGCCCGTGTGGAAGTCGCGGTGACCAGAACAGCATCGGCGATTTTGCGGTGGGGCTCAATGCCGGTCAGGTCCGGGCGGGGGGGGCACAATCGACTCCTGATGATCGAAGAGGAGCTGGGGCAATCTGCTGCCTGGCTGGGCAAAGCTGCCTACAAGGGCTGGCGGCACCGGCAGACCTTGTGAGTGATGTGGTATGATCACCCTCTAACGGATCGAGTTCTCGTTCGTGGGGGCACACTGTTCGGTCCGATAACCTCACCACTACGTCTGTATCGTGGCCCGCATATTATCGAACACAGAATCCACTCAGGAGATGTCGGGTATGTCACAGGGTTGTGAGAGAGCCAAGGAATGGCGGCGGATTGCCGCAAGAGAGGCGTATGGGGCGACGCTGCGCGAGGCGCGCGAGCGCTGGCAGATCGAGGATTATCCCGCGAATTACCGTTGGACGCACGTGCAGGCCGTGGTTCGCCTGGCGCTCCGGCTGGCCGAGTTGACCGGCGCGGATCGTGAGGTGGTCGAGGCGGCTGCGTGGCTCCACGATTGCGCCAAGAAGGGCAAGGATGACGATCACGGCCGGGCGGGAAGCATCAAGGCCAGGGAGATCCTGCGAATGACGGACTTCCCCGAAGGCAAAGTTGAGTCGGTCGTCGATGCGATCTCGAAGCACGTCGGTCTGTGGGTAGAAGAACCGGTGGAACCCTTGGAGGCTGCTGTCCTGTGGGATGCGGACAAGCTCTCGAAGTTGGGGGTGTCCTCGGCGATGCAGGACATCGGTTACTGGGTGATGGTCCAGCGTGGTCCAGTGGATGCCCTGCCCGCGGCGATGGCTGAGCAGGATTGGCGCAAGAAGACGGTGGCAAGTTTTCACACCGAGCCGGCCCGAGTTGCCGGTCGGAAGAGGCTGGCTGCCCAGCAGGCGTTCTGGCAGCGGGTTGAGATTGAGCTCGGCGGCGATGACCTTGCCG
>CAZEXX010000176.1:0-1255 GCA_964516885.1 uncultured Anaerolineales bacterium | reverse complement strand
CGGCGATGACCTTGCCGTCTCAAAGATCCTTGGAGAGGACTGACTATGGCGATACCATTTCTCTTTGGCCCGTACGGTGTTCCGACGTCAGATGACGTCGATCGGTTTGCCGCCCATGGTGCCAACGCAGCCTGGTTCCACGGCTTCAACCCCCAAGCCTTTGAGGCTTGTGAGGCGAGCCACATCGCAGCGTGCGTTGAGTTCAAGACCTTCCGAGCTGACTTCGGCAAGTACCCTGAGCTGATTCCACTAGGTGTTGATGGCCTGCCCATTCGCTATGAGAGGCTTGTGCAGGGCGTGTGCCTTTCTCAGCAGGCTTTTCTGGAGGAGATCGAAGCGGCGCTGCTGGATGGTCTCCGCAGTTTCAAACCTGCCGGCATCTGGTTCGATTATCTGACCTATGGTGGTTGGTTTGAGACGCCCAATCCCGATCTGCAAGAGAGCTGCTTCTGCGCCGAGTGCATCGCCGAGTTCTGCGAGGCGATTGGGATCGATGCAACGACGCCTGCTGAGATCCTGGGCACCTATGCTGACTCGTGGACGCAGCACAAGTGCGAGCGCGTGGCCAAGTACGCCGCTCGATATGCAGCGTTGGTCCGCACCCGTCTGCCCGGGTGCATTATCGGCGCCTACATGTGCCCGTGGACGCCGCGGGAATATAACGGCGCACTGAGACGGATCTTCGCGCAGGACTACACGCTGCTGGCTCCCACCATTGATGTGTTCACGCCGCTGATCTACGTAAAGAAGAGCGGGCGGACACCCGCGTGGGGGCGTGAACTTCTGGATCAGATGGGCTCTTTTGTCCCGCAGAGCAACAAGGTCCAGTTGATCCTGGATGTCTTGGACTACCCTGACAGTCTGACCGCTACTGCAGAAGCTGCCAATCCTAGCTGGGGCATCCAGATGTTCGGGGGTGCCCAGGTGTTCGAGGACCCGGAGACGGCTGGGATCTTCCGAGCGGCGGTGGATCGGATTCGCCAAGCCGCAGCCTCACTGGATCTTGCAGCCCAGAGTTAAGAGCGCGGAGGCACCAAGGGTCAAGACGTTGAAGGGAGTGTGGTGAAGGTGACGATCAGACTGGCTGTCGTCCAGCAAGACGGCAATCCTGGACAGGTCCAGGTCAACCGACACAGGGCTCTGTCCTATGCGGAGGAGTCGCTGGCGCAGGGCGCCGACATCGTGCTGTTCCACGAGGAACTGCTCATAGGGTATGTCGACAACCTGAGGGAGCTTGCAGAGCCGCTGAACGGCC
>CAZEXX010000175.1:0-8310 GCA_964516885.1 uncultured Anaerolineales bacterium | reverse complement strand
ACCGTTGACGACGCGCCCCCGGCCTTTGCCATCGCCCCACTCGCCGCCGGCCTGCCCCACAAGGGCGTCGACGATGTTGAGCGCCGGATTGAAGATCCTGCCGATGTCGGCGAGCATATAGGGCATCCGCACCAGATGATGGAAGTAGTGACGCGAGCGACCGAGCGGCCCTCCGGGCATCAGGCCAAACAGGTTCTTGAGGCATGCCGTCGTGCCCATGTAGCTATGGTTCTTCATCTTGGCTACGGAGACCACCGCATCGGCGTCGATCACGTCCTGCATCATAGCGTACTGCTCGAACATCTGGCCGCCGCCGGGCACGCCGACCTTCACATAAGGCGGCTTGGTCCCATCGATGAGCGGCACAGCGAACTCCTGCAGCACGTGCGATAGCGTCGTCGTCTCCTCGATGGATTTCCGCACACCATACATCACGTGATAGCTGGTATCCACACAGAGGATCTCGGCGTCGGTCCGCTCGCGCAGCAGTCGCAGCGTGGCGCGGGCCACGCTGTCACAAACCAGCTGCTGGCGCTGCCCCTCATACAGAACGACCTCATCTACCGGCCAGTCCTGGTTGAACTTGACCGCAATGCGCTTGGCGCTCGCCAGCCTCTGCCAAGCGCGCGTCAACGGCGCGGTCACCCGCTTCAGGGCTTCATAGACCGCATCATCATTGGAACGATAATCGCATGTGACGGCTCTAACACGATAAGCTTTGCTACGACTCTCCACTGTTGTAACTCCTCGAAGTTGGGTAGGATAAACACTGAATCTGACATTCTTGGCTCAGGCAGCGGCGGGGGCCTCTGCCGGACGAACTCTGTAGAGCTGGAACAACCCGGCACCGGCAAGACGGATCACACCCCCGATAAGAAGGACCCACCGGATGTCCATCACAGTGGACAGTGCAACCCCGGCCAAAGGTGCCAGGAACGCCCCCACATTGGCGACAGTGGCGTAGATCGCCAGATAACTGGCCCGTCGCTCCGGCGGGCAAAGCTCATAGAGCGTGCTGGTGTGGCTGAGGTTCACACCGGGATTGACCAGATTGATCAGCACCCCCCACAACAGGATCCACGTCAAGTTGGGGAACAGCGCCACGAGGAACGCATAGCTGGCAGCCAGCGGGACGGCAGACCGCAACGCTCGATCTGCGCCCCAGCGATCCATCAGCCGGCGCCAGATCAAGTTGCCGCCGATCACGCCGATATGCGCCAACGTCGTGTTCAGACCGATCCAACTGTCAGATGCCCCCAACTGATTCACGAAGAGGATCATGTACAGCGGGCCGACCAACCATGCACCGCCGTTGAAGACGAAGCTGTTGACCACGATCCGCACAAAGCCCTGGTTTTCCTTGGCCATCGTCTGCACCGAGCTCCTGGCACTCTGCAGTTTGGCCAGCAGCGCTGTCCAGATTGCGGCAGCGGCAAGTGCAACCCTCGCCAACAAAGTCCGCGCCCACTGCCAAACACGTGGCCTGCGCTTCAGTAGCGCCGGCGCCGGATCGGCTGCATCACCGATGGCAGCAACCGGGTGCTCGGCTTTCCTCGGGGTGGCCGGCAGACGCCCCCGCCGGATGACTGCCGTCTTGGGGAGTTGCACCCGGCTGATAAAGAATGTGCTCAGCAAACCCGCGGCAGTGCCGGCAATGTAAACAATCTGGTAGTTGGTCGGGAAGGCCGCCCAAGGGATATCGGCCGCCGCGTCCATCCATCTACCAAATAGAAATGTGCAAATCGCGATCGTGGCACTCATGATGATGCTGCGATTGGCCATCACCGCGGCCCGATCCCGAATGGGGATAATGTCCGCCAACATAGGGCTGAAGCCCGCGCTGAAGAAATGCATTGGAATCGTGCGCAGGATCAACACCGCGATCACCGCTTCCGCTGCGTGCTGCTTGAAGATCCAGGGCACCAGGGCGGCACCCAAGAAAGCCCCCCGGCCGATGGCCAAGCTCCAACGCAACCACGGGCCACGATCCGAGCGGCTCTCCAGAAAGCGCGCGGAGGGCATGAGCACGATCATAGCAAAGAGCGCGGGAATAGAGGAGAGCCACCCCATCAGCGTGTTGCTTGCCCCCAGACGCAGCGCATACGTCGCGTTGAAGGCCAAGGCCGCCATAAAAACGCCCGCCCAGAAGATCTCCAGATAGAGATACAGGATGTTGCGCTCTGTCCGGGATCGACCCTGCGTGAGCCGCCGGCGTTGCTCGACGCGGCATCGCCCGCCGTGGCGGGCCGCACGCAGTCGCTCCGACCAAGACGCCCTGGCCCACCCCGACTCACCCAACCTGTAGCGAATACTCGACCAGCGCAAGCGCCCACGGCTGCGCTGTTGGCGGCGCCATTGTGCCAGCTTACGCCGTACCTTGTCCACCGTCCCAACCTTGGTCGTGATCTCAGTCTCACCCATAGGTTCTCCTGTGCCCGCTAGGCACACCTGCAGCGGGCAGGCCAAATGGAAAAAGGACACCCACACACGGTCAGGTGTCCTTCTTCCACGCCTACGAGGTTAGCTGTCGGGCTCGGGCCGAAGAAGCTGACCCTACGCGCGCCAACCCTATGGGTTGGCCAACACAAGGTGTTGGATGCGATTCGCCCCTCTGAGTATGGGTCCCCCGCTGCTGCGCACACGCGTGCGCACGACCATTCGGCGTTACAGTCTGATTGCTCAAGCAGTCCGAGTCTCACATTAGCATAACTTAGGGCATTGTCAACGGGAGCCGGAAAGGTTGGGAGGAGACTCCCAACCTTTCCGGCTCCCTGGCAGTTTTGGCCCTGCCGATGGTGTGCAACGGGAGCATACTTGGGCCAAAACTGCACGCCCGATCTGCGAAGCACAAGAGACCTACTTGTACGTCCCCACCGACAGACCCTTCTCGATGTAGTACTGGAAGGTCTCGTAATCCACAGTGTTGGGGATCGAATGGTCGCTGTGCAGAACGTAGCCGAAGTTCTTCATCACCGTCGGGATCTTGGCCTCCAGCTCCGCATCAATCTCGGCAGGATCATTGGTGTAGAGCTTGCGCACATCAATACCGCCCATAAAGGAGATAACCTCGCCGAACTCCCGGTAGAGCTTCAAGAGATCCATACCGGCCTTGACTTCGATCACCTGCAGACAATCGATACCGGCCTCGATCATGCCGGGGAGCAGCGGCTCAATGTAGCCGCACGAGTGCATGATGACCGGCTTGTCGTGCGCCTTGGCAAAGCCCACGCTCAACGCGTGCGCCGGCTGGATCAACGACATGTACATCTTGGGCGACATAAACGGATGCTGCTTGAATCCCATGTCCTCGTAGTACCAGATGCCGTCGGGCCAGCCCTCCTCGGCAAAGAGAATCTCCTGCAGCTCCACCGTCAGCTGCGCGTAGGTCATCGCCATATCCAGAACCCAATCGGGATCCAGCGCCATACCCATCAGCATATACTCGTGACCCGCGACGTCCTTGAGGATCTCGAAGACGTTGACCCCCGACCAGGCAAAGAACCGCCCGGCTTTGCGCGCCCGCTCCTTGGTCTCACGGTACGCGGTGAAGTTGATACGGCGGCGTTCCGGCAGGAGCTTGGGCTTGATGAACTCCTCCCAGGGTCCGCGGTCCTTGACCAGGAAATCAATGTGCTCCGGAGTAGCATCGTGGAGCTTGTGGGTCTTCAGGGTCGCGTAGTTGCCGTTCCGCGTAGTGATCGTCTCCTCGGTCTCGGCCAGCACCTCGGGCTCATAGTCCAGATCGGCGGTCACGTCAAAGGCCCAGGAGAGCTCCATGTCGAAGCCGAAGTGATCCGCCAGGTTCTCGCCGGGCTGGATATGCCCCTGCTCGGTCCACACCCGCTGCGTGTCGGACCAGAAATGCTCAAAAAAGCCGATACGATCCACAGGCTCACGTTTCAGTATGTTAGTGATGCGCTCGATGCCGGTCAGTTCGTTCATATTCACCAGTTCCCAGTTGCCGATAGCTAGTCCACGGTTGTATGAGGGTTGCACGATGCCGACTGGCAATAGCCAGCGTCAGCAGCGCCACGCTATTATGCAGCGGTGTCCGGCCGTGCGCAAGTGGGATCGTTGACAGGGCTTACGCATCTGAAATCGGGTGAGGAAGCAGAAGAGACATAGCTACATGAGTTCCTGGAGTTACCGAATGGAATCCTTTCGCATGACACATTCGGGCGGGTCTTCGCACGTCTCGATGCACAAGAATTCCAGATGCAACTTTCCGCGAAGACCACTGCCGCGCGCGCACCGGCAACTCGGGTGAAAACCTCGCTGTACTGCGGCACACTGCACTCAATCTGTTCCGTCGTGACAAATCCACGCGCCTGAGTTTGCGTGCGAAACGCCGCAAGGCCAGCTGGGATGACGCCTATCTCCTCAAACTGCTGGCTCTTTGAGATGCGTAAGTCCTGCCCAAGCAAGCACTTGACACAGAAATCCAGGGGTGTTATCCTCTGAATCGTGTATCGTGCACGATTTACCTGTTTTCAGATGAGCAACTAGGGCCAAATGCATATAAAAGGGAGGGTAGCAGTGGATCTAATCACATTGGTAGATCGTGTATTTCAGACACTGCGAGAACAAATCCTACAGGGTATCTACGAGCCAGGGCAGAAATTCAATATTGACCAGCTAGCACGTGACTTAGGAGTGAGTAATACTCCGATCCGCGAGGCAATGGCGCGTTTAGAACGACTTGGTTTGGTTGAGATAATCCCCTACTGTGGTCCTAAGATTAGACATTTAGACGTTTCGCAACTGACAGACTTATATGAAGTACGTATCGCTCTGGAAGAGCTAGCCGTCAAGTTGGTTGTGCAAAGTGAAGACCCAGACGTCTTCAAAGGTATAGCCGAAGCCCTGCAGATCCATGAACGCGCCGCCAACGGTAGTGACACACGTGCTGTGGTGGCCGCGGATCGGGCATTCCACGATGCCCTGGTTCAAGCATCAGGGAATAGCGTGCTGTTGGAGATGTTGCCAAGCCTGTCAGATCGCACCCAGTTGCTACTGGAGCTAAACAGACCGCCTTCAGAAGTTCTAGACGATGCAGTGATACTGCGCGGACTCCGAGATCACAAGCGTATTTATGAATCACTTCGGGCTGGGGATCAAGAGGCAGCAATACAGGAACTACACCGCCAACTAATCCGCGGCAAAGAGCAATTGGTTGCACGTATGATGGAACGGGAAGAGATCTAGTTAGTACAACCGGAACATAGATTCAAAACGTTGAGATGAGGAGGATAGAAAGGTGTCTCGAAAGAGGGTATTGGTTACCGGGGCTACGGGTCAGATTGGTAATGCCGTCTATATGAGGCTCAAAGAGCAGCCTGATAAATATGACGCCTATGCGCTAGATCGCTCTGGGGAATTCTCAGCGAGGGTGCCTGGAAGTTGGGTGCTTGATATTCCTGATGATAAGTTTCATCATTGCGATCTTACGGACATGGAGGGCTTGAGAAAAGCCGTTCGTGGTATGGATGTTGTCGCGCATTTAGCCGCTGACCCGAGTCCCAGGTCTTGGGAGAGTGTGTTGAACAGCAACGTCATCGGCGCCTACAATATCTTCGAAGCCTGTCGGCTGGAAGGTGTCGAACGGATTGTGGTCGCCAGCAGTATCACGCTGGGTGATGGGTTCCGTGAGATTGAACCCTATAAGGCTATCCACGAGAAGCGCTATGAGGATGTGCCTCCGGACTTCCCTAAGGTGACGAAAGATATCCCAGCCGAACCCAGGGGTCTCTATGCTGCCAGCAAAGTATGGGCGGAATCACTAGCCCGTGTCTACGCGCATCGCTATGGGATGTCGTGTCTTGTCATTCGCATCGGTCAGGTCGAGCGTGACCGTCCTCGGCCACCGCAGGGCGCGAGCATTTTCGTCAGCGTGCGCGACATCGTGCAAATCTGGGAGCGTTGTATCAACGCCGATCCAGCACTGCGCTTTGACGTCTTCTGGGGGATGTCGAATAACGACTGGCGCTGGGTGGATATTGACCACGCTCGTGAAGTGTTGGGGTACAAGCCGCAGGATCGGGCCGAGGATAACTGGACGTACGACTGACGCACTGAGCAATTGCTTTGGATTCCTCAATCTGCAGATTCTGTCGTTTTTTGGAGGGGGGATAAACGGAATGAGAACGAGACAACTTGGTAAATATGGGCCAGAAGTTCCTGTCATCTGTCTCGGTGCGTGGCCACTGGGCGGTGGGATGGGCGTGCTGCCCGACAAGCAGGTCATTGACACCGTTCACGCGGCTTTGGACTGCGGTGTGACCTTCATAGATACTGCGGAGGGCTACCGAACCAGCGAATCCGTGTTGGGCAAGGCACTCGCGGGCAAACGCGACAAGGTCATCCTGGCAACGAAGCTGTCGGGCGATCATTCCCTGGAACATATGAATCGCGCTATCGAAAACAGCCTGCGCGCCTTGAAGACAGATTACATCGATCTGTACCAGTTGCACGGTCCC
Organism: uncultured Anaerolineales bacterium; assembly: GCA_964516885.1. Classification (GTDB taxonomy): domain Bacteria; phylum Chloroflexota; class Anaerolineae; order B4-G1; family SLSP01; genus PWVB01. The sequence goes on along the minus strand of CAZEXX010000175.1, from coordinate 1,834 downwards.
AAACCGGAATATTCTATTGAACAAACGATGTCGGGGCTATTGCGGCTCAAAGAGCAAGGGAAGATACGCTACATCGGCGTCTCCAATTTCTCTGCGGAACAGCACGCTGAGGCGCTGCAATACGGCCACGTCGATAGCTCCCAACCGATGTACAGTATGTTCGTCAGAACGGCGGGAGAAGCAGTATTGCCTTTTTGTGAGGAACACGGCATCGGTGTCATCGTTCACTCGCCCCTGGCGAAGGGACTGCTGACCGGCAAATACACGCTGGATCACAAGTTCCCCGAGGACGACGAAAGGAGCTGGATGGCTGCCTTCCAGGGGGAACGTTTCACCAGTGCCCTGCGGGCGGCAGACGAACTCAAAGCGTGGGCCACGGCACAGGGCCACAGCCTCGTTGAATTGGCGATTGCCTGGACGCTGGCAAACACTGCGGTCACATCCTGCATCGTGGGCGCCAAGACGCCGATGCAGGCTATACAGAATGCCAAAGCAGCTCAGTGGGTACTCACTTCAGAAGACTTACAAGAGATCGACCATATTCAGGGTGACTTTCGTATCTTGAATCTCCATCACTAAGATCAGGGATCAAAGAACAACCTATGAAGGAATCCAAAGTTAGTTGGGATTGGCGTTCCTGTTCCACGGGCAGCACAAAACCTATGTGATATTGGCTGAAGGCATGGTGAATCAAAGTTCATAGACATACCCATTCGGGTTCAGTGTGAGAACCATCACAGACCAGGTGTTCTGCGCAGAGCAGGTCCGGATTTGTGTAGAGTTTAGTGATAGTGGCAGGACACAAGGGAGGAATCATATGGACCCGTTTAGACGAGTGGAGATAGGCTCAACCGGCATCTGTGTCACGCGCTTGGGATTGGGTGCAAGGGGCATTGTCGATCCGCACGTCAAGGTCACGGACGCACAAGCAACCGCCACCGTGGAGACCTCGCTGGCAATGGGCAGTAACTACATCGACACATCACCCAGGTATGGCCTGGGGCGGAGTGAACACTTCGTCGGGCAGGTTGTGTCACACAAGGACCGGGACAGCTTCGTGCTGTCGACCAAGGTTGGCAGGCTGCTTGATCCCGATGCAAAAGGCGGTTGGACCTGGGATTTCTCGGCTGATGGCGTGCGCCGTTCTCTGCAGAGCAGCCTTGAGCGGCTCAACCTTGACCGGGCGGATATGCTTTTCATCCACAGTCCCAACAACCACTATGACGAAGCAATGGCGGAAGCATATCCGGCGTTGGTAGAGATGCGCTCGCAGGGCCTGGTCAAAGCAATCGGCGTGGGCATGACCGACGCGCGCAAGTTACTGCGCTTTGCTCAAACAGGTGACTTTGACTGCTTCCTTCTGGCCGGCCGCTATACGCTCCTGGACCAGAGCGCGCTGGCAGACTTCCTACCTTACTGTCACCAGCACAACATCGGTATCGTCCTCGGCGGCGCGTACAACAGTGGCATCCTGGCCTCCGACCTCGGACCGGATTCGTACTACGACTATCGGGTCGCCCCGCCAGCGATGCTTGAGAAAGCGCGCCGGATCAGGGATGTGTGTGCGCAATACGACGTACCGCTCAAAGCGGCTGCGCTGCAGTTTGTGCTTGCACATCCCGCAGTGACCTCTGTCATACCGGGCAGCAGCTATCCCGAACACGTCTACGACAATGTGGCGATGAGCCAGGTTGACATTCCATCGGATCTATGGGGCGAACTGCGGAGCGAGGGCTTGATCGCCGCTGGGGCACCTACCCCAGCGAAGTGAGGTTGTCACTTGTCGCCTCCACCTGCTCGTTACGGAGTAGACCGTCCCCGGGACAGGAACTGG
>CAZEXX010000174.1:0-8313 GCA_964516885.1 uncultured Anaerolineales bacterium | reverse complement strand
GCATCAACTGCATCCTGGCCAGATCAGCGAATGGAAACGCCAATTGCTGGACGAGGGTGCCAGTGTGTTTCAGAGCAGTCAAGCCCAGCAGCAATGTGAACAGGCGGCCCAGGAAGGCGGGGCTGTACGAGCAGATTGATCGCCTGGAGAGCTTGTCCTGAGCGTAGCCGAAGGAGGGAGCTGGCGTGGCAGAGAAAAAAGTTGGCACCACGCGATCGAGGTTAAGCGAGTGATGATCGAGTCACGGACCGTCGAGCTAAGTGTACGCCGACAGTGTGTGTTGTTGGGACTGAACCGCACGACGCTCACCTATGCACCGGCTCAGGAAGGCGCCCTGAACCTCGAACTGATGTGGCTGATCGAAGCGCAGTGCCTCAAGACGCTGTTCTATGGTAAGCTTGGTCTGTTGGGCTGGAACTCTCACTTAGCCTGCCCCATTAGTGGCCCAATACATAGGGGGCATTCAACACACGATATTTCTATGGTATATGATTTGGCACGAGTGACCAGTTACAGCACTAAGCCAGCTTCGCCGATACGTGCATTTGCGGCTAACCAGCGCATGCACGCGAGTTGGTTAGGCGGCGCGCTTCTTAAGTTCCTCACGCACTTTGGAGTTAACGGCAGGCGTCGTTACTCACGTCGCACCCGCTAAGAGCGTGATGCGCTGACCGTTAGGTGGGCTTTGCTTCGAAGTGCATCAGTGCGCTGAAGTCAGCAGTGGAGGTTTTCACAGTGAGCAACCTGAAATACGTGTTGGGGCCAATGCGGCTTCCTTTTCTAATCTTGACTCCGGCCTGTGTTCTGTTAGGACTTGGAGCCGCAGTCTGGTCGTCTGGAGAGGTGAGCGCGCTCTACTTCATTCTGGCACTCGTCGGTGCGATTTCTGCGCACATCAGCGTCAATGCCCTCAACGAATTCTTCGATTTCAGGAGTGGCCTGGACTTCAGAACAGAGCGCACGCCCTTTAGCGGCGGCAGTGGCACATTGCGCGAGAAGCCGGAACTTGCCCGTCAGGCTTTGGGCACAGCGCTCATAGCGCTTGCTATCACGAGCTTGATCGGCCTATACTTCCTGCGTGTTAGAGGTCTAGCTTTGCTGCCGCTAGGCATCCTTGGGCTTCTCGTCATAGTTGCGTATACGCCTTTGTTTGCGCGCCACCCGCTCGTGTGTTTGGTTGCCCCCGGACTGGGTTTTGGGCCACTGATGGTCATGGGCACACACTTTGTGCTCACAGGCGAGTACTCGTGGCCGGCGTTCATAGCATCGCTGGTGCCATTCTTCCTGGTCAATGATCTGCTGCTCTTGAACCAGTTCCCGGATGTTGAGGCCGACCAAAGCGTAGGCAGGAGACATTTTCCGATAGTCATCGGTAGGCGGGCCAGTAGCCTCATCTATGGTGCATTTCTGGCATTCGCCTTTCTGAGTATCGTCCTTGGCGTCAGTCTTGGGCAGCTGCCCCGTACAAGTCTCATCGGGTTGATGGCACTGACCATCGCTATTCCCGTCTCTGTCGGCGCATATCGGCACGCTGAAGATATCAACAAGCTGGTACCCTACATGGGCCTGAATGTGGTCATCAACATTGTCACGCCGGTGCTGGTTGCCGTAGGGTTATTCGTGGATCGGTAGGTAGAAGGAAGTGGTACTGACCTACCCGAGGCAGCTCGCCTAACGTGCGCATCAGACCGACTCAAGTGCCCCCCATCTGTGGAACCACGAGAAGGGCAGAATGAGTGAGGGCTTCATCTCAACAGGCCAACGTTGCCTGCTTTGATGAACCTTACCAGGAACAGTGTGGTTCAGGCTCTGATGCGCCCGTTCGACATTGTGGGGTGCGAAGCAGCGCTACAGCCCGGCCCCAGATCGGGTACGGTGGCGTAGCCGCATAAGTAGCTCTCCTCGTATTTGAGGGACCGCCGGAAGCGCTCGACGAAGATGTTGTCCAGAGCATGACCACGTCCATCTGTGCTGACACGGATGCCGGCACCGACCAGACGTGCAGCGGGGATGTGGGGCCGGCTGCGTATCGTATCCTGCCGATCGACGCCCAGTCGGCTATCCGCTCCGCGATGCGCCGGATGCACCTCAGCGCGGCGGCGATCACCGCGTGCTCAAGGTCAGCCGTACCATCGCGGATCTGGAGGATGTGGATGTGATCCAGATGCACTATCTGGCGGAGGCGCTCCAGCATCGGGCGTGGGTGCTGGACCTGTAGGGGAAAATGCAGCCACCCGGATGAGTCCGACTCATCCGGGTGGCTGTGTCCGTAGCGAGGGATCTCTACGCGCCTGTGTCCTCCGCGCAGAACGCCACGCCCAGGGTGCCTGGGCCGACGTGGGTACCGACGACCGGCGATAGGGTGACGGTGTAGAGGTGCTCAGGGTTCAGCCTCTCGCGCACCATCTGCTCGAATTTACCCAGATCCGCATGAGCTTCTGCTTGGAGGATGGCCATTTCCTTAGGACGTTGCCCTTCGAGACGCTCCTCGGCGAGCTCTATCACGCGCCGCAGCGACTTTGCGCGGGTTCTGACTTTCTCCAAAGACTCGACCCGCCCGTCGGCGATGGTCAACACCGGCTTCAGGTTCAGGGCTGAACCCAGAAGCCGCGCTGCCCCGCCGATCCGGCCACCGCGGTGTAGGTACTCCAAGGTATCGACAGCAAAGATCACGTCGGTGGCCTCTTGGCAGCGTTTTAGGGTCTCGATGGCTTCCTTCAGTGACTTGCCTCCATCGGCCGCGCGCTGTGCCGCCAGAACCGGCAGCCCCAGGCCCATCGAGATCGAGCGGGAGTCAATGATCTCGATCTGTAGGTCGGGCCGCGTCTCGTAGAGATGCCCTCTTGCCTGCATCGCCGATGCGATCGTGCCGCTCAGCTCGCTGGACGCGAACACGCCGAGGATTGTGTCAGTTCCCCTGTCTTTGGCTACTTTTTCGAAGAAGTCGATGAAGGCTCCCGCTGATGGCTGCGACGTTGTGGGGAAATCCTTGCGCGTCTGCAGCCACTGGTAGAACGTATCTGCATCGAGGGTCACGCCGTCGAAATATGAATCGCCGCCCCAATGTACGGTGAGGGGAATGACGGACATGTCAAGCTTCTCAACAAGCTCGGGCGGCAGGTTCGATGTGCTATCGGTGACAACGGCAAAGCGGTTCATGTTCGGTCCTTTCGCTGGGCGGGGCAATGATGATACTCTGAGAAACCATGCAGGCGGAGCGTCGGTTTGTGCCGGATCGCTACATATCCCAAGATTACAACACGTGATAGTGGCGATAGTTACGGACCTCTTGGTTGCTGTGTGTTCAGTCCATCTGATACTCCTCCGGTGCTTCACACATGACGATGTTGTTGATATCGATCGGTGGATAGGGTTCAAGTGCTCCAAAACCACCCAGGTGCTCAGCCATTCTCTCGATCACTGGCACACAGTGGCACTCCATCCTTTCGTGCACCTCTGCGGTGGTGAACCGCAGCACCTGCCATCCGCTTGTCTGCAGATCCGCGTCGCGACGATTGTCGCGAGCTGCATCGACCCGGTTCACGTGCCAGCTATCACCGTCCGTTTCAACATCTAGTCGGCCCCATCGACAGAAGAGTGCGAAGTCCAGATAATAACGCTCACGATCAACCTCGACGCGCCACTGCCTCTCGGCCTCCGCTCGCATCGTCTTCAGCCTGGACCACATGCGATTCTCCAGAGGGCTGTCGTCGAAGAGGTCGTTTATCTCTTTCGCCAGCCAGAGCTTCTCAATTGTAGTAGGAATGAAGACGATCCTGCGCCAGCGCCGGCTGATAATGGGCTGTGGCAGGGCGTTCAGGTCGTCGAGGAAAACCTGATAGTAGCGCTTGTCGGATTTGGCATTCGGTGCCTCGTGTGGGAACAACTCGGCTCGACCGACCTCGCGTATCTCGCGCACGGATCCGTAGTAGCGCACGGCGTATGCCTCGTCCCCGAATATCTTTGTCTGGTAGAAAGCGAGGAGCTTGGGCGGCCATCGTTTTGGAGCCGTACGGACGGGTATCCGATACCAGCCTTGGTTTTGCAGAATAGCCAAGTCGTCCGGATTGTTCAGTATGGCGATCAGCGCTTCGCCGCGATCCTGAGACTGTCTGGGTTGTTCAGACACATCACACCTCCGAGGCGCATTCCCTAGTTGTGCACTATACAGTGTGATTGACTCCTGCACAACCTGGATGCTAACGGCAGTTTTGGCCCACGGACATCCGCTCTGCTCACCATAGTCAGGGCCAAGACTGCACAGCCAGCACGCTGGCCGTGCAGTTCAGGATGGGCATGGTGCTCGGCGATCGTCTAGCGACGGCCAGTTCTTGGACTCTTGCCACCATTCTGAAACGCACCCGGTGGCGGACTCTGAGCGATCCGAAGTAAAGTTTGTCGGTGCCAGGGTAGTGTGGATCGGGCCGGCCGGCTACTTGGACAGCAGTCGGTCTGCCTGGGATTTGACCACCATCTTGACCAGGTCGACTGGCTTCAGATATCCACGTGACTGTCCGAGTCGGATCATGGTCCGGGCCATGTCGGGGGCCAGGTGCGGTTGTTCCTGCTTCGGCTTGCGTTCCAGCGTTAGCGCGTGGGTGGGGCACGTGCTCACGCAGAGACCGCAGCCAATGCAGCGATCCGGATTGAGGCGAGCTTTGCCGCCCACCATTTCCAGCGCCTCCATCTGGCAGCGATCGATACAGACGCCACATCCCGCGCACGCTGCCTCATCGAGCGCGGCGATGAAAGCGGTGGAGACAATGGTGGCCGGCTGCGGGTGGCGCTTGATGTTGCGCAGCACGCCGCAGCAGCAGCCGCAGCAGGCACAGATGAAAGATGCTTTCTTGGAGTTGCTGGGCTGCAGAACCAATCCGGCCTCGTTGGCGAGGTGGATGATGTCCATCGCTTCATCATGGCTGATGTAGCGCCCCATATGGTAGCGTACGTAGTAGTCGGCGCCGCCATCAAAGGAGAGACAGGTTTCCACAGGTCTGTCACACCCCTGGCCGATCAGGGTTTGCTCCTGCCGGCATATGCACGGTGCTACCGCGATCTTGTCGTGTTGGCCGATCAGGGTCTCGGCCTGCTCGTAGGACATCACCTCGAGGGCGTAGTCGAGGCTTTCGTTGACGGGGATTGTACGCACCTGGGGGACTCTTGCCCATGTGTCGAGATCAAAGAAGGTCGGCCAGTACTCCTCCATGTCGCGGATGAAGCCTTCATCCATCTTATTGAGCTGCCACTCCCAGATCCCGATGGCGAACTGCGATGCCTGATACTGCGGCGCACGGTCCTGGCGGTGGATGCTGAAGATCAGCCCCTTTTCCGCCATGGTCTCTAGCCGCTGCGCAGTCTCCTCAACCGGCAGACCGGCACGGTGGGCGATGACCCGGGACTCCTCAGGCAACAGGGTGAGGTGCGGTGCCAGCCCGGCCTCCGCGGGTGTGAAGAGCCGGCGGAGGACGCGAAGTTCAATGCCGCTCTCTGTTGCCGGGTATCCCCCTGGTAGACCGTCCAGATGTTCACGAAGACGGACGTAGACCTCGTGATGGGCTTCTTCAGTGACATGTGTGATCATAGGGTCCCTCTCTTCATACCGGTAAGCCAGTCTAGCACAAAGGGAGGAGTTCGGAAATCGGGAGTGGATCCTGGGTGCCTCTTAAGTTCGTCTGCGCACACCGGGCACCACGAAGACACAACGCGTAGTAGGGATCAAAGCCTGGGAGGCCACACTGCGGCGGGCCAACCTCGAAGCAGGTCGATCTGTGCACCGACCACGTGCTTCTGTTCCTTTGGGTTCTCCCGGCCCTTATGGGCGCCATACTGATTTCGGTCATTCTTGACCGCGGTCAGTGTTGGTGTGCGTCCACGGACCGGCAGAAGTCTTACCTTGAGGTGATTGGGGCGACTTGTGATGAGCGATCCAAACGATGGCACGAGCCGGTGGGACCGTCGGCGTGCCCAGATTCACCGGCGTCTACTTGCTGCTGGTGAACAGCTCTTCCGAACACAGGGCTTCGACGTGATCACGGTTGAACGGCTGGCTGCGTCTGCCGACGTGGCGAAGGGAGCTTTCTTCAACTACTTCAGCAGCAAAGAAGCGCTTCTTGGGGCGCTGCTGGATGCCCGCATCCAGGTAATCCTGGAGGTCTCTCGGGACTCCGAAGCGTCCCCGACTGAGCATATCTGGCAGCTGCTGTTGGACGTCCGGCGTGAACTGATGCCTTATGTTCATCTTTTCAGGTAAATGTTTGCCTGTGCGGCGAGCCATCCTCACTATGCCTCTTCATCACAAGAGCACTGGACGATGACCGAGATCCTTGCCGGACTGGTGCGCGATGGCCAACGCCAGGGCGTGTTCTGTGACACCCATAGTGCTGATGGGGCTGGGGCTATGATCGCGACTTACTTCTTCCGCGTCTGTGTGCTGGAGTGTGCTTTGGGGAGCGGGCCGGCCAGGATCGGGCCCTGCAAGCCGGCACCTCTGGTGAGGGCAGCGATACGGCCGACCTCAGGTGGGTAAGGGAGGATGGCGAGAGCGCTGACTTCAGTTGGAAAACACATATGCGCGCGGGACTTGATGTGCTTTATGAGGGTCTGGTGGTGACCTGATCGTGGTACAGGTCCTGCCGTCTTAACCATATATTGACAACTAGAGGACCCTATGGTACGGTTTTCGTTGGGCTAGAAGTCACCTGTGCGCGGTTTTTGTGCTTGAGTGTGCCCAAATCACTGCTGGAGGAGTGTGGATATGGCGAGTAGATCGCGAAATGAGCGGATGATTGACCGGCTGCGGGAGCTCCAAGTCAGCAGTCCCGATGTGGAAGCCGCGGCAATCATCAGTGTGGACGGTTTGCCCATCGCTGCCTCACTTCCCCACAGTATGGAAGAAGATCGGGTTGCCGCCATGTCGGCGGCGATGCTCTCGTTGGGTGAGCGGATTGCCGGTGAACTGGGGCGTGGTATGCTTGATGAGGTGTACGTCAGAGGGGAAAAGGGCTTCGTGATTGTTCGCGCAGTGGGTGAAGAGGCGGTTCTTACAGTCCTAGCTCGTCAACAGGCCAAGCTCGGCCTGCTTTTCCTCGACATGCGACGTGCTGCTGAGGAGTTCTCCGCAATCCTGTAGGTGAGCCGGTCCAGATGGAGGTCGACAGTGTCTGATACGCCTGATCTCAGTGGCTACTGCTACCCTAACCGGTTCGGTCTCATTTTGTTCGATGCCCTTGAGACGATTGTGGGGCGCAACGGTCTCAATGCCATCCTCGATAGGGCATGCCTCTCGCAGTTCATTAGCAGCCCCCCTCCCGATGTCCTCGACAAAGGCTTTGATTCTGCCTATATCTCGGCGCTAAGTCGAGCACTCGAAGCGATGTATGGTCCGCGAGGTGGTCGTGGCCTGCAACTGCGTCTCGGGCGCGTGCTCTTCGCGGAGGGTCTCGCCAACTTCGGCGCCTTGGCGGGCGTCAGCGATCTGGCGTTCAAGGTGCTGCCGCTGCAGGCCAGGCTCCAGGTGGGGCTACCGGCTGTGGCTAAGGTCTTCGATTCTCTCAGTGATCAGATCTCCTACATACGTGATCCCGGTGGTGACCGGTACCACTATGTTATCGAGCGATGCTCGATGTGCTGGGGACAGACTGTGGACCGTGCTGGAGGCTTCATCGCCGCCGGCATTATCGAGGAAGCGGTGCGTTGGATCAGTGGGGGGCGCACTTTCCGCGTGGATCAGGTGTCCTGCATGGGCATGGGCGACGCCAATTGCACCTTCCACGTGCATAAAGAGCCCATTGGCTAGGCTTTGGGTCTAGGCTGTGAACCATCAGGATAGGGAATGATGGGTCTGAATATGGGATACTCCGATATCTCACCGAGTGATTCCGCTGTGATTAAGGACGACCACGAAGAGCCCCGCATGGGATTGCTTGCTGAGGATGAACCCAGCACAGCTTAGATGTTGACGACGTATTCCTTCTGACTGGAACTGTGGTGTCGCACGCTGGATGGGGCCAAGACGCGCTCGCCCTGGCGTCGCGGTCTTTGCCGGACCTCGTGATTTTGGATATCTATCTGCCCGACACGGACGGCTACGAGGTCTGTTTGCTGCTGCGTGCTCAGACACGAACGGAGGGACGCTCCGGTCATCTTCCTTACCGAACGCAAGGAGCGTGTCGATCGTATTGCCGGACTTGAGCCGGCGCGGTTGACTACATCACCAAGCCCTTTCACGTTTACGAGCTGCGCTTCCGGGCGCGGAACGCCCTGCGCCGCAGCGGACGTGAGTCGCTGCTTCATCCGATCACCGGATTACCCACC
>CAZEXX010000173.1:6667-8367 GCA_964516885.1 uncultured Anaerolineales bacterium | reverse complement strand
TGCGTATGGGATGGTCTGGGGGCCGATGAGGCCACCATTCACGATGCACGATTCAACTGCGCAGTCAAAAGTCTTGAGTCAAGAGTCAGGGCGGCTCGGTGGGTGACCGGGAAAATCGCTACTGCTTACTCCTTACTTCTTTCTCTCGCTTGTGGCTGACCGCTGAAAGCTGATAGCTGATAGCTGATGGCTACTCCCTACTCCTTACTTCTTACTCCCGCTTCTCGCTGACTGCTGACCGCTGAAAGCTGCCCGCTTCTCTGGAGGCCCTATGAAACCTGAACTACAACCTATCGCCGGAGTGCATTGTGACTTTGACGGCGCCGTCGGCGACCTGCTGCGAGCCGTGACGGAGCAGTGGCTGCTAGTGGCGCCGAAAGCGAATCCGGCGATGCTGGAGATGTTCGCGGATCGCGATAGGGTACCCTACCGCGATATGGTGCCTTGGGCCGGCGAGTTCGCGGGGAAGTATCTGACGAGCGCGGTCCAGGTGCTGCGGGCCACCGGGGATGAGCGACTGCGCACGTGGATTGCGGAATTCGTGGCTCACCTCGTCCGCCTGCAGGATGACGACGGCTATCTGGGGCCGTGGCCTGCCGGCTGCCATCTCACGGGGTCGGCGCCGAATGTGCGCGGTGGGGGCGCCACGTGGGATGCGTGGGGTCACTACCACGTGATGTTGGGGCTGATGCTCTGGTACGATGAGACGGCCGGCGCGTCGGGCGACGAGGCGCTTGCTGCGGCCCGGCGGATCGGTGATCTGTTCTACGATCTCTTTGCGGGCGCGCCCGAGGTACGGATGGTGGACACGGGCGAGACAGACAAGAACCTGGCGCCGGTGCACGCGTTGGCGATGCTCCACACGCGGACAGGGGAGCCACGCTACCTGGCGCTGGCGGAGCAGATCGTGGGTGAGTTCGCAGCGGAGGGGCCGGATGGGCCGTTGGCCGGTGACTATCTGCGGATGGCGCTGGACGGGCGGGAGTTCTTCGAGATGCCCAAGCCGCGTTGGGAGAGCCTGCACCCGATTATGGGGCTGGTTGAGCTCCACTGGTTGACCGGCAACGCCGATCACCGTGAGGCCTTCGAGCGGATCTGGTGGTCCATTGTTCGCCACGACCGGCACAACAACGGCGGCTTCTCGTCGGGTGAGAAAGCCACGGGCAATCCGTACGACCCCGGTGCGATCGAGACCTGTTGCACCATCGCGTGGCTGGCGATGAGTGTGGAGATGCTGAAGCTCACCGGTGATTCCACCATAGCCGACGAGCTCGAGATGTCGACGCTGAACTCGGTGCTGGGGATGCACTCGACCTCGGGTCGCTGGGCGACGTACAATACGCCCTCCGACGGGGCGCGTTTCGCCAGTGCGCATCACATCGTCTTCCAGGCGCGGGCCGGAAGCCCGGAGCTGAACTGCTGCAGCGTCAATAGCCCTCGCGGGCTGGGGATGCTCAGCGATTGGGCGGTGATGATCGGGGAGGCCGGAGTCACGGTCAACTACTACGGGCCGGCGCGGTTCCGTGTGCCTCTGGAACCTGGACTCGCGGTGGTGATCACAGAGTCCACCGTATATCCGGTGGAAGGTAACGTGCGCATCGAGGTGACGCCGACGCGCCCGGCTGAGTTCGCGCTGCGGCTGCGGATTCCCGGCTGGTCGCAGCATACTACGGTCAGCGTCAATGGGGAGTCGGCGGAGG
>CAZEXX010000173.1:0-6567 GCA_964516885.1 uncultured Anaerolineales bacterium | reverse complement strand
CGTGGAGCCAGGCACGTACCTGACGCTGTCGCGGCGGTGGGAGGCCGGCGACACGATTGAACTGGTGCTGGATATGCGTTTGCGGTTCTGGGAGGGTGCACGGGAGTGCGCGGGGCTCACATCGGTCTACCGTGGTCCGCTGCTGCTGGCCTATGACTCGCGCTACAACCGCGAGTTGCAGACGATGGGCACGCCCGCAGTCTACGGCGGTGACCCGGGACAGACGACGGGGGCGTGTCTGGAGATCCCGGCTATTGACGTTGCGTCTATCGCCGGACAACCGGTGAAGTGGGACGACTGGCTGCCGCCGATGTTGCTGCTGGAGGGGCTGACGCAGGACGGGCGCACCGTGAGCCTATGCGACTTCGCAAGCGCGGGCCAGACGGGGACGCTCTACCGGTCGTGGTTGGATCTGTAGGTCGAACTCCCCTTTGCGGGGACAAGTTGTTAGTTCGATCGCGCACGCCGGCATCCACGGCGTGGACGATGTCGCTGCGCACTTGCGGCCTACCTGCCGGCGTGCACGCAGAGGGAGGGCGAACACGACAGCTTGTCCCCGTAGGGGAGTTCGCCGCTACGCGGAGGGGAGAAGAATCAGCGAATGAGCGAGCAAGCGAGAAGGCGAGAAGGAGGGGGCTATCTCGGAAATCATCCGCCATTCGCTGGACCGGTGACCGCCCCGACGCAGTCGGGGTCCCGGGCCCCTCTGTGGAGCGTTCAATATGAAGAAGGGCTCGGGCCTCGACACGGTCGAGGATGATGCCGACCCGAGCAGAACTGGGCCCGCATCTCGTTTGAGAGTCGTCGCGGTCGATCGCACACAGAGGGATTGCGAACTAACAGTTCGCACTACGCGGAGGGAAAATGCAGATCATACCAAGAGGCAAGCTGACCGCTGACAGCTGAAAGCTGATAGCTATGTACCCATTGACACTGGAGTTGGTGGACTTTCTGCTTGGCCAGCAAGCCGAGCGCGAGCTGATCAAGCTGGCCGATGCCGACCTTGGCGATGTGCTGGGGCTGGTGACGTGGCTGCGGAAGCGGTTCTTACGGACCGAGGCGGCGGCGTTGCTGGATCAGGCAGTGCTGCGGCGACGGGCCGGCCGGCAGCCGGGGGCGAAGTTCCCACAGGCCGAGCGGATGCTGTTCGTCGACGAGGCCCTGGAACAGGCTAGCAGCCGGGCTGTCGCGGTGTACCGCGCCGGCCTGCTGGTGGCGCACGGCGTGGGCACTGTGGCGGATCTGGGCTGCGGCATCGGCGCCGACACCATTGCCATGGCGGAGGCCGGACTGCGCGTCGTGGCTGTCGAGCTGGACCCGGTGCGTGCGCGACTGGCTGCGTTCAACGTGGCCGCGCTGGGGCTGGCGGCGCGAGTCCAGGTGCTGTGCGCGGACTGGACCGCACTCGATCTTGGCGGCCCGCTGGCGGTGGACGCTGCCTTTGTTGATCCGGCGCGCCGCGTAGCCGTCGGCGGCGACCAAAGTCGCCGGCGCGTCTTCTCGCTCCACGAGATGGTGCCGCCGCTCTCGGCGATCCGCACCCTGCGGGCGCAGGTTCCCGACGTGCTGGTCAAGGTCGCCCCGGGTGTGGATCTGGACGAGGTGCCCGCGGACGCGGCGGTGACCTTCATCGCCGAGGGCATCCACCTCAAGGAGGCGCTGCTCTCCTTTGGCACTTTTCGCTCTGCTGTACGCCGGCAGGCCGTCGTGCTGCCGGGCCCTCACGTCTTTGTCGAAAGGGCGCCCTGGCCCCGCGCGCACCGGCGCTTCGACATCCCGGATATTCGCGCGGTCCAGGACGTGTTCTACGAGCCCAACCCTGCCGTACTGCGCGCCGGCCTGGTCCGCGACCTGGGACGCCGGCTGCACGCCGGGCAGATCGATCCCGAGATCGCCTATCTGACCGCGGACGATGCCGTTCCCACGCCCTTCGCGCGCGCCTGGCCCGTGGAGCGCGACGGCCCCTTTAATCTCAAGGAGCTGAACCGCTGGCTGCGTGAGGCGGGCGTGGGCCGGGTGATCGTCAAGAAGCGCGGCTCGCCCATCGATCCCGATACGTTCCGCCGCAGGCTCAAGACCACCCGCGGTGGGCCGGAGAAGACCGTCTTCCTCACGCAGGCCGTGGGGAAGCCGTGGATGGTGTTGTGCGGGGACGAGCTGAGAGCTGAGTGATGATTGGGTACTTGTCATTGATGATGCCATGAAAGAGTGTGTAAACTCCGGTACCCCGGTACAATTGCAGATCAGGGGTGAGGACGGATTCCGGCCATTCAGCTGAGATCCATTCCCGATGCAGTGACGATCCACAAATGGAAGAGGGGGTAACCATGCCGGACAAGAAGATCCGCGCGACGCGCAGGCGACGTACCGACTCGTCGCAGTCGGAAGGGCGAAAGCGGGCGACTGCACCAAGCCGGGGGCAACGCCAGAGTTCCGATGAACCGGCGAGTTCAGCCCGGCGGCAGCCTCCAAGCCAGAGTTTCGCCGGCCGCCCGCCCACAGTCGGTGGCGGGGCTCCCCAGATCCCCATAGCCGGCCTGCTGAACCTGCTCCGAGGGCGCAGAATCCCGCCGCTGGTAACCATCGGCATTCTGGCCTTAGTGGTTATCTGTGCCTGTGTCGTGATCTCAACACTCCTCTCCTCGGACGCCGGGGATCTCTTTCTCCCTGCCCTCGCAACCCAGCCCGATACGCCGGCACAAGTCACGCGAGCGCCCGCAGCTACCCGGACACCGCGGCCGTTTGTGCCCCCGGCTGGGATCTCAGGCGGCGATCAGACGTGGCTGGTGATGCTCTACCAGGACGCCGACGACAAGGTGTTGGAGCAGGATATCTACCTGGATCTGAATGAAGCAGAGCGTGTCGGTTCCAGCGATGAGATACACATCGTCTCTCAGATTGACCGCTACCAGGGAGGCTATAGTGGAGATGGAGATTGGTCCTCTGCCAAGCGTTTCTACGTGGATCTGGATTCTGACCTGGGAAACGTCTACTCACAGGAAGTCGCCGACCTCGGCGAGGTCAATATGGCAGATGGCGACACGTTGGTAGACTTTGTCACGTGGGCTGTTGAGACCTTCCCGGCGGACAAGCACGTTCTGATCCTCTCTGACCACGGTCTGGGCTGGCCCGGCGGGTGGTCGGATCCCACGGCCGGCGGGAGGGGCAGCGATAACGTTCCTCTGGCAGATATGGGCGATCAACTCTTCCTGATGGAGCTGGATGAGGCGCTGCAGGAGATTCGAGACCGCACGGGATTGGATCAGTTCGAGTTGATCGGGTTGGATGCTTGCCTGATGGGCCACCTCGAAGTCTTTACGATGCTGGCCCCTCACGCCCGGTACGCGGTGGCATCGCAGGAGACCGAGCCCTCCCTGGGTTGGGCCTACACCAGTTTCCTCGGCTCCCTGAGAGACAACCCGAGTATGGATGGCGCAACGCTGGGGCGTCTGATCGTTGAGAGCTATATCCAAGAGGACCAACGCATCGTGGACGATCAGGCCCGAGCGGCGTTCCTCTCGCGTGGGTCTCCGCTGGGCGGCACCTTCGGTCTGCCGTCAGCTGAACAACTCGCGCAGCAGCTTGAGGGCGGTATCACGTTGAGTGCCGTCGACCTGAGCGCGATTCCGGCCCTGAACAACCGCGTGAACGCGCTCTCCTATGCGCTGCAGAGTGCCGACCAGAGGCCGGTCGCCAAAGCTCGATCCTACGCGCAGTCCTTCACCAGCATCTTTGGCCGGGAGGTGCCGCCCTCCTACCTGGATCTGGGTCATTTCACCCAGTTGCTGCAATCGGAGAGCGACAGCCGAGCCGTGGCTGAGTCGGCTGCCGAGGTTGTAGCCGCGCTGGATCAGGCCGTGACGACGGAAAGACACGGGAGCAAGAAGCCCGGCGCTACCGGAATCTCCATCTATTTCCCGAACTCGCAGGTATACGGGTCCCGGTACGGGGGCGCTGAGTCCTATACGATGGTGGCCCGGCGGTTTGCCTCCGAGTCGCTCTGGGATGACTTCCTGACCTACCACTACACCGGGAGACATTTCGAGCTGATGCCGGGCGTGATCAGCGTCCCCGATCGTGGCGTAGCCATTGAGGGGCCAGGGGCCGGCGTCATTGAGGTCTCTCCTGTGACGCTGTCGGCCGATACTGCGGCTCCCGGGCGGCCGGTCTTGTTGAGCACGGATATCAGCGGCGAGAATGTCGGCTATGTGATGCTCTTTGCCGGCTTCTATGATCGGGGTGCCAACTCAATCTTCGTGGCCGACCAAGACTATCTGGAGGGATACGAGACCCGAGAGATCGACGGTGTCTACTACCCCGATTGGGGAAGCGGCAGCTTCACGATGGAATTCGAGTGGGAGCCCGTTGTCTTCGCCATCAATGACGGCAATAGCTCACTGGTGGCGCTCTTCAAACCTGAGGTCTACGGCGCCACGTTCGAGGACGCTGTCTACTCCGTCGACGGCATCTACACCTACGCGGACGATGGGGAGTCGCGCTATGCTCGGCTCTACTTCAGCGACGGCGTGTTGCGCCAAGTCTTCGGCTTCACCGGCGAAGGCGGCGTTGGGGCGCCGCGCGAGATCACGCCCAACACCGGGGATACCTTCACCGTCCTGGACAAGTGGTGGGATCTGGACGATAACGGGAACCTGGCAGAGACGGTCTCGCTGGAGGGTGGCACCCTGACCTTCGGAGACCGTATGTTCACCTGGGAGGAGCTGGATGCAGCCCCCGGGGTCTACGTTGTCGGATTCGTTGTCCAGGATCTCGATGGCAACTCCTATGAGTCCCTTGGCGTCGTCACGGTAGAATAGATCCAGCGCGTTGGAACCCCACTGAGACGTAGGGCAAGTTGTTTGAACGTACTCCCGGAGGCTCAATGTCGGATAACGAGAATCGTTTACGTGTTCTGTTGACCGGCGCTGCCGGGCGGATCGGGGTGCCGTTTACTGAGCACGTGGGCGACCGGTATGCGCTGCGGTTGGCGGCGCACCATCCGGAGAAGATCGCCGATCCAGGGGCGCACGAGCTGATTGGGTTGGAGCTGGCTGATCTCGAGGCGTGCCGGGCGGCGTGTGAGGATATCGACGTCGTGGTGCATATGGGCGGCATCGCGTCGCCCGGCGTCGGGTTCTACGATGGGCTGCTGGACGCCAACATCAAGGGCGTCTACAACATCCTGCGGGCCGCCAAGGACCAGGGATGCCGGCGCGTGATCATCGCGAGCAGCGTGCAGGCTGTGGCGGGGTATCCGCTGGACGTGCAGGTGCGCACGACGGATGCGCCGCGGCCCGTCAATATGTACGGGGTCTGCAAGGCCTTCGCCGAGGCGGCGTGTCACCACTTCGCGGTGGTGGAGGGGCTGTCGTGCATCGCCGTGCGCATCGGCAGCGTCGATGCCGACTGGGTGCGCAAGGACCTCAATGCCCGCAACCTCTCCACCTACATCAGCCAACGCGATATGAGCGAGATGCTGGTGCGCTGTATCGAGGTGCCCGATGTGGACTTCGCCATCGTGCACGGCGCCTCGGACAACCGCTACAAGTTCCTCGACATGCGCGACACGCGCGAGGTGCTGGAATTCACGCCGCAGGACGATGCGTTTCGCGTATTCAAGGTCGGCCTCGACTATTCGGAGCGCTGGTACGAGCGGACGCCGCAGGATGGCAACGTGAGGGCGAGGGAGTCAGAAGTCCAAAGTCGAAAGTCAAGAAGTCAAAAGTCATGACTGTGCGTCGGGGCAGTCGTCGCCACCGCGACGGCCACGATTCACGATTCACGATTCTCCGGAAGTCATGTAGGTTGAACTCCCCTTGGCGGGGACAAGTTGTTAGTTCGACCTGGCTGCGTCAGCAGCCACATCTGCGTCTGGCTGGTGGGGGCGCACTGCGATTCGGCGGAGTCGGAAGTCAAAAGTCGCAAGCCGAAAGTCAAAAGTCATGACTGTGCGTCGGGGCAATCGTCGCCACCGCGACGGCCACGATTCACAATTCACGATTCATCCGCTGTCTTGCCGCAGAATCGCGAAGATGGACAGAGCTTCCTTGAGTAGACCTGAATCGTGAATCGTGGCGGTGCCGCCAAGACGCTACGACGCCAAGACGCTACGCCGCTACTCTCTACGCCGCTGTTTTCTCTGGAGGACCCATGACCAACAAAGGCACACTGCGCAGCACACGCCCCACCGGCCTCTCCCGGCTGCTCTACCGGGCACCGATCTGGCTCTACCGGGCGCGGCTGGGTTTCCTGATGGGCGGGCGGTTTCTGATGCTGGAGCACACCGGACGCAAGAGTGGACGGACGCGGCACACGGTGCTGGAGGTGGTCCGCTACGACCGCGAGGCCGACACCTACGTCGTCGCCTCTGGGTGGGGCGAGCGATCGGACTGGTTCCGCAACCTGACCAAGACGCCCGAGGTGATGGTCTCGTCGGGGTTCCGGCGGCGGCCTGCCCGCGCCCTCCGGCTCTCCCAGGAGTTGGCTGAACGGGAGCTGTGCGACTACGCCCGCCGGCATCCGGCGGCGTTCCGCGCGCTGTCGCGGATGATGCTGGGCGGCGCCACG
>CAZEXX010000172.1:1426-8374 GCA_964516885.1 uncultured Anaerolineales bacterium | reverse complement strand
AGGATGGAGGTGACCAGAACGTCGACGACCTCCTGCATCCGGACCTTGCGTCCGCGCCACTCCTCGGGGATCAGCGTCAAGGTTGCGCCGGAGCTGTGGCCGATGGCCAAAGCGAGGTGACCGGCTTTGCGTCCCATCGCCACCACGATGTACCACCGCTGGGTGGTCAAGGTGTCTTCCATCAGGCTCAGCACGGTGCGTGCGCCGACCCCACGGGCGGTCTCGAAGCCGAATGTGGGAATGCCGTAGGGCAGGGGAAGGTCGTTGTCGATGGTCTTGGGAGCGTGGGCCGTGCGGATGCGCACACCGAGGTTCTCGTCAGCGTAGCGGGCGACACGGTAGGCTGAGTAGGCGGTGTCATCGCCGCCGATGGCCAGGAGGCAACTGATGCCGTTATCGATCAGCGCCTGGCCGCACTTGCGCAGCAGCGCATCGTCCCTGGTGGGGTTCGCGCGCGACGTGTAGAGGATTGAGCCACCGCGGCTGTAGATGCGGGAGACATCATCGAGGGTCAGGCTCTGGCCCACGACCTTGCCCTCCATCAGGTAGCGGAAGCCCTCGCGGATGCCAATAACTTCCATGCCGTTGTTGGACGCCTCAATCGTGGCCCCGTGGATCACGCCGTTGATGCCCGGGGCCGGCCCGCCGCCGACGAGGATGCCGAGTTTTCCATGTTGGGATTCGTAGATTATGCCCATGCGATACCTCTCTTCAGTGAACGTGTTTGGTCAACCAGTATGGCTTGTAGTGGCTGTGCCGGCACGCCCGATGCCTGGCGCGCAAGCCATCGGGAAGTATAGCGCAAGACGGGGGGAGTGCAATCAGCGGCGGGGGAAGAATGGGAGAATAGAGAGTCAGCGAATATAGAGAATGAAAGAATGAAAGAATCTAACTCGTGGGTCGCCGTTTGGCCATCTGACCCAGAACCACGAGCCCTCTTCACGTGGGTCTGGCACTCTCCGATTTCGCTATTCTTTCATTCTCTTATTCGCTGATTCTTCCATTTGCTGATTCTGTCTTACAGACCCAGTGGGACGCCGCGGGACGTCAGTTGCAGGGCGATGCCCCACGGGTCGCGAAGCATAACGAGGCGGGTGCCGTTGGGCTGGGTGACGTCTGAGACTTCGGTGGCACCGACGGCGAGCAGCCGCGCCTTGGTGGCGGTTATGTCATCCACCGCGAAGGCCAGGTGCAGAACGAGGGGGTCCTGATTCGCGTAATCCGGAATCGGGGCCTTGGGATTTGCGTACAGCTCGAAGATAATGCGACCGGTGACATCGGCGACAAATTGCATGAAGGGGAGCGTGTCGTTGGCCACCACGCTGCGGAGATCACAGTTGTCGACATACCACTTGGCCATCGCTACAGGGTCGGGAACGTTGAATCCGGCGTGTTCAAAATGCATGTAGGGCCTCCAGTTGAGTGAGTTGGTTGGGCGGCATTGTACATCAACTTGCCGTGGCGCAAACTTCCCAGGCCTTTCAGCGCCGATGAGGTGCGGGTTCACGGCGACGGCTGGTGTTTGGGAGCTGTCGTGCAATGTTCCGTGCTCGTGCCCATCCCTGTTCACCGGGATATCGCGCAGTAAGCGTCAGGTTCGCGTCAAGTTGTTTTCCGTAGACCTGCTATTGTATATTGAGAGTGCGCAGGAGCGCAAGCGACATTGGATTCTCCTCCTTCTGAGCAAACCGGGGGCTACATGGGGGTAGCCCCCGGTTTTGCGTGCCACGTAGTTGACGGTTCTGGGAATTTGCATATACTGTGGTAGAGGTCCAATCGATATGAGACACACTGACATTGCGCCCATAAATAGGCATGGACAGCCGTGGCGAATCCTGGCTGTCGACGACGATCCAGCCATCTGTCAGGTTGTTAGACTGCGGCTCGAACGAGCAGGTTGTGAGGTGTGGACGGCCGGTTCTGGCAAGGAGGCGTTCGGGGTAATTGAAGAGCGCGGTCTGCCGCATTTGGGTATCATTGATGTGATGATGCCTGGGATGAACGGTTTTGAGTTCTGTGAGGTCCTGCAGTCCTGGTGTGACTTGCCGGTTATCATGCTCACCGCTCTGAGCGATGAACGGACGGCCGTGCGCGGTATCCGTTTCTTCGCCGAGGATTATATCACCAAACCCTTCCGCGCAGCGGAATTTGTGGCTCAGGTTGACCGCGTACTGCGGCGCATCGGCGATTTCGCCTACGCGCTGGCCCCTGTCGTCGAAGTTGATGACCGTCTGGCGGTCGATTTTGCTCATCAGAAGGTGCTTCTGGAAGGGGAGCGTGTCGACCTTACCCCGACTGAGTCGAAGCTGCTGTACATCCTGATGCGCAATGCCGAGCGCCCAGTCTCCAACGGGTTCCTCTTGCGCCGCCTGTGGCCTAACGAGGAGCGGTATGAGGATGTCTTGCGCGTGCACGTTCACCGGTTGCGGCAGAAGCTGGAACCTGACACACGTCGGCTCCGTTACATACTCACCGAGCGCGATTACGGGTACCGGTTCATCGGCAGATAGGTGGGATGACGCACTTGGGTTGAGATGTCTGAGTGAGGGAGATTGAGACCAGCGGCACAGAGTTGGCTTCTGTGCCGCTGGCTTGTACATGTCATTAGGCAATCGTCAGGATAGCGTCAGGTTACACGTCTTTATTTGTGCTATATTGATCATATAAATTAGAAGCAGTGACGTAGATTTCCTCCTTTTGTAGAAACCGGAAGCCACGGGGGCGGCTTCCGGTTTCTCTGCTATGGGTCACCGTGGGTCGACTCCCTGATTCTGTGCTCAGAAGACGAGCCGTATCCGGATCTGGTTCCAGCGATAGTTGACCGTGTGGGAGCGGCCCATGGGATCCTGCTGCGCATCCGAGAAGATGAGGGTCATATCCCGCCCATCATCGCTGATCCATTTCGGCGACAGCTTGGGCTGGTAGAGCCGGTTTTCGTAGCTGTCGGCGATCCATTCCTCGCTATGGTAGAAGCACGTCCACGGACCCCAAGGGTTCTGAGCCCAGTAGAAGTCCAGACTGCCTGTCTGGTGGTGCATGTATGCGTCATCGGGCTCCCCTGTACCGGGTCGCTGTGTGCCGCCGGTGGTCATGATGTACAAGTCCAGCGGCTTGTTGTAGACGACGGAAGGTTGCCAGGAGTAGAGTCCCCAGCCTTCGGGGAACGTGTGGACGGTGCCACGATAGGCTATATTGGCGTACCAGACGGCTTCGCCGTCACGGGTGTACGAGACAAAGAACTCGTAGGCGCCGCGATGGCGGATCCGGTCGCGCGGCACACGGGCCAGGTCCAGTTCGTGTGGGCGCTTGCCGTTGGGGCTGTAGAGGTAGACGTAGTCGTCCTTGGCGTCGCTGTTGTCTTTCCCGCATTGGACGAATGAGACTTGCGAGAAAGTCCACGTGTCTTCCTCGTGAAGGAAGAACATCGCGCCGGGATCCTGATCAAAGCAGACGTCCTGGGCCGGTCTCCCATCGTGCAGAAGCCAGGAAGCGCCGCGATCGGAGCTGGTGATGAGTTTGGCACCGACGAAGGGCAGGCTCCAGCGTTCGTCGATGCAGCGGGTCACAAAGTGGTACAGCGTGCCGTCGACGGAGGCGATGCCATAGCCGTACCATCCCCCGGTTGTGCTCGGCGGCAGCGGATAGTTGGGATAGCCCGTAAGAAACTCCGGCTCAAAGGTTGAGGCCAGGCCGGGAGCGGCTGGGTCTCCCTTGATGCGCCAGACCCGGTTGTTCCAGTAGGTTGTGCCACCCCAGCCACAGCCGTCGTCCTGGGCTGTGTACTGATGATCATCGTCGGCCCACGTGATGCACCAGTTGTCGCCACTGCGTCCAGATCGAACAAGAGAGGCACTATCAAAGATCACGCCAATCGGTCGTCGAGTCGCCACAGGGATGCTCCTTGTGATTTGGTTTGAGCAAGCTCATTATAGAGTAGTGGATGGCGGGGGCAACTGGCTGGGGAATGGCTGAAGGGATGAATCGAATCACCAAGCTGACATCAGTAGACGATGTCCATGCCGCAGCCCTCGGGGGATTGGTGACAATGGAAGCGAAGTTCGTATCGGTGGCCGTATTCATCGAGGAGATAGAGCGTCTCGTCGGGCCCAGGGGCTTCGTCCGCGCCGGTGGACTTCTGACGCGGACACCAGCCAAGCTCCTCTTTGATGCAATAGCGCGTGGTCATAACGACCCGCCCGCGCATATCCAACCCGGATTCTGCGGCCGGCTCGATCTCCGTGACGCCGTGGCGATGGTAGAAAGCGGCCGCCTTGGTGTTGAGCGCGTTGCCTCGGAAGTCCAGGCGCGTTGCGGGGTAGGCAGCGTCGTTACGCTGCACACTGGTGGTCATGACTGGGCGGTGGCCGATCCGACTGTCGAGCAACCGCTCCAGCGCCGCGCGGCGTAACTCATTAAGTGTTGAGAAGGGCAGGAAATAGGGTTGTGCCCAATCAAGGGTGACGCCTTCAGAGTGGAAGGGTGTCCCCCCGGTCTTGCCGAGCTGCTTGCGCGCTGTTTCCTCCGCCTGCTGGGGCTTGCGCGCCGGCGACTTCTCCTGGACCGTTCGCGCGTGGGCAGTGTTACCATCTTCGTCCTCAACCTTGAGCTCGAACCCATCGGCCGTCTCGCTCAGGCTGATGTGGATGCCCATCGTGCGCTTCGGAGCCTGTCTCTCGATCAGGCTCAGGTAGGTGTGGTCGCGGTTGCGGTGGATCTTGGTCCCCACACGCAATCCGTTCATCGCGTTTGGCGTGACGACTACTCCCTGCTGCGTGCGCCGTGCGCCGTTGACCACGGTGCCGCAGAGTGTGTCAGTGGTGTCAAAGAATGAGAGGCCGTCCCCGTTGTGTAGCTCGACGGCGGTCTTGATCGTGAAGGTCCCTGCGTTCAGTGCCGTGATGGTGCCGATTGGTTCGCCGATCATCTTGGGTGTGTCGAGGGAGCCGGGCGAGCGCTCTCGCCCGTGGAGGAAATAGGGTGTATAGGCGCGGTTGAAGGTCTTGTGGACGTTGGGCGTGAAGTCGATCCGGCTTTGTCCCGATGAGCTTCGCTGCAGACCCCGCGGTGCCATAGCCGCGTCAAGGGCCTGGCGGTAGGCGCTCACTACGTTGGTGACGTAGGCCCTATCCTTGAGCCGGCCCTCGATCTTGAACGACATGACGCCGGCATCCAGCATCGCGCCCAGATCAGCCATACGGTTCATATCGCGCAGCGAGAGCAGGAATCTCTCCCTGACGAGCACACGGTCCCGGCTATCGACCAAGTCATACCGGCGGCGGCAGGGCTGTGCGCATTCGCCCCGGTTGCCGCTGCGTCCTCCCACAGCGTAGCTCATATAGCACTGCCCACTGTAGCTTACGCACAGAGCCCCGTGAACGAAGGATTCCAGTTCGATACTATCTGTGGCCTTGCGGATCGCGCGGATCTCATCCAATGTGAGCTCACGTGCCAGGATCGCGCGCTGGAACCCGATCTTCTCGAGGAATGCCACCCGCTCAGGCGTATGATTGTGCATCTGGGTGCTGGCGACCAGCGCGATGGGCGGCAGGTCACACTCCAGTAGCCCCACATCCTGCACAATTACGGCGTCCACGCCGATGCCGTACAGATCTGTGATCAGGTCGACCGCACCCTCCAGTTCATCGTTGTACAATAGGGTGTTGACGGTCACGTAGACTCTGGCCCAATACGTGTGGGCGTGATCGACCAGCGCGGCAATAGCGCCGAGATCGTTGCCGGCTCTGGCCCGTGCACCGAAGCGTGGTGCGCCAATATAGACGGCATCGGCCCCCGCGTCGATGGCGGCGATGCCGCACACGAGGTCTCGTGCCGGTGCGAGAAGTTCAGTTGTGGGGGTCATAGAATCACAGGGTCAGAGAATGGAAGAATCAGCGAATGAGCGAATGAGCGAGCAAGCGAAAAAGCGAAAGGGCAGTAAAGATCTGACTTGATGGGAGGCAGTGTAACAGGGGCTGCGGTGGAAGTCAACGGTCAGCTACGTCGGTCGGTGCAAGTTTGTCCCACGAGCTGCGCTCGGGGCCGAGGCACCAAACGTGGCCATCCAGCGCCAGAAGGTACCAGGCGTTGTATTTGTAGCGTGTGGTGCGCTGCAGTATCGTCGTGTAGCCGGTCTCGCTGTCGATGGCCCAGCCCAGCTTGTCCTGGATCTCAGGGTGCTCTCGCCAGAGGAGACCGAAACCCCGGATGGGTTGCTGACGAGCTTCCGGTGGTGCGAGGCTGGGGTCCCGGTCAGGCAGGCTCTCATCCCACCTGTCCTCGAAATGGTGCCAGTGCGTGGAGCCCGCGGGCACGCCCGCTATATTCCCGACCAGCACGTAGATTGCATCCTCGGCCTCGACCCAGATCATAGTCCCTTCCTCGAAGTGCTGCTCTGCTGCGGCGCTGACCAGCGGTGCCGTGGGGCAGATGTCCTCGGGTGGTGGTTCGAAGAACCAGTCGTGGCTGCACCTCAGGCGGACCGTCTCGGTCGCGTTGGCGTGGTGGCCGGTATCGTCCCAGAGATACAACAAGAAACTCACCCAGTTCTGCTCTTCAGGTGGGATGGTATAGGCATACGTGCCGCTCAGCGGGACATCGATCCCGTCAGCCGGTAACTGCCCACTGACCATCAGCTTGTAGAGCAGAGCCGATGTCGCCCCGGTGCTCTCCCACGCCAGATCAATGGTGTCGCCGGGATCGGCGAGGTCAGCGCTTGCGCGAAAGTAGGTGATGGACGGCGTCTGCGCGGTCGGTGTTGCTGCTACTGTTGGCGTTCTTGTTGGTCTGGAAGTTGGGGTGGGCATTGGCGTCGGTGTGGAGGACGGCGTAGGGGTGAGAGTCGGTGGCTTGGTGGGGACAGGGCGGGGCGTGTCTGTCAGTACCGGCGTTGTGGTCTCGACAGAAGGGGCGGGGGCGGATTCTCGTGTTGGCGTCAGCACCCCAGGGGGC
>CAZEXX010000172.1:0-1326 GCA_964516885.1 uncultured Anaerolineales bacterium | reverse complement strand
CTCCGGCGAACGGCCCATTTGCGGATTTCCGGATCGCGGGCGGCCTCGGTGCAAAGGCGTTTAGGATCTGGGATGATGTCCACGCGGGCGAGATCCAGACGGTCTGCATCCCAGCAGGTGCCAATGGTGATATCCGTGTGCGTCAGGCCGCGTGTGTGTTCTGCGCAAGCATAGATCAGTTGTTCGAACTGAATATTGTCCAGGTGAATGAGAGTGTTGCGGATGGTGCGAGCGAACTCGGCGGACCGCTGCCCATGGTGGGGATCGCGACCGTCACTTAGTCGCTTGATGTCGTGGAGGAAAGCGAAGTACTCCACCACTGCGGTGTCGGCACCGTTGATCTCGGACAGGCGCAGGCCGTTTTCCCTGACCCGCTGCCAGTGGGAGATGCCGTGGATGCCGTGCCAGGTCAAGGGCTGTGCTTCTCTCAGGGCGTCGACGAGTTCCAGTGTGATGATCTTCGATATGATTGTGTTCACTCTATTTGCTGAGCCTCGAGCCGGCGGAATCATCGGATGGCCGTCTGAGGATGGTGATCATCCGCGCGACCGCTTCGTCATCCCCGACGTTACCGGGAAAGACGACGTAGATACTGTTTGGCCAGCGGCTCTCGGGCCCCGTGCGCCACACAGGCACGCCTGGGACGGCCTGACCCAGCACCTCCACCCGATGCACAGCCAGACCCTCGGTGGCCACGTCGGAGGCTGTGATGCCACCCTTGCCGATGATCCACGCCGGACGGGTGTCGATACTCCGGACGATTTCGACCAGCGCGTGCGAGGTGCGCCGGCCAACGGCGAGGCCGTCGAGATCCGCAGTCGCGGTGATCACCTCGCGACTCGTGCAGAGCAGCACGTCCAAACCCTTCCTGATCAACCCCTCAATCCGGCCAGCGGCCCGCAAGATCTCACTGTCCCGCAATTCGTCATCGAGCAGTGCGGGTACGGAGACCTCGACTTTTCGGATGCCGGGCAGGGCGAGTGCGGCCTCGACCTGGCGTGAGGTAGTCTGCACGTGGGAACCCACGATCACCAGACCGCCGTGGCGCCGAAGGGGTGATAGTCCCAGATCTGCGTGTGTCAGCAGTGGGCGTGGTGCGATCCCGCCGCGTACTCGCACGAAGGAGGCCGCGGTGCGGTAGAGGAAGCGTTTTCCGGCGGCCTCTGCTTGTAGCAATCCTGCTACCATGACTTCCAGGTCGGGGTAGCTCACAGCGTTGACGATGCACACCGGGAGGGGAGTCTTCGAGGATGCAGTCTGCCCCGTGGGCTTGGCGCCCAGCGCCATCAGCTTGGCGGAGACTGCTCCAGGTCCACCGGTGCGGAT
>CAZEXX010000171.1:1664-8374 GCA_964516885.1 uncultured Anaerolineales bacterium | reverse complement strand
GCAGCAGCTGCTATGAACATCGCAATTCTGACTGGCGCGAAGATGCGGGCGAGACGCCGGGCATCAGAATGCCTACGGTCCAAGACGGCGCGTTGCACCACTGTTCCGAGAGTAGCCTGCTATCGTTGAGCAGATGGTCAAGCTGACAGCTTAACCTACATGGGACGTCTTCGTGCTGCGCGGTGTGCGCGTGCACGCGCGTGAGCGAACGGGGTGTCTACAGCGTGCTTGCTCCCGCCTGCACCTTCTGTACCGCCCTCACGATGTCGTCCATGTCCGCGTGGGTGCCCAAGAGCATGCTCTGTGAGAACCAGACGCCTTCCTGGGTGCAGGCCCGTTCGGTGACCGGGCAGTCCGGGAGGATATCGGGGAAGCCGCCTTCCTGGCCGACCGCGTGTTTGAGCCGCTGCACGCCGGCCTGGATGGCGGGCATGGTGTAGAGTGGCACATAGCCCTCGCTGCACGGGATCCCCTCGGCGCGCAGGGCGGCGAGGAACCGTTCGCGCGGCAGCCCGCCGAAGGCGACCGGGTCATACCGGCTGATGAAGAGGTGGTAGCCGTGCTGGGTGACGCGGGGGTCGCGGTCCAGCGGGTTGAAGCCCTCGATCCGGCTCAGTTGCTCGGCCAGATAGCGACCGTTGTCCTCGCGCCGGCGGGCGTGGTCCTCGAAGCGGGTGAGTTGTGCGAGCAGGATGGTGGCCTGCCACTGCGTCATCCGGTAGTTGCTGCCGAGCACCTCGTGCTGGTACCAGCGCCCGTCGCGGATGCGCCCGCAGTTGTGGACGGACCACGTGTGCTCCGCGAGATCCTCACGGTCGGTGATGATCACGCCGCCCTCGCCGGCGTTGATGTTCTTGGAGGACTGGAAGCTGAAGCAGCCCAGATCCCCGTGGGCGCCGACGCGGCGGCCTTTCCAGGCAGCGCCGTGGGCCTGGCAGGCGTCCTCAAGGACGTGGAGGTCGTGGCGGCGTGAGATCTCCAGGATGCTGTCGAGATCGGCGGGCAATCCCCCGATGTGCACCGGGATGATCACGCGAGTCCGTGGTGTGATGGCGGCCTCGACGGCGGCTGGATCCATGTTGTAGGTGCCCGGTTCGATGTCGACGAAGACGGGCACCGCGCCGACCATGAGGCAGGACGTTGCGGTGGCCAGGAAGGTGTAGGCCGGGACGATGACCTCGTCGCCGTAGTCGATGCCGAGGGCCCGGAGCGCGACCTCCAGAGCGATGGAGCCGTTGAAGACGGCCTGCCCGAAGGCGGCATCGTGTGCCTGTGCGAAGGCCCGCTCGAACTCGGTGATTTTCGCGCCATCGTCTGAGATGCCCCAGATCCCCGATTCGAGCACCTCCATCAACGCACGCTTTTCGCCGTCGTCCCACACCGGCCAAATTGGAAAGGGCACCTTCCGTGCCGGTTCCCCACCCAGAATTGCCAATAGTTCGCTCATCCGTTTCGCCTCCCTACAGTTTCGTTTAGCCCCGAGTTCCCGGGCACCGGTCGTTTTCTCCTGCCAACCGCACGCTCGTCCGGACGATCATATCGCCTGCCTCAGGCGCCAGAGCGGCCGGATAGCCATAGTACTTGTACGCGTCATTGATCTCGTAACCACCCCCATCATAGGCCGCACGGTCGGGGATATACCCTACGTCGCCGTTGGCGTAGCCGACAATGAAGGCCAGATCGGCCGTCAGGGCCTCCCTGATCTGTTTGCCGAGGACGGAGAAGAGCTCCCCCGGAACGCCAACAAAAACCAGGCTGCCCACCCGAATAACCTGCACCCGTGCCGCTATGCCGGATAGCGTGGCGCCGCCCTGCGCCTGCGCCAGCGTTTGGTCTGCCCAGGCCAGCATCGCGCGCTCAATCTTGGCCTCAACGGTCTCCTCCGAGCCCTCGATCGCCGCGAGATTGTGCAGGTGCTCTTCTCTCAGCTGCGCCAGCTGCGCGGTCGACAGCACCGGCTGAAGAGGAAGCGTCAGCACCTCGCTGGCAGATCTCACTGTTGCCACCTTCTCTGCCCTCGTGGGCCGGCTCGATTGATCCTCTATCCTGGCCAGGGTCTGACCGACGACGTCAGCCAGGGCATGCCCCAGCCACTCAACGTCCTCAAAACTACCGCGATGCACCGGATCGACGTTGCCGCAGGCGCCTGTCAGGAAGAAGGCTGTGCCGCCTGATCTAGCCTCCAGCGCCCGGATCGCGGTACCCGGGTAGTCGGCCGAGATCCAACGGTTGTCGGCATTCATCACGACGGGATGGCACCCGTAGTTGATGAGCAGGGCGACGGTCTCGCCATCCATATCTCGCAGCCAAGCGACACCGACCTCGGTGTCAATGTCTCGACCATCCCCGCGACGATTGTAGGCCCCCTCGGGCAGTGCTGCGCAGCCACTGTCAAGCGTGACCGGGTGCATGGATGTCGCGGCGCGCTCTGCCACGCTGACCAAGTGTGACCGGAGGGCTTCCAGATAGCTCGGGGAGACTTTGCCGCATTCGTGAAGCACCAGGGTCGCGGGGCCGCTGTGGGTGTGCGTGCACGCGAGCATCACGGCGTCCGCGGGCGTCCCTGTAGTGGTGGCGATCTCGCGGCGGACGTCCTCAGAGAATCCGGTCTCCAGTCCAAGCAGGTCACAGACAACGAGGATGGCTTGCCGGGTGCCGTCGCTCAACGCCAGCGCCCGGGCATGGAGTGGGTCGTGAACGCCAACGGCGCATCCAATCCGCGCCACGTAGCCCGAGAGATAGATCTTGGTGGCGGGATCGGTGCCCAGTGCCGGTGTGATGTTGATCGTTGCCGTGCCTGCACGTAGTCCGACGTGTGATGGCTGCATGGGTGCGCTTCCTTTGGTCTGTGACCCTATGATATTGCAGCATGGTGCGTTGTCCAGCACGCATGCCGCGTGCATCTGGAGCCAGACCGCAGAACCCTTGTCATCCTGAGCGGGCTGTGAAAGCATCCGGAGTGCCTCAGCAATGGAGCGAAGGATCTTGTCTGCGAAGGCGTCAGGCGTGCGAGGACAAGATCCTTCGCTGGCGTAGCAGCATAGCGTAGGCACGTGGAAAACCCGCTCAGGATGACAACTTCCGCCGAGCGCTCTGGCTAGTAGCGTACGCTTTATCCAGGTTCGTGATCTCGGCTGGTCACATCCTGGAGGTGGGATAGAATGGCGTGGCGCGAAGCCGACCGGCTTCGCGCCATCTTGGCGGCTATGTATATGGAGATTGTGGAATGCTGAAGCGATTCGTGTTGTATGGCCTACCATTGTTGGCGGATCTTATCGTTGGACTGGTTCTCTTTGTCGGCCGGCATTCGCTGGCCAGCCGGGGTTATGACGAGGCGACGGTGGGTTCGATCGTGCTGGTTTATGGGTTCGGCTACGTGGTGTCCAGCCTGCTGATGGCCAAGATCGTCACCCCGGCGCGCGCCAAGGCCGAGATGCTGATCTCTTTGGTGAGCATCGCCGTGATCTGCCTTGTGCTGGCCAATGTGCAGGCTTTGCTCTTGATGCAGGTGCTCTACGGTCTATTCCCGCTGGTTGTGAGTATGTATTTCAATGCCTTCCAGATCTATATGCTGGGCATGTCCAATGAGGATGCGCGGCCGCTTGCGATTACCATCGGCCGATTCACCTTCTCCTGGTCCGTGGGCTACGCGGTGGGGCCGTTTGTCTCCTCGCTGCTCAAGAACTACAGCACATGGGCTCAGATCTACTATCTCGCTGCCGGGGTTGCTGTTCTGATGGGACTACTGCTCTACCGCTTCAAGCCGCTGCGTGTGGAGCGACCGGAGAGAGTGCCCCAGCCGGTACCGGAGCAGAGCCGGCGGCGCAGCCTGGTGAGGGCGTCGTGGGTGGGCGTCCTGCTGGGATGGACCGGCTACAATGTGGTGATGATCTACTGGCCGGTTCAGGCGGTGCAGCTTGGCGTGTCGTCCACGACGAAGGGGATGGTCGAGTTCGCGTTTGCCGCGGCGCAGGCGGTGTCGGCGTTGGCCCTGTCGTATGTACCGGGCTGGCATCACAAACCCAAGTGGTTGGCCGGGCTCGGCGCATCGGCGGTGATTGCTCTGGTTCTGTTCGGCAGTGGAGCCTACGCGTCGCTCTTTGTATTTGCCGGGTTGCTCTACGGCACGTACCTCGGAGGGATGTGGAGCCATATGGCGTACCACTCGATGCTGGAGGAGGACAAGGCCGTTCGGCGCGTGGCGCTCAATGAGACGTTCGTGGGTATCTGCTTCCTCATCGCCTCCCCGCTGGCAGGGCTGCTGCACCGGTCGGGCACACCCTTTGGCGGGTCGTATCTGCGCTTGGGAGGGATCCTGGCCGTAGGCCTGATCGCACAGGCGCTTTACGCAGCCTACCTGCTGCGTCGGGAGGACAGCGTCGTAGCAGAGGTGCCGGGGACGGCCTAGGGCGTTCTCAGGATTCGCCCGGTTCTGCCGCGCGTGAGGGCAGCTGGGCGGCGATCGCCTGCATCACCTGGTGTGCCACGCGCCGGTCCCGTTCTGCGCGCTGCCGTGGAATCTCCGGTACGAAGAGGGCGCCGAAGCTGATCCGTAGCCTGCCGGCCTCTTCGGCCAGGCCCACAGGCAGTATGGGGAGCCCGGAGGCCACCAGAAGCGCGATGAAATCCCCTGCGCCCGCGGGCGGGCTGCCCAACAGCCCCGGAGTATCTCGCCCCACGGGTGCCAGCCCGAGCAGTCCCCCTTGGGCGGCGAGTTGCTGCGCCAGCCGCACCGTCCGCAGGACCGCGGATGCGCGTGTGGTGACCTCGTCGGGGCTGGGCGGCATCGGGGGCATAGTGATGAAGCCGTAGACTCTGGCTGCTCGCGCGAATGCCCACCGGGTAAGCGGCGTCACGAAGTGCCTGCGCCAGTCGCCCTTCGGGTAGCGCCAAGCGGCCGTCATCACCCAGTGGACGTCGGCCGGCGCCGCTTCGGAGCGGCGCATCGAGATCGCTGCGGAGATGCTGAGGGCGGTCCACCACGCGCCGAAGCCGGGGCGTGTGTAGTGGTTGCACGTCACGAGGCAGGCACCTTCCGTAGGTACGTGATCCAATCCCAGTATCTGCGGCGGTGTGGGCACGGTGTCCATAGCGTCTCGCGCGTCGCGAGCAAAAGGGCGGGTCCGCCGGCTTGCCGTCGCCCAGAGCACTCGCCCCACAACTCGCGCCAGCAGCCGGTATTGAGGCATCTCGCTGGGCCGCTCCTGCTCCTAGTCATCCTCGATGTTTGGCAGTACCATACGGGCCATCCTACACTCATTGCCCAGGAGTGGAAGTTCTATGAAGCTGCGGCGCACTAGCCTTGTTACGATGAACGTCTACTGGTTCGGGTTGGCCTTTATGTGGAATGCGCTGCATCCGATTGTTCTCCCCGCGCTGCTGTTGCGATTCGTGCCTGAAGGGTTGAAGAACACTTACCTGGGGGCGATGACCTTTGCAGGGTTGATTCTGGCGATGGTGGTCCAGCCCCTGGCGGGAGGCCTGAGCGATCGCACCCGCAGCCGCTTGGGGCGGCGACGTCCGTGGATTCTGGCGGGCACCCTTGCGACCCTGGCCTGTCTGGCTGTGATGGCGCCCGCCAGCTCGCTATGGCAGGTGGCATTGGGTTATATCCTGTTGCAGGTCGCGTCCAACACGGCACACGGCCCGGCCCAGGGCCTGATCCCCGATCTTGTTGATCCCGGTCGCCGGGGTTTGGCCTCGGGGATCAAGAACCTCTTTGACATGGGGGGGCTCGTGGTGGCGTCACTGGTGGCGGGGCAGCTGATGGCGGACGATAACCCCACTTCGGTCTTCGGCATTATCGCCGGCGTGTTGGTTGCCGGTGCCGCAATCACGCTGCTCACGACGCGTGAGCTGTCCTGCGGTGAGATGCCGGCCACGGTTGAGACATCAATCTCCCCGCGCGCGGATCTGGCTGCCTACCCCATCTTTGCCCGTTTCCTGGTCGCGCGCGGGCTGGTCATGTTGGGCATCTACGTGGTGCAGAGCTTCGCACAATACTACATCCGCGATTGGCTGCGCGTGCCCAATGCGGCGGTCGTGACGGGCAATCTGATGGCGACCATCGGCGTGGCGCTGACATTGTTGGTCTTCCCGGCCGGATGGCTCTCTGACAAAGTGGGGCGTTGGACGCTGAATATCGCTGCCGGCGGCGTGGCCGCCCTCGGCATCCTTCTTCTGGTGTTTGCGCGAGACGTTACAGCTGTCTACGCCTTTGGCGGTATTATAGGAATGGCAACGGGGGTCTTCCTGAGTGTCAATTGGGCGTTGGCTACGGACCTGATCCCTCGGGCGGAGGGCGGGAAGTTCCTGGGCTATACCAACTTCGCCACCGCTGGGGCCGGCGCGCTGAGCAGGCTGGGCGGGCCACTGATCGACGGCATCAATGCGCTCTGGCCGGGTTCGGCTGCCGGCTACCCGGTGGCGTTCGCCGTCGCTGCTGTGCTGACGCTCTCGGGGGCGGTATTGCTGGCCCGGGTGAGACGACAATCACGCAACCAGAAGGAATCTGTCCGATGAACTCGAAAGAGGGTGTGTCGGCTGCTGAGTGAAACCACAAGGAGGGTCACGATGAAACTGGGATTTACGAGTGCGATTCTGCCTGATCTGTCACTGGACGAGGTTGTGACTTTCGCCTCTGAAACGGGATTCGACTGCGTGGAGCTGATGTGCTGGCCGAAAGGCAAAGCCGAGCGGCGCTACGCAGG
>CAZEXX010000171.1:0-1564 GCA_964516885.1 uncultured Anaerolineales bacterium | reverse complement strand
TGGCCGCGTTTCAAGGAAGTGTGGCCGCCGCTGATCGCTTTCGCCGAGGAGCATAATGTCCGAATCGGCATCGAGAACTGCCCCATGCTCTTCACCGGCGATGAGTGGCCCGGTGGCAAGAACCTGGCTCACGCACCTGCGATCTGGCGTCGCATGTTCGAGGAGATTCCCAGCGAGAGCTTCGGCCTCAATTACGATCCCTCGCATCTGCTCTGGCAGCAGATGGACTATATCAAGCCGTTGTGGGCGTTCGCTGATCGCCTCTTCCACGTTCATGCCAAGGACGCGCGGGTGGATCAGAACCGGTTGGATGAGGTCGGTGTGCTTGCCAACCCTCTGGAGTTCCACACCCCGAAGTTGCCTGGTCTCGGTGATATCAACTGGGGTCGGTTCTTCTCGGTGCTGGGCAGCGTCGGCTACGATGGGCCTGTGTGCATTGAGGTAGAGGACCGAGCATACGAGGGGTCATTGGAGAGTCGCAAGGACGCCCTACGCCAGAGTGCGCGGTATCTGAAGCAGTTCATGCCATAGGGGTGGTTGTTAGATAGCAGTAAGGAGTCAGGAGTAGGGAGTAAGTCCGATACTCCTTACTTCTTACTCCTTACTGCCACTTAGGACTGATCGCTTGGAACGTGCCGGCTCCTTACTCTCCCAGGTACCTCCCAAAGAACGCCTCTGACTTGTTCCCGCCCCAGCCGTGTTCGCCGGGGTGGAGGTCCAACTCCAGGCGGTCGGCGGCTCCGGCGGCTCCGTAGATCGTGGAGAGCTGCTGGTAGCACTGCATAGCGGTGTCGACCTTGAAACAGGTGTCGTTGGCGCCGATGTCGATGAGCAAAGGGCGCGGCGCTAGCAGCCCCTGCAGATCGGGTAGATCGACGAGCTTGAAGAGCCCCGGCGCGACCTGCATCCCGCAGTAGTTGATGTCCCGCATGCCGAAAGCCCACCAGAGGTCGCTATAGCACATGATCTCCGCGGCCTTGAACCGCTCATCGCACAGCGCCATCCAGAGCGTCATCGTGCCCCCGCCGCTGAGGCCCATCACGCCGAGGCGCTCCGCGTCGACGTTGGGGAACGCGCTGACGACGTCGGTCGCTGCTTTGCCGTGGGCTACGTTGATGGAGAGCGAGGTCATGCCGAACATCGTGGCGTGGAGGTAGTAGAGGTTGCACCAGTCGCGCTCTCGCGCGACGGATGAGTGGTTGGGCTTCTGGCTGTCGTTGCGCTCACCGAAGCCGATCCAGTCGATGGCGTAGGTGATATAGCCCTTCTGCGCCATGACGTCGCCGTAGTTGTAGGCGTGGTCGGCGATAGCCTGGCGCAGGGCCGGGCTAGTGTCGTTGCCCATCACAGGCTCTTTGCCGAACTGCCCGTGGCCGTGGCAGCACAGGATGGCGGGACGCGTTTCGTTCTCTGCGAGCCCCTTGGGGATATTGACCAGCATCGTCGCTGATAGATATGGCTGCACGTCCAGTATCCACCGTTGGCGGATAAGGCCGCGATATTCCCACTCGGCCAACAGCTGCGGGTTGGCATCGACTGTGGGTGGGAAATCGCCCAACGTGGC
>CAZEXX010000170.1:6906-8420 GCA_964516885.1 uncultured Anaerolineales bacterium | reverse complement strand
CCACGTCAGCCGCGGTGTCCGCTGGGACAGCGACCACGTGGTTATCCTCTCCGACGACCTGCGCCGCCTGATGCAGGAGTTGGTCCGGGGCGACTTCCTGGAGCGCACGCACATAGGGCTGGACTACTTTGATGCCAGCATCAACCGGATCGCGGCCTGGGTTATCGGCACCCGCAACGCGCAGCGTGCGCTGCTGCTGGCGATGCTGGAGCCCGTCGATATGATGCGCGAGTTCGACCGTAACGGCGACTACACGCAGCGTCTGGCGATGATCGAGGAGCTCAAGGGCATGCCCTTCGGCGCGGTCTGGGACACTTACTGCATGCAGAAGGGTGTTCCGGTCGGCATGGGGTATATGGACGAGATTAAGGCGTACGAGGCTGAGGTATTGTTGAAGCGGTAACGGAGCTCGCGCAAAGGCGCGGAGACGCAAAGGATTCAAGATGCGATAGAGGCCACCGGATGCTCCGGTGGCCTCTGCTGTTGTTGGCGGCACTAGAGCTCAAAGCTTGTCGGAAAGCTTCGGGCTCTTTGCGTGAGCTCTCTCCTGTCTACCGCTCCGGATACCGTCGGTAGGCAGGCCCGCGCAGCACCTGCCACGCCAGCTTGGCGCGTCGCCGCAGGTGCGCCAGCTTCTGGCGCCACGGCGCGGGCAGCGGGTCGGTCAGTGCCTGTAGCTCCGCGAGGTGGCGCAGCGCGGTGATGTAGCCGGCCTCGATGGCCGCGGCGCCGGCTTCGAAGCTGAGCAGGCCGATGTTGTCCAGCCTCACGCTGAGGTGAACGTCCGGAGGACAGAGCTCCAACCGGGTTTGGTTGATGAGATGCTGCGTCATACTCTCGCTGACCTCGGCGATGTGGAATGGCTGCTGCCACTCCGGGGCCAGGTTGTGGAACCGCTTGAGCAGACGCATCGAGGGCCCGCGCCCATCGGCTGTGTCCGGCTTCATCTTCAGGTTGAACTTGGTCTCAAACGACACCGCGAGCACCCGGTCTGCACCCATATCCCGCGCGATGTCAAAGGGGACGTTGTTGAGCACGCCGCCGTCAACAAGGTAGCGGCCCTGGTAGGCCACCGGCGCGAAGAAGAGTGGCAGGGCCGAGGTGGCCATCAACGCCGGGATGAGTGGCCCGTGATCCAAGATCACCATCTTCCCTGTACCGAGGTCGGCGGCAACGACGGAGACCGGGATCTTGAGGTCCCCGAAGGTCAATGAATCGCTGTCTAACAGGTCAGCCAGTACCTTGGTCATCTTGCGGTGGTCGAAGAGCCCATGCCAACTGTGATCTGGCGAGGCCATATCCATAATCTTAACATGGTTGGCGAGATCAGTGAGGGTGTTGAGCGGGACACCGGCGCCGTACAAGCCCGCGACCAATCCCCCCATGCTTGTGCCTGCCAGGTAGTTGATGGGGATGGCCTGCTCCTCAAGTGCTCGGAGGACGCCCAGGTGCGCGAACCCACGAATCCCTCCACCGCTCAAGGCTAGACCGATGCGGGGCTGGTTGTCCTGATG
>CAZEXX010000170.1:2779-6806 GCA_964516885.1 uncultured Anaerolineales bacterium | reverse complement strand
CGGGGCTTGTCGGCCTCCGCGCGGGGCAGCGTGATGCGCAGGACGCCCTGTTCGAAGGTCGCGTCCACGCCCGATGCCTCGACCTCAAACGGCAGGGTGAAGCCGCGGCTGAAGCTGCCGCACGAACGCTCGCGGCGGTGATAGACGGCGCCTTCTGGGAGCTCCTCCTCGGTGCGCTTGCCCTTGACCGTCAGCGTATCGCCCACAACGGTGATGTCGATGTTGTCCGGACTGCAGCCGGGCAACTCGGCGGTGACGACGACGCCCTCATCGTTCATCCACACGTTCATCGCGGGGTAGCTCGCCGGTGCCGCCAGGCCGGCCTCCTGCGTCTCATCGGCCACGCGCCGGCTCATGGCGCGGCGCATCCGTTGCATTGATTGTCGTGATGGCCATCCGCCACCATAGGGTTGCATTACCATTGTGATCCTCCTCTTGTTGATTATGTTTTCAGTGTACCAGGCTGGGATTAGAGGGGGATTAGTGTGGCGTTAGAATCACATCGGAGCAGCAGAAGCAGAATGCGGGCAGGTGCCCGCGGTCCGACCGGTCTGCTTTGTGCGTAAGGCGAAGTCCCCTTGACGGGGACAAGTTGTCACTTCGCCTCTTGGGGTCTAGATGATGAGTATCGGCGTGCCAACGCGGCAGTTGCTGCGGATGAAGGCGTCTTCGTAGCCGCCAATGGGGTGGACCCACCGGTAGATCCAGCGGGCGGCGTCGGCGGGGACGTTGAGACAGCCGTGGCTGCGGCGGATGCCGAAGTCGTTGTGCCAGTAGGTGCCGTGGATGGCGCGGCCCTGAAGGTCGAAAAAGGTGTTCCACGGTATGCCGGGCAGGTCGAAAATGTCAGCGGGGTTCGGCTGGTCCTCTTCCTCCATATCGGGGTAGGGGACGTTGGCCATGTGGCGTGAGGCCTGTTTGAGCAAAACGCAGTGCTCACCCGTGGGGGTGGCGTGGATGCCTCCAAGCCCCGAGGCGACCAGCGTGGTGAAGGCGACGGCATCGCCCTCGAAGCACGTCAGTACCTGACCCTGCAGGTCGACCTCGATGCGTTTGTCGCCGACGAAGGGATGGATCGGCGCCATCTCCGCACGGGGAATCCGGCGCACATCCTGTGCCAGCACCCACTGGTGGTTGCCGACCTGGCGCGGCGGGTAGTCGTCCACGACCTTGTACCAGCCGTTGCCCTCCTCGTCGCGCGCGGTCTCGATCACGTGGAAGACGGTGCTACCGTAGAAGCGGTACTTGCGGTGCGCGCTGTGGCTCGGTGCTGTGCGTGCCTCCGTAGTGAGCTGGGAGATCTCGCCCCAGATGCCCCATTCGCCAACGTCCTCGATAAAGGGCTGTAGCGGATAGATCCGCATCGGCAGGACCCAGGCGCTGTGGACGTAGCCCTCTTCGGTCTGGTACCACCGGTCGTTGTGTGCGGAGAAGGGTGCCACGGTTCTGCCCAGGATGGGGATCGCCTCGTCGCGGGCGAAGGTTCGCACCCGCTTGCTCTTCGTGTCCGCTTCTTCGTACACGCTCACCGCGTGGATGGGCCGCCCAAACTGCTGCCAGCTGTCCTCGCCCGGCGGTTCCGGTGCGATGGGAAGGCCGGTGGGCTGTGCCGAGGCGCGCCGGCTCGGCAGCAGTGCAGCCGCGGCCCCGGCGATGGCACCCTTGAGTAGGTCGCGTCGTGTGATCATAGCGCTGAGTGTAGCACGGGCCGGGGGAAGGAGCAATTAGAACAGAATTTCTAGATCATGTCACAAACATGACGGCTTGTGACATGTATAAGGGGTAGGATGGATGATGGTTGAGGACTGACCCCTCTCCAACTCTCCCCCACGGGGGAGAGAGTCGGATGTCGATGCCGGCACGTGCCGGGTTCCTGTTTCTGCTTTTCCCCCGCGGGGGAGAGGGCCGGATGTCGATGCCGGCATGTGCCGGGTCTCTGTTTCTGCTTTCCCCCCGGCGGGGGAAAACACAAAGAAGTCCCCGTTTCAGGGGAAGGGGCGCAGTTGGTTGAAATCGCAGCGACAGTATGGGATAATGGCTGCTCTGGCGGGCAGCTTCCTCCCCTGGTCCGCTGCCAAGAATAGGAGAAACCGGCTTTGTCAAAACGTGAGTTCACACTGGAAAACGAGCATGTCTACAACCGCACAAGCCCGGTGCGGTGGATTCTGTCGCATTTGGCGCGCTATCCGCTCTTCCCGCTCCTGATGGTCGTGGCTGCAGCGGTCAACAACCTGGCCTACGGCGGCATTCAGCTCTATGTGGGGCGCGGGTTTGACCTTATCAGCCAACCCGAGTGGGCCAATGCGGCGCTGCTGGCGCTAGCAGTCAGTATGTTGGCGACCGCAGCTGCGCAGGGCCTGACCGGCCTCTTTCGCAATCTCTGTGTCACGTTCACCGCGCTGCGTCTGGAGCGGGACGCACGCGAGGAGTTCTACGTCAGCCTCCTGGGCAAGAGCCAGACTTTCCACGGGCGCCAGCGGATCGGCGACATCATGGCGCGCGCCACCAACGACGTCCGCATGCTGAACGCGATGTTCAGCCCGGGAATGATGCTCATCATAGATTCATTTATGGCGCTGGTGGTGCCGGTTATCCTCATCGGCCGTATCGAACCGCGCCTGCTGCTCGTGCCCGGCATCTTCACGGTATTGTTAGTCCTTACAGTGTATGAATACAACGTCCGGCTGAAGCCGGTGAGCACGGCGCGCCGGGAGCAGTACGGGCGGATGAACGCTCGCCTGGCGGAGTCAGTAGCCGGCATCGAGGTCGTCAAGGCCAATGCGCAGGAAGGACAGGAGTGGGCGCAGTTCTCGAAGAACGCGCGTGAGTTCCGGGACTACTTCGTCAAACAGGGGAACATCGAGGCGCGCTATTGGCCCGGGTTGGTCTACAATGTCGCGTGGGCAGGTTGCTTCCTGCACGGGCTGACGCTGTGGAACGGCGGTGCCATAACGCTGGGCAATCTGGTAGCCTTCATGGGCCTCTTCGGCGCATTGCGTTTCCCGACCTTTATCTCGGTCTTCACCTTCAACCTGGTGCAGCTGGGCATTGCCAGCGCCAGGCGCATCCTGGAGATGATCAATACAGAGACGGAGTTGGATGAGAATGCCGGCGGCACCGCGCAGTCTATCAAGGGCGAGGTGGTCTTTGACCACGTCACCTTCAGCTATGACGGAAAGGTGGTGCTCAAGGACATCAGCTTCACCGCGCGCCCCGGCGAGACGGTGGCCATTGTAGGGCGGACGGGTTCGGGCAAGACGACGCTGACCCAGTTGGTGAACCGTATCTTTGACGTCGACAGCGGGCGTGTGCTGGTGGATGGCATCGACGTGCGGGCGTGGAGCCTGGAATCGTTGCGCTCCCAGATCTCTACCATCGAGCAGGACGTCTTCCTTTTCTCACGGACGTTGGCCGAGAATGTTGCCTTCGGCGTTGCGGATGCGAGCCAGGAGGCCATCGAAGCGGCCGCCCGCGAGGCGCAGGCCCACGACTTCATTCTGGACTTCAACGACGGCTACGAGACCGAGGTCGGCGAGCGTGGCGTGACGCTTTCGGGCGGCCAGCGCCAGCGCATCGCCATCGCGCGGGCCTTCCTCACCGATCCGCGCATCTTGGTCCTGGACGACAGCACCAGCGCTATCGACAGCGCCACCGAGGACAAGATCCAGCAAGCGATGCGCCGTATCAGTGCCGAGCGCACCACCTTTATCATCACCCACCGGTTAAGCCAGATCCGCTGGGCGGACCGCATACTGGTGCTGAGACGCGGCGAGTTGGTGGATCAGGGCAACCACGAAGAACTGATGGCACGGTGCGACGCCTACCGGCGGATCTTTGCCCGGTACGATGTCTAAGGAGACCAGGGAATGGGATTCGTTCTAAACGGACTAGATACAGAAAGCTACGATCGCAACTATTCCGATCGCGACCTGCTGAAGCGGATCGTCGGTTACTTCCGACCCTACCGCTACAGGATGCTGGTGGTGGCAGTGTTGATCTTGGTTGACTCGGCGGCTGGGACGGCCGG
>CAZEXX010000170.1:0-2679 GCA_964516885.1 uncultured Anaerolineales bacterium | reverse complement strand
CTTCCGGCAAGATCGTCAGCAGGGTCACCTCGGATACGCAGGATTTCTCCAACGTCGTGACGCTGGTGCTGGATCTCATCAGCCAGGTGCTGCTGGTCGTCATTCTGATCGGGTGGCTCTTCACGCTCAACGCGCGGCTGGCCCTGATTCTGATCGCAATCGCTCCGCTGGCGGCGGTGCTGGCATTGAGCTTCCGCAAAATTGCGCGGAAGGTGACGCGCCAGTCGCGACGTGTCAATGCCAAGATCAACGCTCAGATCCAGGAGTCTATCAGCGGCATCGTGGTTGCGAAGACCTTCCGGCAGGAGCGTGCCATCTACGATACTTTCCTGGTGAACAACAAACAGTCGTATCGTATTGGAATCCGCCGCAATATGACCTTTACCGCCATCTTCCCAGTGCTGGGTATGGCTGCCGGGCTGGCCAGCGCCTTCTTCCTCTACACCAGTGGCCTGGCAACGCGCACCGGCATCTCGCCGGGCACCTGGTACCTCTTTATGCAGGCCGTGGGCTTCTTCTGGTTTCCGATGACGAGCATCGCCTCGTTCTGGAGCCAGTTTCAGGACGGCCTTTCGGCGGCCGAACGTGTCTTCGCGCTGATCGACGCCGAGTCGCGCGTGGTCCAGACTGGCGCCGAGCCGGTGGACCACGTGGATGGGCACATCGAGTTTCGCAACATGTGGTTCCGCTACGTCGAGGACGAGGACGTGCTCAGCGACTTCACTCTGGACATCGCGGCGGGCGAGACCCTGGCGCTCGTCGGTCATACCGGTGCCGGCAAGAGCAGCGTCGCGCGCATCGTCCCGCGTTTCTACGAGTTTCAGCGAGGTAAGCTGCTGGTCGATGGGCGGGATGTGCGCACCCTCGATCTGGCGCAGTACCGCCAGCACCTCGGTTTGGTGCCGCAGGAGCCTTTCCTCTTCTCGGGCACCGTGGGCGATAACATCCGCTATGGGTACCCCGAGGCGACGGACGATCAGGTCTTCGCTGCCGCAACGCAGATCAGCCAGGGTGACTGGGTGGCGGATC
Source organism: uncultured Anaerolineales bacterium (assembly GCA_964516885.1). Lineage (GTDB taxonomy): Bacteria > Chloroflexota > Anaerolineae > B4-G1 > SLSP01 > PWVB01. Next base: position 1,650 of record CAZEXX010000170.1, on the reverse strand, counting down.
TGTCCGATGGGCTGGAAACGGATGTGGGGGAGCGAGGCGCCAACCTCTCTATGGGCCAGCGGCAGCTGGTGGCGCTGGCGCGGATGCTGCTCAAGGACCCGGCGGTCTTCATCTTGGATGAGGCGACGGCCAGCGTGGACCCCTTCACCGAGATGCAGATCCAGGAAGGGCTGGATACACTGATGCACAACCGTACCGCTATCGTTATCGCGCACCGGCTCTCCACTATAAAGAACGCCGATCGCATCATCGTGATTGACCACGGGAGGATCATCGAGGAGGGCACGCACGCGGACCTCCTGGCCGCTGAGGGGCACTATGCCGAACTCTACAACACCTACTTCCGCCACCAGTCGCTGGCGTACGTGGAGTCGTTCGGGCTGGCGGATCCGGCTGATTGACGAGGGGTCAGCTTGGCTGAGCGCGGGGAGTTGGCTCACGCAAGGGCGCAAAGAACGCCAAGAAAACCCTGAATGCCGGCCGATCTTGAGCGTGTGGGTGAGGCGCCTATTCCCATTGGTCTGGGCGGCGGGTAGGGAAACGCAAAGCGCCCTGAGTGATCTCACTCAGGGCGCTCTTTGTACCCCCGGCAGGAGTTGAACCTGTAACCTTCTGCTCCGCAAGCAGGTGCTCTATCCAATTGAGCTACAGGGGCACGGCTTGCTCCGTGGGCTTAGCAGATGCCCTCCAGTTCAGTGGAGGCAGTTGCCCTCAGAACGACCATTATGTTACCACACCTTTTCTAGCTGTCAAGCCTCAGCTTCAATATCTTGGGGAACGTCGTCGCCTGCCTGGACGCTGCTGGGCGGCAGCTCGGATTGCAGGGTCTTGTAGACTTCCGGGAACTGAAACTCGATGTATCGCGCGATGTTTGTCACCTCCTTCGGTGTCATATGCTGGAGCGCTTTCATGATTTTGTAGAAGTCGCTATCACTCACCAGATCGCTGACTTCTTCGATCCTGCCGGCGCGCACCATAAGGTCACGGGCGCTTATGCCTAGAACCTCACTGAGGACTCTGTATGTCGTCCTTGTGGGCTCCAGGCGCAGCCGTGCGCGCTTGCTGATAGTTGCATTGGCTACCCCTGCCTGACGCTCGATCTGCCGATAGGACAGATCCTTTTCGGACAACGTTCGCTCTACCCAGTTCCAGAACTGCTCCAGCCGCTCTTCGCCCTTGTCTGTGCCCATGCTACCTTCCTTGTCCCCTGTGAGTGATTCGTGCCGGGATATTGCACACAGTATAGCGCAACTATCTATGTTTAGGCGACTTTTGTCTACACTCTGGACACTAGTAGTCAATTATCGCATACTTGTAGATAAATCGCCTACGGAAGCACACATAGAACCCTATACTGGAGGCTTGAATGACTGAACATTGGCTATTGGAAAAGGTGGGATGCCCGGAGCGGTGTCAAACGACAATTAGAAAGGGACATCAGCGACAATTAGAAACACCCATGCCGTAGGGTTAGTCCTCGGCTGGCTGGGCAAGTTAGCGCTGACCGCGGCCTGTTCCTGTGTTCGTCCTCTTTGTCGTTCACGCATTATGATCCTCACTTGGGCGTCGGTTGCAGTCATTGCTGGGGCCTCCTAGGCTCCAGTCTACTCTGACCGCTGCCATTTCCGAGTGGGTGTTTCTAGTTGTCAC
>CAZEXX010000169.1:4016-8437 GCA_964516885.1 uncultured Anaerolineales bacterium | reverse complement strand
CTCAAGTCATCCTGCGTTGAGTCTAGCACTGGCGGTGTCCAGTGTCAACAGCCCCTTTTCTGGTTGTTGCCCCTGAAGGGGCAGAGCAGAGGCTGCGTGACTAGCGCAGGGCAAGTACCGTAACGTCGCGGGCGGGTGAGGTCAGCGTGAGGGTCCGCCCGTCGATTGTGGCCTCAGCACCCCAAAGGGTTGTGGTCGTACCGAACGGGCCCCAGGCTGCTGACAGTTCGATCTGTACCGGGCGATCCCGGCGTGTGGGGTTGGCGACCCACAGGCAAGTCCCACCGGCGCCGGCGTGCAGTCGCGCGATGACCAGCTGTTCGCTGACCTGGACATCCGGTCCCTTGCCGGCCCAAGTCATAAGGTTCCGGAAGAGCGTGCGGTTTCCGCCAGGCTCACACGGCGCGGTTCCGGGACCGGGGACGCGTGCGGCGTGGGTCGCGTGTCCATAGCCGGCCATGGTGCCGATGAGGCGGGTGCGTCCACTGCCGAAGACGTTGTCAACGACGGCGACCTGGCCGTTGGCGCGACCGGTCACACCCTCGTACCGTCCCGCTGCTGTGCCTGTGGTGGGCGTGTAGGCCTGCAGGAAGAGACCTCCCCACGCCGTGGTGCCGTCAACGTTGAGTCTTAGGTCGTCAAGAATGTCGGGGGTGAACTCCACGTAGCTCTCTGTGGCCCCGAAGAGCTCATCCAGCGCCAGGTTCGGTTGTCGGGTGCCGACGTGTGCGCGGTCGTTGAAGTAGCCGGGCACGCCTTCCGAGATGAGGGTACCTCCCGCATTGACCCAATCGATGAGCCGGTCCGCGGTGGTCTGTGAGAGCGCCACAGGGACCGGCAGGTAGAGCAGATCGTACTCGTCGATGTGCTCGGGCCGGACGAGGTCAGCCTGGACGTTGATGTCGAAGAATCCCCGGTAGGCGCCCTGGACCGATTTCGCATAGGACGCGCTGTTGCCCTGAAGAGCGTAGAGCAAGTGTTGGGTCTCGGGGACGACGAGGATGCCGACCTGACCGCGGATCGGCCGTGACTTCCATAGCGCCGCTTGTTGGGGTGCGGCGACCCACTTGGCGATCCTCGACGCCATCTCGGAGCGATCGGTTCGCGAACCGTCCATGCCGTAGGGCCCGAAGGCACCGAAGAGCGGGCCATCCAGCAGCGGGCGCCAACGGAGGTAGAGCAGGCCTGTGGCGCCACACATGAAGCTCACCATGTCCCAGTAGCGGATGTCCTCGGGTTCGGCGATGCGGCCCTCATTGCGCGGCTTGTCCAGCACGTTGGATGCCAGCCACAGGGGACCACCGTATGCCTCAGCGTGCCAGAATGGTTTGCCGCGGGAGGCGGCGCGTACCAGATCGACGGCCTGAACTTGCTTCCACGGCTCGTCGCCGTGGCGGCTGGAGCCCCACGTATAGCCGTATATCTCGACCTTGCTTGCGGCGAGCCAGTCGTCGCGTGTGTTTGAGGAAAGGGCAGTGAGGGTGGCAGCCACTCCGTGGGCGATGATGGGGTTCCGTGCGTCCAGCTCTCGTATGATCTTGGTACGCCAGTCCAGTTGTGCGTAGGCGTTGTCGATACGGAACTGCAGCCAGTCGAGGGTACCGGCGTAGGGACCCATCCTGAACGGGGGCGTGACATCGTCCCAGCCGGCGAAGCTGTACCGGTGCCAGGCCTCGCCGAGAGTGCGGAGGTCACCATACTTGGCCTTAACCCAGGCGCGGAAGTTGGCCAGTGTGGCGGGGCAGTAGCAGACGTTGCTGGGGTAGTTGCCCTCGTTCCAGATATCGTATCCGCCCATCGCGGGATGGTCACGGTAGCGCATGACAAGCGCTTGCAGGAACTGTCCGGCTGACTCACGCACATCATCGTTGTCGAGACAGAGCCCGCCACCGCCGCCGACAACGCAGCTGCCGTGCATGTTCTGGCTGATCTTCCGGCCGTCTGCGGTCTCATAACGGGCGTGCGCATACTTCCGGTAGGCCCATTCCGGTGCGACGGCGATCATCTCGGCGATGATTGTCTTGATACCGTGCTCGGCGGCCAGGTCCATCTGCCGGTCGTAGTCCGACCAATCATAGACTCCCGGCTCAGTCTCGATTGCCGACCATAGAAACCAATGGCGGAAGAGCGTGTGTCCGTCCTGTTCAGCCGTTGCGTAGTCTCGGGCCCAGTCCTCCTGCGGAGGGTTGGACTTGCGGAAGTAGACGGCGCCATAGGGGAATTTCGGCAACGTACTGCCTTGCTGGTGCTGTGACATTGAGTCCTCCGGTTTGCTTGGGATCATGATGATGACTATGTACTGCATTTGTCGCGCCCTGTCAACCGGTGCAGGGCGTATGGTTGTCAAACTCACCCTGATCGATGGACTCCATGGTGTGCCTAAGCGACACCTTTGTCTGCCGGCGCTGCGGACCAGATGGAAGTGCCCTGGAGCACTTGGGCCGCGCCGCAGAAGACGTGCCACCGGCACGTCTGTACAAGGCCCTCGTGGGTATGCGTGCGGACTGTCAACGAGTGTGTGTCGCGCTGTGGCTCCGTCCGCTGCTGGGCAGCCGGAAGCCCCGTTTCAGGGGAAGGGGGTCTTCGTCTGTGTTTTCCCCCGGCGGGGGAGAAGCGGACTTGCGGAGGCCCGAGAACGCGCTAGACTTCCAGTGCCCCTATTCACGTATTTGCGGGGTGTGGATGGCGGCGATCCGGACTCGGTGTCGGCTGCGCGTTCCGCCGCCTCCAGTGCTGGAGTGGGGGTAATTGTAGTTGTGTGGTTAGTTCTCCGTTAGAGGTGGCAAAGGGAGGAAGTGATGGCAATTCTGAAGGCTGAGGACAAGCAGAAGGTTGAGCAGGTTTTTGAGGCGATCACACATCCGGTTAAGCTGGTGATGTTCACCCAGTCTATGGAGTGCGACTACTGCCAGATGACCCGGGAGTTGTTGCTGGAGCTGGCGGAGCTCAACGATAGCATCACAGTTGACGTCTATGATTTCATAGAGAACGAAGATCAGGTTCAGGCGTTTGGGATCGACAAGATACCGGCGACGGTTATTATGGGCGATAAGGACTATGGCATTCGCTTTTACGGTGTCCCGGCCGGCTATGAATTCATGAGCTTGATCGAGGGCATTGTGGATGTCGGCAAGCGCGATCACGGGCTGCCGGCCTCTGTTCTGAAGCGGCTTGCGAACGTGGACCAGCCAGTACGGATGCAGGTGATGGTGACACCCACGTGCCCTTACTGCCCGCGCTCGGTGCGTGTCGCGCATAAGTTCGCGATGGCTTCGGACTACATCACCGGCGACATGGTTGAGATTACGGAGTTCCCGCAGCTGGCGGTCAAGTACAGCGTGCAGGGTGTGCCGAACACCATCATCAACGATACTGAGAGCGTCGTCGGTGCTCAGCCGGAGAAGGCGTTCGCCAAGGCGGTGTTGAAGGCGATAGGGAGATAGGTAAGAATCAGCGAATCGCAGAATGAGCGGTAAGGCGAGAAAGCGAGAAAGCGATAGGGCGAGAAGGGGAGCAGACGGAAGGGAGCTGGGCATGGGATCGATTCTGGTGCTGTATCATTCTCAGCAGTATGGGAACACCGAGAAGATGGCGAGGGCGGTTGCGGAAGGGGCGCGATCCGGCGGGGCTGATGTCACCGTGCACAATGCCAATGACGGACGTTTTGATGTTGAGCGTTACCGTGACTTCGATGCGGCTGTGTTTGGATCTCCCGACTACTATAGCTATTTGGCGGGGACGCTCAAGGTGTTTCTCGACGATTGGTACATAGCGAAGGGCGGGGATGACAGAGGTTTGGTCGATAAGCCCATCGGATTGTTCTACTCGCACGGTGGCGGTGGTGCGGTGAAGGAGGTCTTTGAGCGGCTGTTTGGCCGGCTGGGAACTCAAGTGGGGCGGAGTGTGGAATCCCTCCGTGCCCCTTCGTCGCTGGTTCTGGATCAGTGTAAAGAGCTGGGCCAGCAGTTGGCGGAGGAGGCGCGGTAGCTGTCAGCGGTCAGCTGGTCAGCGATCAGCACAGAAGAGACCGGGCCGAGACTTGCCGTCTCGGCCCGGTGTTAGTGGTGAATCGTTCCATCTAGCGACTGCGGAAGGCACCCTGTCGGTAGGCCGGTTGGTCGCTGTTGAGTGTGCCGGCCTGCGCAGCCCGGCCACGTAGTCCCCGTACCAGGGCATCCTCTGGAGTTTCAGAGTCGAAGCCTGCGCCCCGACCAGCAACTGCCGTATCGCCTGAGCGACCTCTCTGTGCTATCGTTGCATCTCCTTCGCCGGCGACGTAAGTGCCGTTGGCGGCTGCTTCGAAGGCGGGTAGGTGCTTATACAGGGACGCGTCGCGCAGGTTGCCGGCTACTTGTACCACGTCCGGGTTGTCGATCTCGGCCTGCACTGCGGCTGCGGCTGCTTCTTCCGGTGAGCCAAAC
>CAZEXX010000169.1:2484-3916 GCA_964516885.1 uncultured Anaerolineales bacterium | reverse complement strand
GTTGTCGATCTCGGCCTGCACTGCGGCTGCGGCTGCTTCTTCCGGTGAGCCAAACGACGGGATATCGAAGGTCGGAATCTGCGGTAGCGTCACGTCGTAGCGGCTGAAGAGGCGTTCCAGTGCGGCGATATGTTGTTCCTCGGCCCGCGCGATTGACACAAAGGGCTGTATCGCGCCGAAGTTGCTCATGATGCTCTCGTAGGTTGCCAGGGCTTTGTGCTCGTCAATCAGGAACTCCGTGAGTATGCTCTGCTCCTCGGCGTCCAGTTCGAAGCCCATCGTGGAAGCGTCCAGTCCGCTTCCCATCCCCGCGTTTTCGGGCGGGCCACCCGCAGCCGCTACGGCTACAGGGAGTGAAAGCGCTGCCGTGACTGCCATTGCCAACCCAAACAACTTGACCATCTGCTTGCTGTGTTTCATCTCGTATCCTCCAACACTATGTGTGTTATTGTTGTTCTATTTAGCTATCTATGTTGTTCTGTCCAACTGTCCATAGTGTAGCCGCCGTGTGTGAAGGTGTGATGAAGGGCTGGTGGAGATTGGATGAAGTATGCACTGAGGTGACACAGATACGGTGTGGAGAGTGCCTACTGATCGCAGCGTGGTCAGGGCGTACGCATCTCAGCTGGCACACCAGCAGAGACGCCCCGGCGGGGCGTTTGGGCTGTGTCCAGGTGCTCCAGGGCATTCGCCAGCGGGGCTTGCTGGTCGGAAACTGACCTTCAGAGCCAGAAGACGATCCACCGGATCGTCTAGTATCATAGAGAGAGGCGCTGCTCAGGCGTGCAATGGCGTCCATCGATCAGATTGAGTTCGAGATGCGTATTCACTGACTGGTTGGTGGACTGCGTGGAGATCTGCCGATGTGAGGCTCTGGTTCCCGTGGAGCCGGGTGACAGCTACTGGCTGTACAGTGCCGCCAGCATACCCTTGGCATACTTGGAGTTGCGGGTGCGTGAGATCGGGAAGGCATTAGCGATCTCCTGGACACGGTCGGCATAGATCTCGTCGGCTTTGATCTCAATCACGACGGTATCCCGGATGGGTAGCCTGCATCGGGTATTGGGGCGCGCAGAGAAGCGCTGATCGTAGGCGGTCTGCTCCGTGTCCAACGTCACTCGCACCGCGCCATCAGGGGTCACGTAGTACTCGCGCAGGTACCGGTTCAGCAGCGTGGGTTGGTCTGTGGAGAGGAAACGCAGACGCCAAGATGGCTTAAGGCACGCAAGCACGTTCCCCAAGATCGTGGTCCATAGGTCCCTGAGATCCAGGTCGCACGATAGGAGGGTCCTTTCTTTGCGGCCCAGAAGGTTGTTTTTGTGCTTGAGTTCCAGATGCGGGTGGATCACGGTGAGTGCGTCACCATGCCAGCGCAGACGCAGTTTGCTGCGCACCGCGAGCCCATCCAGGTTGGCGGTCAGCATGCTGAGGC
>CAZEXX010000169.1:0-2384 GCA_964516885.1 uncultured Anaerolineales bacterium | reverse complement strand
GATGTGGCCTGTGTTGCGCCCCAGAGATCGACCAGTGCCAGAAACCGCCCGTATTGGTCTGCGTCGAAGACCTCGGATGCTTGCCGTTGACCCCTCTGCAGCGCGTAGAGCAGGCTGAGCGCTCTTCCCTTTTCAGCCACCGGGTCACCCACGTCAACACTGGTTGTGACGCGGAGCGCCTCGATCCCCAGTGCACGGAAGTCCTGGAGTGAGAGATTGGTCACCGGGTCCGCGAAGGCTGCTTCGGGCTTACCGGCAAAGTGAGCCACTGCCTCCCAGAGCGGCGCGGTATCAAATGCGACGATGACGCCGGGTGGATGGCCCTGACTGGCAGTGAGCGAGGTGCCATAGCCTTCCTGGAGCGCATAGACGCCGCGGTCGTCGCCGTTGAAGATCAGGCGGACGAATCGAACTCGCGCGGCCATCAGCCCTTCCGACTGCATGGCCTCGGAAAAGGCCCATTGTGTCAACCAGCTGTTGGACGCGGGATCCTGGAGGAAAAAGCGGTCAAACTCCAGCTCTCCCGGCGGGCTGTCTCCCGCCACGCGGAGCTCATAGGCCCACTTGTCGTTGGGACCGAGGTTCTGCGCTGTGCCCTCTTTGAGCTGCATCTGCACTTCCACTGCTGTGCCGCCAAGACGCACCGCGGCCGGTACAAAACCCTCTTGCGAAGAGAGGTACACGCCCGCATCGAGCGCACGCTCCCGCTGGTCGAGCAGGACGCCATAGGCCTCAAATGCCATATCCACGGTCAGAACCGGTATACTGTCGGCGGGCGATCCACTGCTGAGACGCTCGCCGATGGCGTCGACCTGTCGTGCGACGGTATGGGCCCATCCCTGACTGCCGGCTGCCAACCCGACAGCGAAGACGGCGAGGGCCAGCCCCACCCGCAGTAGGGCGTTGGTGATCTTGCCGGATCGCGCATTCTGCTCACCTAGTCTCATATGCTATGCTCCCAGGCTGTTATCCTGTTCCACAAAGCTGACCTCGCAGGCCGGCAATTGGGCGCGCAGGGCGTCCATCAGGGCGAACAGCGCTTCATCATTGGTGAAGCTGACAAGATAGGTTGCCTGTAGGCTGGTCGCGCTGCTGTCTATGCGGCGGAGGTCAGCCCCCGACGTGTGCTTCATCAAGGTATCGCGGATTTGCAGTGCTGCCCGATCTGTGTTTGGGGTCATAACGTTCAGATAGAGATTGTTGTTCGCTTTGCGGGGGAGTGCCAGGGTACGCACCAGGAGGAAGGCCACGATGACGATCACTGCGACCACGGTTGGACCGCGCTGGTCCGCTCCCAGGCCGACGCCGATCACCATCGACATAAAGAGATAGAGCAGTTCCTCGGGTTCCTTGATGGCCGTTCGGAAGCGGACGATCGAAAGGGCGCCGACGAGACCCAGGGAGAGCGCCAGCGATGACTTGACGACGGAGATCACGAGGACCGTTGTCATTGCCAGGAGCGGCAGGGATTGGGAGAACCTTGCGCGGTTGGACAGGGATGTCCCGTAGCGCGTATAGATCCAGGCCAGAGTGCCGGACAGTATAATGCTGATGAGTAAGTTAAGGGCCAGCGTCGCAAGAGAGAGGGGCGCCGGTGCGGTCAGGCCAAGAAGATCGTCCATGATTCAGTTCCTCCGTATGTGTGTCTATCTATCATCGATCACGCCGTCGGCAAGGATGCCGAAGGATGCCGGTGTGACCGGCGTGTCGTACCCCCAAAACGTGATGCCTTGATCGTCGTCAAAGGCCGCTGTCGGGCCGGGCGCCAGGACTACCAGGTTGTCGTGAGGCCCAAGGTTGAACCATGGGTCCAGGGTGCCGGCAAGACCATTGTTGCCGGCATAGAGCAGCATCTGCAGATCCCAGGAATCCACATCATCTTCCAGCCGGCGCCGGGCGTTGGCCGGCGTCTCGGTGGCGATGATGCGCAGCGTGGTCCCGGCTCGCACCTTGGCAAGCGCCGGACTATCGCTGAAGATCAGCGAGCCCTCGTCGGTAGCCGACTTGGTGTCGTTGTCAGTGAGGCGCCAGCCCCTCAGATCGACGCCGCCGGGACGGGTGACCAGCAGCTCAAACCAGTCGCCCTCGATCTCGCCGGTGTCATCAATGTGAACGTTGACGATCACAACGTCGCCGGCCTGGACTGCAGCCCTATCGAGTCTGGTGAAGCTCGGCGTGATTGACCGCGCAGCTCCATCGCTCACGGCGATGACGGGCTCTGCCGGCAGACCCGGCTCAGACCATCCGGCAAAGGTGTACCCGGCGCCCGGCACAGCCGTGATCGTCGTGGCCACACCCTGGAATGCGGTGCCTTGCCAGGGCAGCGAACTCAACGTGCTGCCATTGACGGCCACCGTGCCGACGCCGCTGCCCGGTGGGTTGAT
>CAZEXX010000168.1:0-8493 GCA_964516885.1 uncultured Anaerolineales bacterium | reverse complement strand
ATGCACGGCAATCCGCACAGGGCCAGAGCTACAAGCGGCTTCTGTTGCAGGCCGGTGAGCATGGCGTGGTGTGGTCTCTGCTGCGCGATCAGGTTGTTGGTGCCGTTGCGCGGGACCTGGGCCTTCCGGTCGCGGAGGGCCGCTTCGTGTGGCTGTTCGTCAACGGGTCGTCCTGGGGCCTATACCGTTTGACGGAGCGTGTGGATCGCTTCATGCTGGAAGACGATTTCGGCTTCTCAAATGTCGACGTCCTTCAGGAAGGCGATCCGCGTGACGGTTCGGGTCAGGATTGGGATGCCCTGGTGGACTGGGCCGAGGCCGGTGACGTGTCTGATCCGGAGGTCCTGACGCAGTTTGCGGCCCGCGTGGATCTGGAGAATTTCACAGATACTGCGATCATCTACCAGTTCTTCGATTTGCCGGCGGATGCATTCGTCGCAGTCCAACCCCAGGGGGGACGGTGGTTCTGGATCTTCGAGGGCGGGACCTCGGAGGATGTGGGGATGGCCGACTTTGATGTATTGTTAGCCGCCCTCTTGGCGAATCCCGCCTATCAGCAGCAGTTCGAACGTCGCTTTGCAGATCTGGCTAACACCTTACTCGAACCCGCATCCATCGCGGCCCGTGTCGGCAAGCTCGAGGCCAACTCGGCCTCGAGCTTTGATTATGAACGTGCCCGCTGGCCCGGTGTGCCGCCGTGGCAGGAGGAGACCGCGGCTGTGGAGCGGGCTTTTGGGATGCGCTGGCTCGATCTTGCCGAACGCATCTCGATGTCCACGCTGCTGTCCCTGCGTACGTCACCACCGGCAGCCGGGGCACTCTATGTGGATGGTTTCCGTGTTGCCGGAGATGCGTCGGCGTGGCAAGGTCAGTACGTTGAGGACGGCGCCGTGACCCTGATCGCAGTTCCCGAGCCCGGCTATGACTTCGCCGGGTGGTCTGGGGACAGCAGTACGACATCTGCAGTGCTCGCGGTCTCAATGAGAGATCCAGTCAGCCTAACGGCCAAGTTTGAGCCGCGCCTGGGGCGTCAGCAGCGGCCTTACCCGGATGATGTGGTGATCAACGAGCTGTGGATCAACGACGACGGGACCCAATACCCGACGTTGGGGCATCTTGCCCTAGAGGGTGATTGGGTCGAGCTGCTGGTGCGCAGCGCTGATCCCGTTGACCTTCGTGGCTGGCGGCTGACCGACAACGACACCAAGATCGACGATGGTGAAGGGTCGATCATCTTGCCGGATCTCGATGGGCTGGCGGCGGTGCCATGCGGCACAGTTGTCCTGGTCGTGGCCACAGAATCCCCTGCCAATACAGCTGCCTTCCCTGTCGATGACCTGGATGCTGCCGATGGTCGGCTCATCTTCTACGTCGGCAACGGGGTGCTGGATGTCACCACGGATCCCGGATTCGGCCTGGGCCCGCGAGATGACAACCTGGTGCTGTTGGCGCCCGGCCTGACAGATGCCCTCGGTGACGATGTCGGGGTGGATTTTGTTGCCGAGGGGCAGCGCGTCACGCCCTATACCTTCGGCGTGCTGGCGGATGGTGTCGCTTTCGACGAGCCCTTTGATCATCTAGGCGGCGACGATGGCGCGGTGTTTGTGGGCAGGACCAGCAATGATGATATCGCGAACTGGCACGTCGATCCCACGGCGTGCGAATCCTACGACGTGCAGTGTCTGGATGCCGCTGTGGTGGTGTCGCCAGGGCGGTTGAATCCCGGGCAGCAACTCTTCCGTCAGGTCTGCTTTGTGCGCCGCTTGCAGGCGCGCCCGCTTCTGCGGGCGGCACAGGAGTGATCAGCTCAGCGGGCCCCTGCCTCAGCACAGTGCGCTTGACTATGGCAAGACCTGGCCTAGAGTTGCTTCGTCTGCCGGATCTGCTTGGTCCTTGCCCTCGCCATCACACGGCCCAGGAGCGTTTGCCTACTTCATTGAAACTGTACCTGAGTGTAGCAATTCAGCGATGAAGTGCAACAATGCGGTTCGGGAAGTGAGGGGAGAGCGAGCAACAGCCAACTGGCGCTGCCTATGCTGATCTACACACTCTGAGAGAACGTCAAAGGTGCCGTGGAGGTGTTTGCCAGGTCGCTTGTATCTGATGAGTTGGCCAGAATGGAGCGAGAGAATGAGGAATGTGATACCCAAATCTCCGTACTTGTACATCGTTGCCGTGGGCAGCGGGTTAGCCATCTTGATCCTATCTGTCTTCCTGGTTCTTGATGCTTCCACGGCCCTGCCCGATGTTGTGGGTGCAGCCGCACTCGCATCGGAGGAAGTGCTGGTTCCGGAGGGACAGTTCTTGATGGGCTGTGCACCTGATATCTGGCCTGGCTGCGACGGGGACAGCCAACCGATCCACGCAGTCTACTTGGACGCCTTCTACATTGACAAGACAGAAGTCACGGTCTCCCAGTACTATGGTTGTGTCGCTGCCGGAGTCTGCCTACCACCGGAGGTCAGCAGCGCATCGACGATCGGGCTCGATATGCCGGCAGTCGACGACAATCCCATTACCTATATGACCTGGCTTCATGCCGACACCTATTGCCGTTGGCTCGGGAAGCGACTACCCACGGAGGCTGAGTGGGAGAAGGCCGCGCACGGCCCCAACTGGCAGATCTATCCCTGGGGGAATGAGCCCCCAACGTGTGACCGCCTGAACTACGACCGCTGCATTGGTGGTGTTGTGCCCGTCGGAAGTTATCCGCAGAACGCGAGTCCCTATGGCGCGTTGGACATGGCGGGCAACGTGCGCGAGTGGGTGAACGACTTCTACCTCAAGCCCTACTACGCAAGCTCGCCCTACTACAATCCCCAGGGCCCTGATGCGGAGGACACGAAGGGTGAGCATCTCCTGAGAGGCGGGTCCTGGAAGGACGATTACGGGATCACAACATGGGTCAGACTGGACGAGGCGGAAACGTACTACATCTACAAGGCCGGAATGCGATGCGCGCGGTCGGCACCGAGCAGCGCCCCCACACCGACCCCAAGCCCGACGGCGACGCCCTTCGCTGCCCAGACTGTTGGCGACAGGGGGGGCGCAGTCTGGCTGCCCAAGCCGGACCATCTTACCCTGATCCGGGTGCCGGCGGGATCGATTTCGCACACCACCGCGATCACGCTGACCTATACAGAGGCCGCGGTCTCTGCTGATCCGCTAAGCGGCATAGGTCATACCTTCCGCGTTGAGGCATTTTCTGCTGCCCCCGAGAACCCTGCGCTTCCCGGTGCTTTGGAGAAACCGGTGGAGGTCGCCGTGGTATTTCCCGAGCACCTACACACCATCTCCGGCACACTGGGGCTCTATCGCTTGGACCACGGCGTGTGGATCACTGACGGGATCACCGGTACTGAGTGGGGATCGAACTACATGAACGCCTACGTTCAGTACCCTGGCGTATACGCAGTGCTGGGGCGCACGAATCGCCTCTATCTTCCGCTGGTTTTCAGGTAGCGCGACGCCGGATCGACTGCAGCAGCAGCTACACTGACGGATCGGTCGCCCGCTGCTTCTCCGCCACCCCGTGTCGCGCGCGACTGGGGCCGGTTTCGCGGCTCTGCGTGCTAGACAGCCGTTGTCGTAGCTGCGTCCTGGTGGTGACCAGTAGCGGACATCTGCGTTCTGTGCTCTGACCCTCCTGAAACACTGGCACAGTCATGACCATTCATCGTCTGCTGTGAAAGACCTGTTCTGTGCTATACTCACTTCCCCAAAAGCCAGCGTTCTGGATCTATGCTCTGAGGTACCGATAACTATGGACCAGTGGTTTTCTGTTCCAACAGCTTCCATCACGACGTTCACGCTGAATATGGTGCTGGGCCTCCTGCTGAGCGTGGCTGTGGCTTGGTACTATCGCTCCTATGGTCACGTTCTGGGCAACCGGCGTAAGCTGGCCGCTTTGATGCCGGCCCTCACACTGACCACCGGTATCGTGATCTCGGTGGTCAAATCATCACTGGCGCTCTCGCTGGGGCTGGTCGGGGCCTTGTCGATCGTGCGCTTTCGAACAGCGATCAAGGAACCGGAGGAGCTGCTCTATCTCTTTATCTCCATTGCGATCGGGCTAGGCGCCGGCGCCGAGCAGCGGGACATCATCATCATCGGCGTGGCTTTGCTGCTGGTTTTTTTGTCGGTGCGGACAGTGTTCGCACGCAGGACTCGCGACCACAACCTCTATCTCAGCATCACGATTGCAGATGAAGAAGCCGGGCTCTTCGCGCGCGTCAACGACTGTCTGTTGGAGTACGTTGACGTTCTCGACTTCCGCCGCCTGGACAGCCGCGATGGTACGATGCAATTGACCTACTTCATCGAGTGTGATGACCCGCAGGTTGTCAACGATCTGGTCGACCAGCTCAAGCAGTCCTTCCCGGTGGTTGAGATTAGCTTTCTGCAGCAGGAACAGGTTCTGGGGGGATGATTGCGGGTCACCAAGCGGACGGACCATAAGCGGACTGTCCCTTCCCGCCCCGGACGGTCCTGGCGCCTTGCCATTTTCAGCGCCCTCATCGGCGTATGTCTGGGAGCGCTGTCGGTAGCCTGGCCAGGATCTCGGTCCGCACTCACAAGGCTCCGCTCCTTTGTGACCACCCCCTCGTTGATACTGCGTGCCTCGCGGCTGCGCGCTGCACTCCCCAAGCTGCAGATGGATGTGGACCTCTCAGGCTATCAGTTGCTGACAGAGACTTCAGATGGCAGTGTGATCACTGAGCCTGTCTGTGTCCTTGTCACGATCGCCGTTGACGGCACAGCGGTCGCTGCGCGTGCGTGTCGTTCTGACATCGAGCCTGGGGCCACAAACGGCGCACTTCCTACCTTCAGAGTAGACGTGGAAGGTGACGGAATGCTGCTGGGGATGCGGCGTGCGGTGCTTGCGCCCGCCACACCCGATACCGCGCTGGCTGCGCAGTACCTCAGCGCGCTGCGGGCTCTGGAGTTTCCCGCGCCCACGTTCGCGGTGGTCAGGGCCACCGTCAACGGGAGTAGCTGGGGGCTCTACACGGTCGAAGAACTTGTGTCGGCTGAGACTCTGTCTCAAGCGACCGGCGTGCCTGGAGGCGTGGTTGCCTCTTTTGAGGCGCCCACTGGGATGACGATGACACCGGGGGCGCCGGGGAGCGACTTCGCTCGGGCGCAACTCACCGTGGCGCGTGCCGTCGACGAGGTCGCATCTGACTGGGTCTCAGCGGCTGAGGACGATCCGGCCCTAGCTGCCGTCGGCATAGAGGCTGTTGACCGTCTCCAGGGCGTGTTGATGGGGACCATACGCCCGTCGGAGGTCCTGCATGCTGAGCGCTTCGGGCGGTTTGTGGCGCTGACGGCGCTCTGGCGTGGCGTTCTCATACCGGATTGGTGGACGTTCCGGTTGATCTACGATCCCGTCTCTGGTGGGTTCACACCGTTGGGTACTGCGGGACCCCAGGGCGCCTCTGCCCCACTGCCGCCACAGTTCCTTGATGATCCGGGCATCCAACGCGCCTATGTTCAGGCGCTGAAGGTCTTGGGCGATCCCGGATACATCGCTGCGCATCTCGATGACTCCGGCCTTGTTGTGGCCTACCTCATGCTAGGGGGGGATGCGCATGGTGCGGACACTCTTCATGAAGTCCTGGAGGCCAATCAGTCGGCGATGCGGGCTCTGATCACGCCGCCGCAGACCCTGAAGGCGTCGCTTCTGGACGATGACGGCTACCTGCATCTCGCGTTGGAGGCCACTGAACCTTACCCTGTGGAGATCCTGGGCCTTGACCTGGGAGAACAGGGTGTCGTGGCCCTGGAGCCGGGATGGGTCCTGGAATCTTTTCCAGGCGCTGCACTTGTGGACACGCCAGGAGTCGTGCTGCGGGCCCGCATCACGGATGTGCCGGTGGTGGCACGGATTCGTGTTCCCCTGGACGAGCTGTCGAATACCGTGTCGGATGCGGGATTAGACATGTGGGTGGTCACTCGTGTCTGGGGGCTGGATGAACGCGTGCCGGTCCGCGTTGTCGTGAGCCAAACCGGGAGTGCTTATGGGGAGTTCTGACAGCGCGCTTGTGCACACGCGTGGGCAGGCCACGACCGATATGCCCTCAGTGGAGATCACGCCCCGCCGCAATGAGGTGAAAATCCCGCTACCGTCCCTGCTGCTTGCCGACGTCGAGGCTTGGGTGCGCGTGCATCCCTTCCATTGGCGCCGTCCCCACCCTCCGCGTCAGATCAACAACATCTACTTTGACACGCCGACCTACACCGGCCTGAACGCGAACCTTGCAGGTATCGGCGAGCGTGCCAAGCTGCGTCTGCGTTGGTATGGTGACCAGCTGACCTGTGTCGCTGACGCCCATCTAGAACTCAAGCAGAAACGCGGCACGATTGGTTGGAAGGAAGTCATACCGATCAGCGTCAACCTCGGCCTGCGTGACACCGGATGGCGGCAACTCACCGCTGCGCTTGAGGATGCTGCGGGGTCTAAGGGGCGGTGCTGGTTCTCACATTTCCCGATACCGGTTCTGATCAACTGCTACCGACGTGACTACTACGATACTCCCGATGGCGTGGTTCGGTTGACAGTGGATCGCAGGCTACGGGCATACGGTCAGCGGGCGACCCGTGTCCCGAATCTTACGTTGCTTGCGCCCTTGGAGGACGAGATTGTCATTGAGCTCAAGGCACCTACTGACGCCGGCGCCTTGCGGCGACTCAACGATGCGCTCTCGTATTTCCCGCCTTCCGTGGGCCGGTTCTCTAAGTACGTACAGGGTATGTTGGCGGCGCCCGATTTTCCATGAGCTGCTTTGCAGGTGAGTTGTGTTGGCAAGTGTCAGGTAGGATAACCATATGCTGCAACGCCGCTGGATCACCACATCCGGCGGCAGCGGAGTTGGGCTGTGCGATAGGATTGGAGCGCTATGCCTGAAGGTAATCGTGACCGTCTGGATCGGGGGCCGCGTTTGGGGTGGCTAACGCTGGTTCTGATTGCCTTTGCTTCAGGGTTTGGAGCCGCAGCTGTCTGGTTAGGGCCCCAGGCATCGCCGAATGGGGCACCAAGTGCCGCCTTAGCTACGGCGACCTTGCTGCCTGCCACGCAGAGACCGCGGCCCACTCCCACGCCTTCACTGCTGGAGACCGACTCGTCATTACCATCGCTGTATATCAACATCGCCCCTCCTGATATGGCCAAGCTTGAGGCGAAGCGAGATGAAGCGCTGCAGGACTGGATACTGCAGACCGGTCCCGAGGACTTCGTCGATGCGAGTCTGCGACTGGGCCAGCAAATACCCATGCCGGTGCAGCTGCGTCTGAAAGGTGATTGGGGCGACCACTTCTCCGGAGACAAATGGTCCTATCGCATCGAGGTGCAGGGCGACGCGGCGGTGTGGGGCATGACGGTTTTCTCGCTTCAGGATCCAGCGACACGCAGCTTCCTCAATGAATGGCTCTTTATGGAAAACCTGCAGGATGAGGGTGTGCTGGCTGTCCGGTACGGCTTCGTCAACGGGGTGCAGAACGGCGTGGCTCTGGGTATCTATGCCCTGGAGGAGGCGTTCTCGAAGGAGCTTGTGGAGTCACAGGGTCGGCGCGAGGGCGTCATCATTCGCTACGATGAAGATCTATTGTGGTCATATTGGGCTGCTCTAGAGAACGATCTGTCAGCACCGCGAGGGGTGCGCCGCTTCTACATTATCGACGAGTTTGGCTCCGGTGACGTGAACGCCAGTCCCGTGCTGTCGGCGCAGCGAGACGTCGCCGCGGGCAAACTGCGCGCGTGGTGGGCCGGCGATCTGCCCGCATCGGAGGTCTACGATGTCGAGACCACGGCGCGTTTCTGGGCTCTGGCGGACCTGTGGGGGGCACAGCACGCCTTCTACTGGCACAATCTCCGCTTCTACTACAACCCGGTAACCACGCGGCTGGAGCCGATCGGGTTTGATGCCCAGCCATTGGGCGCCGGTGAGCTTGTTGACGCCGAGAAGCTGCCGGGACGTCTGCAGGCTTTGGCATACGGCGATCCACGCCTACAGCGGGCCTATGTGCACGCCTTGTGGGAGTTCAGTCGGCCTGAGTATCTGGACGCGCTTGAGCGCGCCCACGCTGCAGATCTTGATGGGCTCCGAGCTGCCCTGACCCCCGAATTCGGGCATCGCCAGACTCCCGAGGGTGTGAGTGTACTTGCGCCGCCGTGGGACGTGCTGCGTAAGCGTCAGGCGGCGCTTCGGGAGCTTCTCACGCCTTTCCAGATGACCTATGCGTACCGGCCCGCCGAAACCCCTCCAGGGGTGCTGTGGCTTGACGTTGGCAACCTTACAGGGTTCCCTGTCAGTATCGTCGGCGTACAGGTCAACGACGTGGTGATCCCGGCTGGGCGGGACTGGCTGGCACCGGAGACCGAGCTCAGGGCGCTTGACGCTTCTGAGTCCGGCGATGATCTTGTCCTGCGTCCGCTTGCGGAGGACGCGACCTTCATGCCGTATACGCGTCTGTGGGTCCCGGATGGCGCTGTTG
>CAZEXX010000167.1:2084-8502 GCA_964516885.1 uncultured Anaerolineales bacterium | reverse complement strand
TAGAACTCGCCAATCCCCTCATCCGTCAGGTATCGGCGCAGGGCCTTCCAGGTTTGCCCCCAGTCAAGGTTTGAGTCTACCAGGTAGCGATAGCCGCCGTCAGGGCCACCGGCAAGGACATTGAAGTAAGCCAGGTGCCATGGGTGAAGATTCAATGTGACAACAACATAGCCGATCAACAGACCGAACAGAACAGCGCGGTCGGCGTAATGCCTGAGATGCACCCCGCCTGCCGGCCAGCAAAAGCCTGGCGGTCGGGGGCTAACGCTTGCCGCAGCGCAGCATCCGATGGCGACATACAGGAAGGGCAGTATCGGCAGGAGATGCCGGTAACCAATGTTGATCCCGCTGGCAAGACTTACTGCGGCGTAGCCGAGGGGAAAGAGCAACAGTGACAACACTGTCGGGCGTAAAAGGGTGCTGAGACGACGCTGACGGAGCCCCGTGGCCCACCTCACAACAGACCATACACACAGCACCAGGGTAGGAAGCGGCGTCTTGAGGAGAAAGGCAACAGGAAAGTAACGCCAATCGCCATGGTGATAGTTCTTTCCCATCAGGAACGCCGAGTGCCCGTCGCGCATATGTTGCTGCAACCTAAACAGCGGCAGCAGATGGCTGGGAGCAGGAATGGGGAAGGGAATCCCGGCTACGAAACCGATCTCAAATCGATAGAGACTCCAGAGGACCAGAAAGGCACCGACAGCCAAGGTGAAACCCTGAGTGAGATAGGGCCGCAATGCGCGACCGCGTGACCGTCCAGCAAGAATGAGCAGGGCAAAGACCGGGCCGAGCATCAGCGCCGTGTTCTTGACCCCAAGCGCCAGCCCCAGCATCACGGCAGCAACCGGCACCCGCGACCATCTTGGCCCTGCAGGATGCCGCAGCCACCGCCAGAAGGTGTACATAGCAGCGAAAATGCCGGCTGCGGCGCCCATATCCGTGGCAGCAACCCCTGCGTGGGCCAGCAGATTGGGATCAAAGGCAAACAGTGTGAGGGAAAGCAGCGGCGGGCCCTGATAGACGCCCAGGAACCGGCCCTCGCCGTGAGTAAGATCCCTGGTCCAGCGGTAGACAAGCGCCCCGAGCAGCACACCAACAAGCATGGTCGGAACCCGCGCCGCGAAGACCAGCGGCTCAATGGGGCGATAGTCGACCACGATGTGCTGCGCCACCGCAATCAGATCGCCCTCCTCCCAGCCCGGCACCATGCGGGGATCAGACAGTGCAGGCTGCGCCAAGAGCAAAGGAGCAGCCTGGAGCATCTTCAGCGCCGGCGGATGCTCCTCGACGAGCCGGTAATCACCGGTGAGGAGGCAAGCATAGCCACTGGCGATGTGGAGTGGTTCATCAAGCGTGATGGAGGTCTCACGTGCTGCTAGAACCACCTGCGCAAAGAAGAGCCAGAGCAACAGCAGCACCAGACCACGCGCGATGCGGCGATGTCGGGGATCCATATAGATGTATTCTAGTGCTGCATCAAGCTCATGACAACTCCAGCTCACGGATCAAGCGTGTCCAGTACCTGAAGCTCACAGCGCAAGCCTGCATCAGCACCACCAGAGCCCCAGCGATTCAGTCGTTCAGTCCATCCGCACCGTCGACCACTTGAGAGGAATCCGCAGCTGAAGCCCAGCTTGCTCCAACTCCAGCAGCGCGGCTTTGCGCTCTATCCCGCCGCCGTAGCCGATCAGCTTGCCGTCGGCCCCCACCACCCTGTGACATGGCACCGCGATGGATACCGGATTAGCACCGACAGCCTGCCCCACAGCCTGAGAGGCCTTGGGACGGCCCAACACCGTAGCGATTCCGCCATACGTCGTCGTCTGCCCATAGGAAATCTGCTGCAGTTGAAGCCAGACAAGATGCTGGAAATCCGTGCCCCGAAGATCGAGAGGCAGGTCGAACTTCTGCAGGCGCCGGTTGAAGTAAGCCTGCAGCTGCGTTCGTGCCTCTTCCAGGAGATCTGTCGTCACCGGACGCGGCGTATCGATGCCATGGTTGACCAACCGATGGAGCTCCTTGCGCTTGACCGTGTCACCGAATCCCAGACCACAGAGGCCTTGGTCAGTTGCCCACAACCAAACCACGCCAAGCGGCGTGTCGGTGAACATAATGTTAGATGCTGCCATCGCTTCGCCTCCTATCGCAACGTACATCTGCGCAGTTTAGCCACCAGAGCTCAGTCCTTGTCCATGACCGATCGCACTACCCAGCACAATCGGCGCCATCAGTCGCTCCACGCAGTCCCGACGAGTACCCAAACGCCAGCACGCAGCCGGGCCGACAGCACGGACTGCTGCGGCCAGAATTGGAGACTCAGAACATAGACACGAAAGCGCCCCTTCCCCTCCAAGAGCAGCCGGTATGGCTCCCAGCCCCTGGACTGAGCCCGCTCGGCAATGGTCACAACGTCGGAGACCAGATCAGAATCGCGCGGTCCCCCCGCCAAAACCACCGACAGCTCTGCGTTCAACATATCCAGTAGCTCCACGTCGCGCCGTTCCACAGCTTCCTGCGCCATCGCCAGAACCAGCTCTATGGCAATGGCCTCAGGCGTACGGGGCCGACGCACAAAATCCGCCGCAATGCCCATGCGCTCTCCTTCCGCAGGGCTAAAGAGCACCCCCTGAAGGAAGTGCGCAACAGGATCATAGGCAGACTGATAGGTGCGCATCAGCTCCATCAGCTGGAGCTCCAACTCGACCAACGTCTGGTCTTGCGGTCGCACACCTGGGGCCCTGAGCCAGATCTGCCACGCCTGCTCGAAGGTGCCGGCCACATCCGCCGATGCTGTCGCGTCACCAGCGTCCGACGCTGTCCCGGCGTCACGGGAATCCAGCACTGCCAACGCGGCCTCCCATCGCGCCACGTCGTCTCCGATCACATCCGAAGCCGTGCGGCACATCCGTTCCAATGACGACCAGCCATAGCTTTCCACCAGATAGGAAACCATCGCCCCGGCCTCAAGATAGCCTACCTCGTGTTGGTGTGTATAGAAATCCTCCACCAGAGTGGCCAGGGGCACATAGGTGGTCGTCATCAGCACTGCAGCCGCCTTTTCTCGCAGTGGCTCCGGCCTGTAGTGACCACCGGCCAGATAGACGGCCAGCCCCTCCCTCAGGAGCGCAGGGGCGCCATCACAGCCAATCGCGTCATCCAAGCGGTGTGTGAGCTCGTGCCGGAACACCGTGGACAGCGACACCGGTGCGTATCTGCGGTCCGGGTAGGAGACGGCCACCCACTCCGATGAGGCGTATCCCCCGTGTCCCACCACACGGTCGAGCAGATAGATCTCCACCGGATCATCAGACTCGCCCAGACGGGCGGTCACGGCCAGATAGGCCTCATGGGCTGTCGCCAGGATCGCCTCCAGGTCCCGTTCGGCAGCCGAGCCGGTGAGATAGTGCATTGTGAACCCGGCAGTGTCCGTGACTGTCCACTGGGCCGCAGGTTCAGGCGGTGAGACAGCCTCACGCGGGATAATCGGCACCGGAATGACAAGCGTGTTGTTGGCAGGATCGGCGTCCGGCACGTCGTCCGGCAGCTCCAGGGTAAGCGTGATGGGCAGGGAGATCGTCGCATCTGTCGCAAGGTCCGTCGGCAGCTCGGTGATCCAGTAAAAGCGCGCTTGAGCTACCTGGTCTAGCCCCATCAGGCCCACCGGTGCCGAGAAGGTCTCCCCATCCGGCAGGGTCATCACCACCACCGGCTCTGCGTCGCCCGACCAAGTCACGGAACTGGGTAACAAGGGATCAACGTCCACCGTCATCCGGTCGCCCTCAAAAAGCGGCCACGGCAGAAACTGGACGTCCTCGGCCCTGAGTTGTGGATCCGGCGCCGGCGTGGACGACGGCGTCGGTGGCGGCGTCACCGTGAACGTCGGTGCGGGACGCGGGGTGGATGTGGGCGCCGGCGTGAACGCCGCAGGCACCGTCCCCTGGAGCCCATCTGGCGTTGCCCTGAGCGTTGCCACAGGAAGCCCAGCCGGAGCAGTAGCCAGGGGCAGCCAGGCACAGGCCAGGCTCACCAGGGCTAGCACACCTACCAGACGCTTCATATCCTCACCACGACACCGCGTAGATAAACAAAGCTATGTGGGCGCGATCTAGAATGGGGACCAAGGTCCGAATAGGACCGTCGCCAGGCCACCCGATCGCCCGTTGCCCATCGTAGACCGCGCCTCAATGACGCAATCGCGCAGATGCACAGCCCCTGAAGAGAAACGCTCCCCGTCTCAGGACCTTGAGCTGGCCAGCTAGGCGGGCTCGCCAAAGGCACCCAGGAAGCGGATGACCGTCTCAATCCCTCGGTGGAAGTTGGGAATGTGCAATTTCTCGTTGGGCGAATGCAGGCGATCGTCCGGCAGCCCAAACCCCATCAGCACCGTCTCAATGCCGAGCTCTCGTTGGAACATCGCGACCACGGGGATGGATCCCCCTTCCCGGACAAAGACGGGGTCAACACCGAATGTCTCACTGTAGGCTTTGAAGGCGGCCCGCATCGCCGCACTGTCCCTATCGACGATGGCACCTTCCCCGCCGTGCAGCTCCTTGACCTTGACCAAGACGGAAGGCGGCGCGATCGATTGCAGGTAGTCCGCCACCAGCCGGCCGATCTCCCTGGGATCCTGATCCGGCACCAGGCGCATCGAGATCTTGGCGCAGGCCTGACTTGGCAAGACCGTCTTCGCCCCGGGCTCGATGTAGCCGCCCCAGATGCCGTTGACATCCAGCGTGGGCCGTGCCGATGCACGTTCGATGATCGTGTAGTCCGGCTCGCCCCAATCGGTGGCGACACCGGCCTCCTCCAACCACGCCTCGCGGTCAAAGGGGATCTTTGCCAAGTCCTGGCGCTCGCCCGGCGAGAGGTCACGTACGCGGTCGTAGAAACCGGGGATCAACACGTCGCCGTCGGACGCCTGCAGCCGGCTGATCATCCGGCAGAGCTCATTGATGGGGTTGTTTACCGCACCACCGTAGATCCCCGAGTGTAGATCGTAACTCGGGCCGGTGACCTCAATCTCCAGGTACGCCAGACCACGCAGCGCATAGACGATACTCGGCTGGTGCTCACCCAGGATGTGAGTATCCGAGATCAGCGCGACATCTGCGGCCAGCAGATCCCGATGAGCGTGGACAAAGGGGGCGAAACTGGGGCTTCCTATCTCCTCCTCGCCCTCTATCAGGAACTTCAGGTTGACCGGAGGCGCACCCATCGTATGCCGGAACGCCTCGGCGGCCTTAACATGGATGTAGAGTTGGCCTTTGTCATCAGAGGCACCACGGGCAACCAGGCTATCGCCCCTGACGGTCGGCTCAAACGGCGGTGACTCCCACTCATCGAGAGGATCAGGTGGCTGAACATCGTAGTGGCCGTACACCAGGACGGTCGGCGCATCAGGTCCGGCGGTCATCCACTCGGCGTAGACCACGGGGTGTCCGCCTGTAGGCATCACGTCAGCACACGTGAACCCGGCGGCCATAAAACGGTCGCGCAGCCAAACCGCGGCAGCTTGGATGTCCGATTCACGCTCGGGTTGCGTGCTGACGCTGGGAATCCGGAGGAACTCTTTCAGCTCTTCCAGAAAACGTTCTTGATTCTGTCGTGCGTAGGCAAGTGTATCGGTCATGGTTCTTCTCTTGATGATAGGCGTGACGATGTCGGGACAACGTTCAGAACCAGTCGTCAGGCGACAGGAGCCACGCAGGTCGGCGAATCATTGCCTGGCCTGTTCACGTATGTGGACACCGGATAGGCGACCATCTCCTCGGCCGGATAGGGCACCAGCAGATCGCGGAACGATCCGGAGCGCTGCTCCGCGGGATCAAGCCAACGGTCATAGGCCTCACGTGGAAGGATCACGGGCATGCGGTTGTGAATGGGCGCAAGCAGCGCGTTCGGTTCGGTAGTGATGATCGTGTGGGTGAAGAGCGGCGTGTCGTCCGGACGCCACACTTCCCATAGACCGGCAAAGGCGAACGGCTCTCCCGACGCTAGCTGGATGTACATCGGCGTCTTGGTGCGCGATCCGGGCTCCTTGCGCCATTCGTAGAAACCATCCGCCAGGACCAAACACCGGCGGCGGCGATAAGCCGCGCGATAAGCAGGCTTCTCGGCCACCGTCTCTGCGCGCGCGTTGATCATCCGATTCCCAATCGAGGGGTCCTTGGCCCAAAACGGCAACAGGCCCCAACGAAACAACTGTACCTGCTTCAGACCGTCATTGGGAACGACAGCCACATACTGGGTTGGAGCAATGTTGTAGCGCGGCGGCAGGAACTCAGGGAAGGTCAGGGCGGGGAATGCCTTGACGAGGTCGCCAAACTGCAGCCAGAGCGTGAATCGTCCACACATACCGACACCTCCTCAGCCGACTCAGTCCAGCAGCCATGGCCACACTAGAAGCCCGCCGGTC
>CAZEXX010000167.1:0-1984 GCA_964516885.1 uncultured Anaerolineales bacterium | reverse complement strand
CGCTCCCAACGTACGGCGAGAGCTGGACGCCGGCCAACCCGTTGGGCGCCAAGAGCTGCTTACCATCCACCGAGACCCCATTCACCCAGACCTCCCAGTGAAGGTGTGACCCCGTGGAGAGGCCCGTACTCCCTACCTCGGCAAAGACACCGCCCCGCGTCACCGCATCACCGACCCGCACGTGGGTCTTGGACAGATGCCAATACCCGGTGACCAGACCCCAGCCGTGGTCGATCAAGACCGCGTTGCCGCGCATCGTCAGCTCTTCGACCATAATGACCACACCGTCCGCAGGCGCCACAACGCCCAGGCCGGTCCAGGCGCGATAGTCGATGCCGCTGTGGTACCCGCTCACCATACCGCCATAGGAACGCCGGTCGCCGTAGTCAGCTGAGATCGACACTTGGCTCTCCAAAGGCAGGGCCAGCGGCAAATCCCATTGGCGCGTCGGAGAGCGCGCAGCGCGCCACTGCTCAAGATAGCGCGCCTCGGACGACATCAACTCAGCATCCAGGAGACCGGAAAGCTGTGGCGGCGGGTCGATATATTGGAAACCATAGCTCCCTGCCGTGACCTCCAGAGGCACGGAGAACGTGAGTTCTTCTCCGCCGGACACCAGTTCGATCTGCAGCGGATAGGTGCCAGGCTCTACCAACGCTGAAATCCCAACCAAGACGACGAGTCGTGTCGTTCCGTCACGATAGCAGCGCTCTTCCTGCCCCAGATACGTGGCCCGGCAGAAGGCCAGACGATCGGTCTCGATGATCAGCGCCGCCGTGCGCCCCCGGATCATCGGCTGCGGCGACATCGCGATGGACTTCACCGGATAGGGCAGACAGACGTCCGTCCCTTGGGTCAGCAATAACGGCTGGCCGGACGCCAATCCCTGTCTAGTCAGAATGCGCCAAGCCGGCACCTCGTAGGCAACCAGGGCCTCCAGCGTCACATTGGTCCCGCCTGTCCCCAGCAGCGTCGTGCGTGCCAACCGCTCAGGCAGACGCAGCACCACATCCGCGACCAGTTCGCCCGAACCCAGTAGATGGGAAGCGGCCTTGATCTGGCTCGGGGGCAACCCGGTCTTCTCGACCCAGCACCGCATCCATTGCACCCGACCAGAGGCAGCGCTTACCTCGCCCGACACGGGTACCTGGCCACCCTCAGCCAGGACCGCTGGCTGGGCTGCAGCCGGGAGATGCATGCCCATCGTCAGAACGAGGGCAATCCACGCGGCGACGGCCGCTCTGGTCAGTGATAGACGTCTCATCGATGATTACCGTTGGCGTGGCACATGCACTGGGCTAGATGCGCCGGTGCTCACGCTCGTATTTCTGATCCTCACTCACGCCGTGGAGCGCCGCGCCCATAGCACCGACGGCCCAGAAAACCGGCAGCAGCAGGAAGTCACCCAGTACAACCATCGCGACCACCCCTGCGATCGCACCACCCACCAACCCAACACGAAGCCATTTCCTCAGGAAGTACCGCGGTGGCGCCAGTCGGTGCGCCGCGACAAAGTGCGTGTCCATCACCCCCAATTGCTCGACCTGGTACTGACGCTGAGCCTTGGACTCCGGAAGCTCCCGGAACTCCTCTTCCAGCCGATTCAGTGTATGCTGATAGCCCTTGCAGGTCTCGCAGCCGTCAGAGAATTCCCTCACGCGGTTCGCGATCTTGAGCAGGTGATCAATCTGGAACTTCTGCCATTGCTTATCCGTGAAACTGTCACGTCGCTCGCCGACCGCCCGCTCCAGTTTGCGGTACCAGATCTCGTCCCTGTACATGCCGATCCCCTTGTATGTGTTGCGTGGTCATCAGTCTGTAGTTGAGGTGATTCTACTCCGGTCACCCACAGAAATCAATCTGCACGCCTATTCACGGTAGAGCGCTTCAATATCCACGTCAGTGCCCCACAACCGCTCACCTTCAAGGTCGATCCAGCTGCCCGTCTGGACCAGCGTGAGCCGGTCCGGCATCACACCATCCG
>CAZEXX010000166.1:0-8528 GCA_964516885.1 uncultured Anaerolineales bacterium | reverse complement strand
TTCTACTTTCCGGACAAGAATTTATACTAATAGGACAATTCCTCCTCTCTGTTAGCCTAACTTGAGGCGCATCAGATACTCATCCGAACGAATCTCCATCTCCGATGCCCCGAGGTCACACACGCAGTACGAATTCTCGCAATGCTTGAAGCCGGATAGAGGCTGTTCCTCACCGTCGCGTAGCAGGGGACCCTCCCACCCAAAAGCCACCGTCTCGCCCCGCAGTGTCTGGAAGCTAACCGCGAGATCCTCAAAGGTGATGCGGAGCGACAGCACGCGCTCCTGGTAAGTATCGAAATCGCCATCCAAAGCCGCTCGCCCCATCAGACAGCACCAGACGGCGTGCCGACCGGGCGAGCGCAACTCCCGGTAGGCGCCGGGACCCTCCGTGACCCACTTCAGGCCCCGAGCCGAGGTGATCGCCAAGTAACCATCGCCCTTCCGAGCGAAAGCCCACGTGTGCCCTTTCGTGTCCTCCCGCAGAGCATATGCATCGAAAGCGTGTGCCGGGAAGTAGGCGTGGGTGAACCCCATCCAATCATCCTCAGGCAAGCTGTATACAGCGACCAGCGTGTCCTTCCACTGAGCAACCCGTGGCATGGTGGCATTCCCCAGCCAGAAACCCGGTGTGTGCCCCTCACTCCGGCCCATAGAAGCCGGATGATTGGTATAGACAATGGCCTCCGGACCGAGCGTTGCCTGCCAAACGTGCTCGCGCTCGCCGGCCTCGCCGGGATGATAGTCTTGAGCTGAGCCAAGGAGATAGTCCGGCGTGCGGTAGGTGACCTTGTCGACCATCTCTTGGTTGCCGACCGCGTGGCGCTCACGGCTCCACAGCTCGTCGCGATCAGACGTGGCAATGACGGGCATCAACGGCGGCAGCGCATAGTCCTCCATGCAAGCTGCGCTGACAGATCCGGCGAGATAGTGGTTGTAGACGCCCTGTCCCCACAGCAGCCGCGTGATGCCTGCCGTCGGCGCAAGCAAGCCGCCTTTGATGGCGGTCACCTCGGCGGCGCCCTGCGTCGCTCCCAGCACTCCCTGATAGGAGTTGAGTGCAATCGTGAATAGGAGTTTGTCCATGATGACCGTCACCATCTGCCAGACAGCCTCCGTCTCTGACAGATCCATCAGGTGAGACAGCGCGACGAACTCAGCCTCGAAAACATGCGCCGAGTCCCAGGCAGCGAACCCCCCGGCGCCGCGATCCCGCAACCAATCCAGAGCAAGTCGCTCGGCTCGCTCGCGGTGCCATTGTCCGGTCTGTCCGCTCTGCTCGAAGACGCGATCGGGGTAGAGCCGGCCCGCTAGGATCTCCCCAGTCAGCAGAAGGATCCGCTTCGGCTCGGCCTCGGCGCCCAGCACGCTCGTGTCGTCGGAGGCACCCACCCACCCTTGGAAGCCACGAACGCACGCCTCTATCGCAGCCCTAAGCGACTCCGGAAACTTCGGGTGTTCGCCCCATCGGCAAGGCGCGCCCAGAACGCCAACGAGGTCCAGTGCACTGCCCGCCTCCTGACGGTTAATGCGATCGATCGCCCGCAGAAAGACCAGTTCCTGAAGGAGATCCCACTGCCCAAGGGCCATGCCCGCGATCTCAGCGAAGAGGCCCCCGCCACGCACCGCGTGCCTCAAGGCCTCCAGGCGCCGCTCGGCATATGTGCCAGTGGCTTCCTCTGAGTAGGCCTCAAGTCCCATCCCCCACGTCGGCATTTCGCGAACAACGCGTAGATCTCCGTCGTAGAGCAGCTCTGTCCGAGGTAGGAGCCTTAGCTGCAGTGGCCCCTGCGCAGCGTTGTACACATAGACCAGCGTTGTCGGCTGCCCGGGCACCGCATCAGTCTTGGACTCGGCGTAGATGCGTCCCGAGGGGGTCTGGACTCGGATCGTCAGCTCCTCCGAGGCGCCCAGATCCTCAGGCCACTGAACTTGGATCATCTCGTCCCGAGAAAAGACATCCCGGTCCAGGTAGGCCCGCTCGAACGCTGACGCCAGCCTATTGCGATGAGCCACGTCCTCGATCGCCGTGGGTATACGCACGCTCACAGCCTCCGTGGCGTCAGAGACCCTCAATGCCATCTGATGTAAGCACGCACGTTCTCCAACCTGCTCAAAGCGCACCAGCAGTTCGTTAGCGCCTTCGCCAAGCGAAGCCTCGACGGTATCGTGGTGGAGCCCAAAGGCATCTCCGCGGTAGATGTGCAGGCCGTTCAGCCAGACGTCGGCAGGACCGGACGCCGTCACCGCCAAGCTCACAGTCTGATCCCGTACAGACATCAACTGCGTATACGCCCACCCACGCAGATAGCAGTAAACCGGGTAGTAAGCCGTGAGATCGACGTAGTGATCTTCCCCACAGACAGTGAAAGCCCACAGTCCTTCGCAATCACCAACTACGAAGGCGCTCTCGTCCAACGGCCCCGGTTCAACAGGTTGCCGGCTGATGCCCGAGGCCTCAGAATAGTAGTTCCGTGAGGACTGAGCCCTGAATGCTTCTTCCTCAGCCGATGACTCGGGCTTCTCTAGTTCTATGATCTGGGGTCCGCCGACCAACCAGTGGTGCACGTACCCCGCCTGGAGATCATAGGGAACGTAGGAGTGTGGCATATGAGAGTGTTCCTTTGTCTGAATGTTCTGATAATCGATGGTGGTGTAGACCGGCGACAACAGCCTTACTGTGCGGTGATGGATGACTCGCAGCCCCCCCCTGGCGACAGGCGGAGCTCTGCAGTTCGGGAGTTGCGATGGTGCAGACTCAATCTGGGTCGCCGGCCTGTACGTCTGAGATGACCCGAGGAGAAGGGCGCGCAATGACCAAACAGATGACACCGAAGGCGAGCTCGGACCCCAGAATGAGCCAGCGCAACCAGGCCTCAGCGGGCAATCCCTGTGTGACGAACAGTATAGCGTCAAAGACAGATAGCGCCAAGAGCTCGGCGCCAAGGACGCGAGCGATCCGCGGAATTAGGCGACCCCGACGGACGCCGTTGCGGAAGTAGAGCTCCGAAATAACCATCAAGCCAAGCCAGACAAATCCTGCACCGAGAACGTAGTACTTCTCTACAGCACTGATCCTCCAGGCGCGAGCGGAAGACACCTGCACGAATACCAACGCCGCGACGCCAACGATCGCGTCGCGGCTCACCAGAAGCACCCAGATCCCCAGGGCCAGCACCAATACCCACATCACGTAGACCAAGACGTAGCTCAGCCAAGTGCACTTGCCCACATTGAGGTCCTCATAGGTCATCAGGTCTACCTTCCCATTTCACCCGCAGTGCTCAGGGCTGTGGCCAGACCCCGACATTTATTAGAGCTGCCCGGAAATCATCATAGAGCACGGGCTTCTGCATATGGATTGCAGCCCCCTCATCGAGACTCCATTCCGGATCTTGCGGCCAAGAGCAGACAATCACTGGGATCTCACTCGTATCAGGATGCGCTTTCAGGGCGCGAAGCACCCCCCGAGCGCGCTCATCCAGGAAGTCGAGCTCCACCAATACGATGCCAGGTGCTGCCTGCCTTACAGCAGTCGTGACGTCACTCTCCAGAGGCACAGAGACCACTTGACACGCGCTCTTGGTAGCGTAGCGTTGGATCAAGTAGCGGAAGCTGACATCATCACCCACAAGCACTAGAGTAGGAGCGAAACCCGGCTGCATACGGACCCTCCCATTCGTGCGTATGACAGCGACTCTTCCATTCACATTTTAGCACTGTCGTGCTCAGACGTCTTCCACTTTTCGGACGATTGCTTGCACTTTTAGGACAACTCCCGGGCTTTGCCATCTCCTCGCCGGTACGCACTCGGCGACATACCCATCTCCTGACGAAAAACACGGGCAAAATAACCACCGGTGGAAAACCCAACCGACATCGCGACCTCCGTGATCCCCATATCGCCCTGCTCCAGCAACATCTTCGCTTGCTTGATCCGATAGCGATTCATGTATGAGATCAGCGTGATACCAAGCTCTTGTTTGAAACTGCGCGTCAGGTGCCGCGAGCTGACGCCAACGTGATCTGCAATGTCGCTCCGAGAGATAGGATACATGCAGTGTGAGTGAATGTAAGCCATCGCACCCCACACAAGCTGCCGTGTTTCCGAGACCAGCCGATAGCGGTGCGCCAGCACATTCTCAAGGCGCTGCAATGTCTCCTCCACGGTGAAAAGCCCCTTGCCGAGAACACTGACCATCCCGCGATTGAGACGCGCCATGTCCTCCTCAGTCAGAACTTGCGCCGTGAGAACCACAACCGGGATGTGCCGGCTTGCCTCCTCTTCTCGCATCGCCTCCAGAACCCCAAAACCATCCACGCCCGGCATCATCAGATCCAACAATACCAAGTCCGGATGCTCCTGGCGAATCAGATCCAGTGCCTCCAATCCGTTGCGCGCCTGCAGCACTTGGTAATGACGTGACTGAGCTTGTACAATCCGTGTGTTCACTTTGAGCGTGTCAGGGTCATCATCTACAACCAAGATCTTCTTACCTGTAGGTGGTTCACCTGCCTCATCCAGCCAGCCCTGGCCCATCAGCAAATCCGCCAGCTGCGAGTTCTGGATTGGCTTGGTCATGTAATCAGCCACCAAGAAGGTACCATTGTCATCGGTCTCATCCAGCGCATAGCACAACACAGGCGTGCGCTCAGTCTCCGGGGTTCGTTTGAGCGTCGTCAGGATCTCCCAGCCGTGTAATGCGGTGACCTCCTGATCCAGGATAACAAGATCCGGCGGAGTAGCGAACAGCGCAGAACCACAACTTCCGCCGTCCACGATGATGTGCGTGACAGCCTGAAGCCCCAGATGATTGAGGCGCGTCGCCAGCATCTCGCCGCTCGCAGCATCGTGGACCAACAGCAACACCATCGGCTGCGCCATCGGGAGCAGAGCATTCTCCCCAAGGATCGCCGCCCCCTGCACACCGAGCCCCCTCATGATTGGAAGTGCGATAATGAACTTGGATCCCCCACCCTCCAAACCGGAGGACTGCGCACTGATTTCCCCCCCGTGCATCTCGACCAACCGCTTGCAGATCGCCAATCCCAGCCCTAATCCGCCGTAGCCGCGAGCTGTTGTGCGCTCGGACTGCCGGAACTCGTCAAAAATCGCAACTTGCTCGTCAAGCGGGATCCCCAAACCCGTGTCCTGCACGGTAATGATCAGCCTACTCCCTTCCACAGACACAAGTAGCGCGACCTCACCGCGATCGGTGAACTTGACGGCATTGCTCACCAGGTTCAAGGCTACCTGACGCAACCGAGTCCGATCTCCGTACACCTTCGGAAGGTCATCGGGTATTTCGGCGCGCCACACTAACTCCTTCTCTCGCACTAGCTGGCGCGCGATCACCGTGATGGGCGCCAGTACTTCCGCCAAATCCAGCGGCTCAGACGTCAACCGCAGTTGGCCCACCTCACTACGAGCCAGATCCAGGACATCGCGAATCAGACTGTCAAGATGCTGGGCATTGACGTAGATACGCTCCAGGTCCTCTCGTTTCGTGCCACCCCAGGCGGACGACTCAGCTTCGAACTCTCGCAGCAGTAGATCGCTCAGGCCGGAGATCAGGTTCAAGGGCGTGCGCAGTTCATGGCTCACCATCGAGAGGAAACGGCTCTTGAGCCGATTAGCCTCTTCAGCCAACCGTTGTCCTTCCAGGGCCCTTTGATAGAGACGGGCACTCCGCAGCGCCGCCACCAACTGCCAGACGATGTCCGCACACAATTCCAGGTTGCCCATGTCAAACGCCACGAAGCCAGAGGGCGCGTTTTCTTTGAAGAACAGGGGCAGTAAAGCCAGACAGAATGGTTCATCCTCATCATAGAGACCATCCGGAGGAAAGGCACGCGTCGGGAAGCGCGACGACACCTCACGGACACCAGCCGGCGCACCACGCAACTTGCACCACGCAACCGGATCATCCCCCTCAGCTTCGTAGAAGGCTACAGCAGCATGGCGAATGCCCAGCAGAGGCAGACTCTCGGCAAGCACCGTGAAGATCTCATCGTCCTCCAAAGCAGCATAGAATCGCGACGTCATACGATTCATCTGGCTCGATATCTCGGCCTGGCGCACCAAGTACTGCGCGTGCCGCCGCTGCACAGCCTCACTGATGGTCACGCGCGCCTGGTGCAGCATCTCCTCAATAATACGCGGTGAGGTGAGACTGGAGGGCCAGGTCGCGCGTGCCACAGGCATCCACTCATGCAGCGTTGTGATGGCTGACTGCCAGGCCGGAAGATCATCCTCATACATTACCTCATGCTCGAGGATCCTGCGCATCTCAAGTTGGAAGAGTCCGGGTTCACCTCTCGCCAGGCTCTCTTCACACGCCGTGACCAGACGTCCGCACAACGAGCGAACAGACTCAAGGTTCAGCCCGTACGTCTCATTGAAGGTGACATCCACCAGCGCATCTATGAGCTGTGACCTCAGGAGCTGAGGAGAGATCTGCGTCAACGCCTCCATATCGGCGTCACAGCTATCTGCGCGGGTCTTGTCACCAAGAGATGAACCTATGGCTCCACCAGGAGGACAGCCGCAGGACTCACGAACCACCAGGCGTGTCGGTACGCGAATCGTCACGTTGCCATCTGCTTGGCCCCTGAGGGTCTTGAGAAGCAGGTACACTGCCTGATATCCCAACTCAAACATAGGGTGATGGACCGTGGTCAGCTGTGGACTCAACGCCCGGGCTTCGATGCGGTCATCGAAACCGATAATCGCCACATCCTCCGGCACGGAAAGACCCGCCGTGCGCAGTGCCGTGACCGCCCCGACGGCGGACAAGTCGTTGCTTGCCATCACTGCCGAAAATGGGACCTTTCGTTCCAAGATCTGCGCCATCGCATCTTGACCGCCGGGGATCGTGTGCCGGCTGTAGGCGATCAGCGCAGGATCATATTCGAGCCCGAACTCGTCAAGACAAGCACGGTAGGTCTGAAGACGGAGCCAACTATCACTATCAGTCTCCACACAGCCCTCGCGGCCTGCGACAAAGGCGATCTGCCGGTGACCGTGGGCGACAAGATGGGCCATCGCTTGACGGACCCCAAGCTCGTTGTCGGGAATGACGGCAGGGCCGGCATCCTCCGAACCGGCAAAGACCACGGGATAGCCTTGGGCCAACAGACGCTTGAAGTAATGGCGCCCGTCAGCGTTGTAGACAGGTGTCACAACGATCAGCCCATCACAATTCGACGGGCCCACCGGCACGAAATCAGCGTCATCAAGCAGAATAGGCCACGAGGGTCGTACCCGTCCAACATCGCGTGGGGCACCAATGCCGTAGCCCACGAGCAGATTGCACCTTGCCTGCCGCGCCGCGGCGTGCACGCCATGCAAGACTTGATGTAGGAAGCTGTCGGGGGTCCCATCGTGAACTTGCCAGCCCGACAATACACCAATGGTTGGACGTTTCGATCTAACGCTGAATGACGTCATAAGCCTGGGTTCCCAAGCAAAACACGCGAATCAAAGCACCTCGCCCGGCATCCGTGACCACTGATACTTGGATAACAATATAGCACAAGCGTGAGGAAGAAAAAGGAAGCACAGACCATCGTGTAGACTATCGAGGCCCGCAAGCGCCACATGAAGGGCCGCGTTGCACGAACACGTCCAAATTCCCTGAGCGTAGCCTGGCGATTCGATCGCCCTCTACTGCCACAGCCGGATCACAGACATGCAGCAGCGAGAGCCACCGTCCCCCAGATTCCGACACTGGAGCGGGTTCCTGTTGAGGTATTAGGCCGGACCTGACCCTCTGTGCTGCCCAGGCTCACGCTCTCAACATATCAAGTAGCATCACAGCATCGTTAACCGGCACCCGGCACACGCGATTCCGGCAGAGATACGCCGTCACCTTGCCATCCACTTGCTCACGGTTCATCAAGAGCGTCGGCACATCTCCGATGCCGGCAGCCATCAACTGATGCGGGCGATAGCTGCTCAGGACCACATCCAATAGAGCACGAGTATCTTCGGCGGCCGGCTCTCCGATAATGGCCACCTCCACCGGCGTCGCCAGCGCGTCATCCAAAGCCACCAACCACTGCCCGAATCCCAGCGGATGGCTACCGAGCAGATCACTCATCGACGTCAAGCTGCGTCGAGCCACGACCTCGTAGTCGTACAGTTGAGCCGCCACCGCGTCATACTCCCGTGTCACGCCCTCCTCACCAAAGCGAGCCAGCTTCTGCAGCACCGTCGCCGCCATCGCGTTGCCCGAGGGCACGGCACTATCCTGCATCTCACGCGGTCGCACCACCAGAGATTCTGCATCTTCCGCCGTGTCGTAGAAACCGACACCTCCCTCGCTAACCGAGAAGTGAACAACCATCTCTCCGGCCAATTCAGCCGCGGCTGTGTACCACCGCACCTCGAACGTCGTCTGGTAGAGAGCCAGGAGCCCTTCAATGAGGTGGGTGTAATCCTCAAGGAATCCCGACACGGCAGCCTTTCCATCCTTCCAGACGTGCCGCAGCCGGCCATCGGGCGTGCGCAGGTTGCGTAACAGGAAATC
>CAZEXX010000165.1:0-8614 GCA_964516885.1 uncultured Anaerolineales bacterium | reverse complement strand
TTGACGCCCTTCTCACCACACTCCTTGGTTACTTGAGGCACGAACTTCGCCGGAACCACGACGGCGGCTGCGTCGATCTCACCAGGGACATCCAGGACGGACTTGTAGGCTTTGAAGCCCTGGATCTCACCGGCCTTTGGGTTGATGGGGTAAACCGGTCCCTCATATCCCCCCTCGATCAAGCTCCGGACGACGGAGTAACCAATCTTCCCCTCGGTGTTCGATGCTCCGATGACAGCGATCGACTTGGGGCGCAAAAGGCCATTCATAACTTCTAGGTCCACGTCGGCAACCTCCTACTTATCGGATAGATTGTTGATGTAATGGTATATGATGCTCATACTCTGTCACTGTGGTATCGAAGCTCAACGCGCACCTTGGCAGCTAGCTTGGGTACGGGGGAGACGGCTCAAACGCAGTCGCTTGTCGAGGCCTCGCCGGCACAGTGTGCAACAACTCTGAAACACAGCACTAGGGGGGGGATATGATCCCCCCCCCTTGGCTCACTATTCTTCTAGTTTTCCACCGGTTCCAGGATCTTGTCAATAATCCCAAACCCGATAGCTTGCTCGGCTGTCATATAGTAGTCCCTGTCGGTGATCTCATCAATTTGAGCTTGATCCATCCCTGTGTGGCGTCTAAGGATCTCATTGAGAAGATCCCGCTTTCTAAGGATTTCCCGTGCCGCGATTTCTATGTCGGTCGCTTGCCCCTGAACGCCACCCAAGGGTTGGTGCATATGGATCGTCGCGTGCGGCAGTGCATACCGCCGTCCCTCGGCTCCCGCCGTCAACAGAATGGTACCAAAGCTCGCCGTCATACCGACTGCAATCGTTGACACCGGCGCCTGGATCAGCTGCATAGTATCGTAGATTGCCAGACCCGCCGCGATCTCGCCACCGGGAGTGTTGATGTACAGGGAGATATCACGCTCCGAGTCCTCGCGGTCCAGGAACAACAACTGAGCAACAATGACATTCGCCACCTGCCCGTTGATCGGTGTTCCCAGGAACACAATCCGCTCCCGCAGCAACAGGGAAAAGATATCATACATGCGCTCCCCACGCCCGGTTGTCTCAATGACGTAAGGGATGGTCATAACTGCCTCCTCAGGTTGTCAAACCCAAACTGGCGTTGCTACCTGTGAGTCCTACGCCTCAGCCTCGTCCGCAACCACAGTCTCCTCAGCTGATGTCTCGACCTCGGCAACGGCTTCACTCTCATCCTGGTCTGCCACGGACTCAGTGCCCGCAGGCTCCGGGCCCGCAGCCGTCTCGCCACGCCCGATAGCTACCAGACAGGCCATCACTTTGCGTCCGAAAACAGTGTTCCGGAAATTGTTGCCCATAGAAGAGCTAATATCCAGATCGTTATCAGCCATCTGACCCTCTATGCCGATCTGTGCCAGGAAATCAGAGTATTCCTTCACGACCTCATCGTCGCCCACGTCGATCGACTCCGCGAGAGCGAACTGACGCAACGCCAAGGATCGCTTGACCCGATCCTCCGCTTGAGACGTCACCTCCTCGCGGAATTGCTCGATCGTCCGGCCCTCCAAACGCAGCGCGTCCTCCAGCGACATCTTGTTCTGGCGCTGAATCCGCTGCGAGGTCTCCTCAACGATATCATCCAGGGTGTCCGACACCATCTGCGGTGGATAGTTGGAAGTCGCCATCTCGACCAGCTTAGCAGTCATCTGATCACGATAGACAGACTCAGCTTGTTCCTTCTTCTGCGTCAGAATACGATCGGTGATGTCCTGCTTGAGTTCATCAAAGGACTCGAATGACCCCACGGTGCTGGCCAGGGCATCATCCAACTCCGGCAACTTGCGCTCGAACACCTGGGTGACCTTAACCGTGAATTCAGCCTCCGCGCCTTGCAGGTCCGGGTCTTCCATTGACTCGGGCAAGGCCAGGGTAAATGCGCTTTCTTCCTCAGCGCTCATACCGACCAAAGCTGCGACAAACTCCAGAGAGAAGAATGGGCGCTCTTCCGAGAGCACGACCTCAACAGCATCCTCGTCAATGATAACGTCATCGCCGACGGTGGCATGCACGTTAACCCGGAGCTCATCGGCCATCTCTGCCACGCGGTCCACAGGCTCCAGAACCGCATGCTCTTCACGAACCTGCGCCAACACCTGCTCGATCTCGTCATCGGAGACCGTCGCTTCTGTCCAATCTTCGCGCAAGCTCTTGTAGTCGCCCAGATCCACGACGGGCGCCAGCGGGACGCGTATCTTGAAGGTGAGTGGCGATGGCTGCATATCCACGAATTCGCCCATGCCGTAGGGTGAGATCTCAGCTGCTTCGAGTATCTCCGAGTAGGACTCGTCCAACAGCAACTCAGCGGCCTCTTGCACTACGGCGGGTTCGCCGGCGTACTGCAATACCTTGGCATAGGGTGCCCTGCCTTGACGGAACCCGGGGATTTTCAGCTCACGTGAGATCTTCCGAGCAGCGCGGCGCTTGGCACCATCGACAGCTTCATCCTCGAAGACCACATCGAGGAGTGCTTCATGAGAATCGAGAAGTTCTTTATTGACTTCGAACACGTACGTACCTCCGATTGAAAGTGGTGCTGATTATAGCACACCCTCAACGAAACGCCAGCCCTGCAGCCGCTGAAAAGCATATAGGCATTTGACAAAACTCAGACGTGGTGTTAAGATGCAATTGTTTGAAGCAAACCTTTCTTATTCACACCATTGAGGACGTGCGGTGGAATCGGACGCCCTGCGGAGAGAGCGACTATGCAAGATACAAGACAGCAGATCTTGGAGATCATTAAGCGCCACGGCGAGGTCACCGTCCAGGACCTGAGCAACGAGCTCGAACTTACCAGCGTAACCGTTCGCCATCACCTCGAGATCTTGCGCTCAGAGGGCTACATTTCAGTCCCCGAAGTGCGCCGTTCCAACCGCCCAGGCAGACCGCGCTACGTCTACCACCTGACATCAACTGCTGCAGACCTCTTCCCCAATAACTACAGCGGACTGGCATCCGCGCTTTTGGGCTCAATCGATGAATGTGTGGATCCGCAGCAACGCGAGGTGTTGTTGGAGCGCGCGGCTAAGCGCATTGCCAGCCGCGCCGGGGACCTGCCGTCGAACCCGGCTCAGCGTATCGAGAGCGTGGTCACCTTCATGAATCAGCAGGGTTATGTCTCCCGATGGGAGCAAGACTCAGAGAAGGCTAGCCGCTACACAATCTACATCAGCAGTTGTCCCTACTTCCACGTGAGTCAGACCTACGGGGCGACGTGCCAGATCGATCTCCAGCTGTGCCAGCTGTTAGCCGGGCCGAATGTGGAGGTGCAACGTGTCACCAATGAGGCCAAGCAGGGCGGATTGTGCGTCTACGTATTGGACTGGCCCGAAGGCCCTGGGGCTTAGCCCCAAAGACACCCTACGGCGCGCTGCCTCACTAGATCCTGATACACCAACGGCCCGGGAGTTCCCGGGCCGTTTTGCTTGTCAACTCCGACCGCCGCAGCACTAACCGATGGTCCACAGCTCCTCTTGCTGCTCACCCAGATAGTGGGCACCATCGACTTTGACAACGACGTCTTCCTCACGGCTCACATATCCTCGACCGGGCACTGCCACGCCCAACTCGATCGCGAAGACATTGCCGGCCTCGATCACGCCCTCAATTGATGTGCCATAGCGCTCCCACTTGGGTCCCAGGACCGTGGCGCCATCATGAGCGGTCCGACCGATATGGTGGCCAAACGCATGCATAAACTCCGGGTACCCATCCGCGACAAGACTCTGACGGGCCGCTGCATCGACCTCCCATCCCCGTGCGCCGGGCCTCAACGCGGCACGTCCGGCTTCCAGCGCCCGCGTCACGGCGTCCCAGGCCGCGGTGACATCCGCAGGCACTGCCTCGCGCGGTTCTGCGCGCAAGTACCACGTCCGCTGCAGGTCCGCCACAAAACCCTGGAGAGAGAGGCCGAAGTCAATGTGCACGAGATTGCCGGGCTTGGCGCGCAACCCCGTCGGCATCCCGTGGCCGAAGGCGCTTTCGGGGCCCACCGTCACGTGCGGACAGTTATCCCAGTCCCACCCGGTCCCATAACCGTGACGGGTCGCGTAAGCGTGTAGGACGTCAGCGATTTCCAGATCCGAGATGCCGGGCCGGATGATCTCGTGCAGTTCCGCAATCGCGTGCTGGCTCTCCACAACGGCGGCCTCAATCAAGCCGATCTCCGTCACCGTCTTCCGCCCGCGCAGCGCACCGATGATGGACTCCGCCGAGACCAGCCTGGAACCATAGGGCGTATCCGCCAGGGCCTTGTTGAGCAGCCGATACAGACCGTAGGTCAGGCCGTCAGCCGCCGGATCATTGTCGGAGGTATTGATGGCGATGTTGCCCGGATCAAAGGACCGGATCGCCTGAGTCAGAACCGGCAGGAAGGCCTGGTCGTAGGTCACCACGTTGTCATAGGCCGCCAGCTGCTCGAAATTCGTCGCGTCAAAGCGGCCCACGATCGCTGTACAGCTGCCGTTCCGGTGGATAAGCAGCCCGGACAACCAGGTCAGATCGAAGCCCAGGATCAAGTCAAGCACCGGATCCTTGACCTGCGACGTCTCACGCACCAACGTCAACCACAGATCGGTATCCGTCTCATTCAGGATATCGACTGCCTGCGAAATCTTCTCGCGAACGATTCTTGCCATCTCAGCAGGCGAAGCCATCAAACAGATCCCCCCATCATAGCTCGTCACCGGTCAGCCGATGATACAGAGCCTGGAACTCCTCGTCGGAATAGTAATAGATCACCACGCGCCCCTGCTTCTTACCGTGCTTGACGCGGACACGGGTCCCCAGCGCGGCCTCGAAACGCTCCTCTAGTTCGTGGATATGCGGGTCCTCCGGTTCGGCAGCCGGCCGCGCCGGGGCTTCGGTTTCCCCACGCAGTCGACGCACCAGGGCCTCGACTCCTCTGACGGTCAACCCCTTGGCCAAGACCGTCTGCAGCGCCGCATCTTGCGCCTCGGGCGTCTCCAGCCCCAGCAATGCGCGTCCGTGACCTTCTGTGATTGTGCCGTCAAGCAGTGCCTGCTGGATTGACGGAGCCGCGTTCAGCAAGCGCATCACGTTGTTCACAGCGGGACGGCTCTTTCCCACCCTGCGGGCGACCTCGGACTGCGACAAGCCGAAATCTTCGACGAGATGCTGATAAGCCGCCGCCTCTTCCAACGGGTTCAGGTCGGCGCGTTGGATATTCTCCACCAGGGCCAGTTCCAGCATCTTCTGAGGCGCCGCCTCTTTGACAATCACCGGGACCGTTTCCAGACCGGCCAACTGCGACGCGCGCCAGCGACGCTCCCCCGCAATCAGCTGATATCCGCCCGCAGGCAGCTTGGTGACGATAAGGGGCTGAATAACTCCATGCTCGCGGATCGAATCCGCGAGCCCACCCAGACTGGAATCTGACAGCAGCGTCCGCGGCTGATGCGGGTTGGGCACAATCTTGTCCACCTCTACCTGCAGCAGCCCATCCGAAGCTGAATCTTCGGTGGGGATCAACAGATCCAGACCACGGCCCAACCCCCGTCTTGGCATAGCGATCCTTTCTCAGAAACAGCCCCGTGGCACCCTGATGACCCTATGTCATATGGGAGATCTACGTGGCCAACAACACTTGCTCAATGCCCAAATTATAGCATCGCCTACCTACCTGCCAAGCAAACAAAGCGCGCTCACCAAGCGGGAAACAGACAATGATCCCCTCAACGCTGCCAATCCAGGGGTCTGCAACAACCCAGCGTCAGTCAACTGCCGGCAACCACTTCAGCTCCCACAATGGACTATAATAGATATCAGCACCAACTCTGGGCAGAGTATCTGTCGTTGTCTATGCGGGAAGATCGATAGACAGCGCTGGCCGGACCCATAAGTTGCCAGCCGGATCAGCTCTCACAGAAGGAACTAGGTATGAGCATCCTTTCCGTCACTATTGTCGCCTTTGCAGTTCTCGAAACCTTGAACGTGATGACGCTTTACTTTCAGCCCAGAACACGTTTTGGCAATGGCGTGGGGGTATTCAACGCCTGGGAGAGTTCGAAGACTGACCCGAATCTACATCAGTTCGTCCGGTATCTGGTCTTCTGGGTTGCGGGAACCAAGCTGATCTTCATCACTCTGCTCTTGGTCATCCTGCGCTCGCCGATCACGGTCACTAACTCTGTCAGAGCGACCTCCGATGGCCGGAAGGATCAGTACTGTCCCAATGTCCCCCGCTCCCTGGCATACCGTTCACAGAGACTGAACACCAGCCCACCCACCACCACATAGCACGCTGAATGGATCAGCAATCCGACCAGGCTGCCCTCGCGCCACACGGCGGAGAGCGAGTCCCCGCTCAGCGTGACCTTCCGCAGCACGACGACGCCCTGCGTACTCGGCAACGTCTTGGCGACAGCGGCCAACCATCCGGGCATATCCGCGACAGGCAGGAAGGAGCCGTTGAGAAAGGCCAGTGCATTGTTAAGCAGGCCGGCAAACGACCCCACCTGCTTCAGAACCAGCATCGCTCCGGCTATCACGTATCCGAAACCCAGGATGCCCACCCATGTGAGGGCTAGCACAGGCACTATCTCCCAATGCAACGGCAGCCGAACGCCAAAGAGCAACGACATCACCACAACCATCAGGACAACCTGGACTGTCGTGATGACGAGGTTTGCCAAAGATCGTCCCAACAGCACAATGCCGAGAGGAACAGGACTCATCGCCATCTGTTCGAGCGTGCCGGCCTGCATTTCGCTGCCCAGCCCCCCGCTCAGGTCACCCACGGCCAGCGCGGCATACATCCAGACCAAATACCCCAATAGCGTCGTGGCCAGAACAGCCGGATCCAGAACGCCGCCTTGCACAAAGAAAGCAATCCCGACAAAGATAAACCCCAGGGTGAACAAACCGATCAATGTATTCATTTTGTAGGTCCAGGCGATGAGCAGTGCTTTTCGCATCTCTCCCGGCACCACGATCAACAAGGTTCGTATCATCTCATGCCCCCTCACCATCACCGGCAGCCAGCAGTTTCAGGAAAACATCCGAAAGGCTGGGCTCAGTCTCCTCCACAGAGAGCAGTCTTGCGCCCAGTGAACGCAGCCGTGCGATCCGGTCGTATAGGACATCGGCATAGTCGATCGGGCCGCGGAGGATGGTGTCGCCATTGACAGTGTCAACATCGCTATCGCCAAAGCTTGCCACATCCGTCGCAGTCAGATGCCCTTCCACCTTGATCCGATAGGTCTTCTCTCGGAACAGCGCCAACAGGCTCGCCACAGGTTGGTCGGCCACAATCCGGCCCTTGTTGATGATCGCTACCCGGTCACACAGTGCTTCGGCCATATCGAGTTGGTGTGTCGTGAGGACCACCGTCTTGCCCTCATCCTCAACCAATGTCTTGATAAGATGTCGGACCGCCACGACAGCCTGGACATCCAGACCCAGCGTCGGCTCATCGAGCATCACCACGGGTGGATCCGCGATAAGCGCGCAGCCGATCGCCACCTTCTGCTGCATCCCCCGGGAGAAGGTGCGCACGAGGTCACCCCGCCGATCCCAGAGCGCCAGCATATGCAGGAGACGTTCGGCCCGCGCACGCAGAATGTGCCCGCGCACCCCTTTGAGATGACCGAAGTAGAGCAGATTGTCCCAGGCAGAGAGTGGCCAGTGGACATTGCGGGTGCCTTCGAGGACTGCGCCGACGCGCTGCATCGCAGCGCCACGTCTGCGCCCTACATCGATACCGTCCACCGACACGGTGCCTGCCGTCGGCTTGACCAAACCGCAGATCATCTTGATCGTAGTCGTCTTCCCCGCGCCGTTCGGGCCGAGGAAACCAAAAAGCTGCCCAGCAGGAATGTCAAGGTCGATGCCCGTGACGGCCTCGACGATGCCTGTGCGCTCAGAGCCATAGCTCTTGCGCAATCCGCGAAGCTGCACGAAGGCTGTGTTCATCTCCGTTCTACCTCCCTCAGAAAATCCGGTATCGATTCTGCCGCCACACACTGTCGTCCGAGAAACGCGAGGTGCACATCCGCCTCAATGAGGATCATCATACGCTTCCGCCATACCCGCTTGTCCCTCGCTCTGCGAGGCATGACTCACGCCGGCCCAAACAAGATCGAGCTGCCGGCGATAGAGTCGGCCGATCTCCTCAGGATCAACGGCGAGTAGTCGCGCTGCAACGAACGTCGAAAAGAATATGTTCATAAGGATCATCAAGACCGAAGGCGTATCTGTCTGCTGAGGCAGTTCCCTG
The DNA here is from genome assembly GCA_964516885.1 of uncultured Anaerolineales bacterium. Classification (GTDB taxonomy): domain Bacteria; phylum Chloroflexota; class Anaerolineae; order B4-G1; family SLSP01; genus PWVB01. The sequence continues at coordinate 328 of CAZEXX010000165.1, read as the reverse complement.
CGCGCCATAGCCCGCCATAGCCCCTCCCTCAACAGATCGTAGAGATCCTTGGATTCCAGGGGCACCACCGGCAGATCCGAGAAATGGAGTGCAATCTCCGCATCAGTGAGAGAGGGCGGGCCTCCCTGAGGGATGCCCACCGCATAGTACGCGACCAGTTCGTACATCACGCCCGGATGTGGCGACACTATCCGAGCCGTCTCATCGAAGATCGCCTCGATAGCACAGATGCCGCTCTCAGTCTGAATTGTCACATCCCGAACGCGCGCTCTTACCCGGACCATCCATAGCTGTAGATAGTACGCCAGCACATCGCGCTTCGTGGAGA